>NZ_JBIVEG010000030.1:0-88027 GCF_044747545.1 Streptomyces sp. NPDC090077
GGGCCCCGCCCCCAGCCCCCCGCGCATCAAACGCCGGCGAGGCTGGATTTGGCCGGCCGGGACTGGTCGCCTGGCGGGCTGGAGTGCGCGCAGCGCACTTCCAGCCCCGCCGGCGTTTGAGGCGCGGGCGCGGTAGCGCCGTACGGGGTCCGGGCGAAGCCCGGGGAACGGGCGAAGGGCGGGTAGGGGACCCCGGCCCGCGCAGCGGCACACCACCCGCAGACGACCCACCGGCCCCCGCCACCCGAACCGGCCCCGCCCCGGGCCGACGGCCGGAGGCTGTCGCAGCGGGCCCGAAGCCCGGGAAGCGCCCCGGCGCTGAGCGGTGCGAGGACCGCGTCAAAAAGGGGAAGGCCCCGGGTCCCTGAGGGACCCGGGGCCTTCCCCGTGCAAGCCGAGCGGCAGCGTTACGGCAGCTGCGACGCCGCCCGCGCCTCCCGCCGGTTGTGGCGGAACGTGTTCGCGCGACGGGTCGTCGCGAACAGCGGGATGGTCGCCGCCAGGGCGATCTGGAGCGCGCAGCCGGTCTGGAGGAGCAGCTGGCCGCCCGGGGCGTCGAACGCCCAGGCCGCCAGGAGGCCCATGGCCCCGACGATCCAGCTCAGCATGGCCGCCGCGAGGACACCCCGCGGCTTGGGGTACTCGACCCGGCTGACCATCAGCCACGCCACCCCGATGATCGCCAGCAGCGTCGGGACGAACGGCAGCTCCAGCAGCACGATCGAGACGACCGTCAGCGCGCCGAAGGGGCTCGGCATGCCCTGGAACATGCCGTCCTTCATCGTCACGCAGCTGAATCTGGCGAGTCGCAGCACGACCGCCAGCAGGACCACGATCGCCGCGAGCGCCGACATCTTCTGGTGCGCGTCGTCGGCGACCATGCCGTAGACGAGCACGAAGTACGCCGGCGCCAGCCCGAAGCTGATCAGGTCGGACAGGTTGTCCAGCTCCGCGCCCATCGGCGAGCTGCGCAGCTTGCGGGCCACGATGCCGTCGAAGAGGTCGAAGACCGCCGCGAGGAGCATCAGTATCACCGCGGTCGCCGCGCTGTGCCGGGCCATGCCCGACTCGCCGCTGCCGGTGAGGTGCGGGATGAGGATCCCGGTGGTGGTGAAGTACACCGCCATGAATCCGCAGGTGGCGTTACCGAGGGTGAGGGTGTCCGCTATCGACAGCCGCAGCGAGAGCGGCATGTCGTCCTCGGCGGACTCCTCCTCGGCGGACTCGGGAACCCAGCCGGTGGCAGGAGTCTCGCGGTCAGTCACGGTCAATTCGGGTCACCCCCGCGGTGGTGGCCTGACCGACCTCGACCGCGACCTCGACGCCCTCCGGGAGGTAGATGTCGACGCGGGAGCCGAAGCGGATCAGACCGATGCGTTCGCCCTGCTCCACCTTGGTTCCGGCCGGCAGGTACGGGACGATGCGACGCGCGACGGCGCCGGCGATCTGCGCCATCTCGATGTCGCCGAGCTCGGTGTCGAAGTGCCAGACGACGCGCTCGTTGTTCTCGCTCTCCTTGTTGAACGCCGGGACGAACCCGCCGGGGATGTGCTCCACGGACGTCACCGTGCCCGCCAGGGGCGCGCGGTTGACGTGGACGTTCAGCGGGCTCATGAAGATCGCGACGCGGGTGCGCCCGTCCTTCCACGGCATGATGCTCTGCACCACACCGTCGGCGGGCGAGATGACACGGCCCTGGGCGATCTCGCGCTCGGGGTCGCGGAAGAACCACAGCATGCCCGCCGCGAGAGCGGTGGCGGGCACGGCCGCCGCGGCCCAGCGTCCGGACTTGCGGGCCCGGGTGAGGCTGAGCGCCGCGGTGGCGACGGTCGGCAGAAGCCACGGCGATGCTCCGCGCGCGAGGCGTACGCCGGAGAGGCTGTCGCGGTGTGCAGAGGTTTGGCTGTGGGGCATGGATGACCTTCGTAGCGGGTGATTGCCGCGCCGCAAACGGGGGGACGGGACGGCGGCTTTACTGGAATGCTATCGGTTGCGCGCAACAACTGGGCAAGCCAGAAGCCGAGTCGATGGCCGTCGGCCAGTGACTGCAGGTGACTCTTCTGCGGTGGATCATCGTACGATCCACCGCAAAAGGGACATTCAGCCCTGGAGTCGGTACTCCTCGAGCAGGCGTCGCCCGATGATCATTTTCTGGATCTCGGCGGTTCCTTCACCGATCAGAAGCATCGGCGCTTCCCGGTAGAGGCGCTCGATCTCGTACTCCTTCGAGAACCCGTAGCCGCCGTGGATACGGAAGGCATCCTCGACGACCTCCTTGCAGTATTCGGAGGCGAGGTACTTCGCCATCCCGGCTTCGAGGTCGTTTCGTTCCCCGGAGTCCTTTTTGCGTGCCGCATTCACCATCATGGCATGGGCGGCCTCGACCTTGGTAGCCATCTCGGCCAGCTTGAACTGGATGGCCTGGTGCTCGGCGATCGCCTTGCCGAAAGTGTGACGTTGCTGGGCATAGGAGACACCCAGTTCGAAAGCACGCTGCGCGACGCCACAGCCACGCGCCGCCACGTTGACGCGGCCGACCTCCACGCCGTCCATCATTTGGTAAAACCCTCGGCCGGTCTGGCCTCCGAGGACCCGATTGGCCGGAATGCGCAGTCCGTCCATGATGAGCTCGGTCGTGTCGACGCCCTTGTAGCCCATCTTGTCGATCTTGCCCGGGATGGTCAGGCCCGGACGGACCTCCCCGAAGCCCGGCTCCTTCTCGACGAGGAAGGTGGTCATCGACTTGTGCGGCGCGGTGCCCTCGGGGTGTCCTTCGTCACTTCGGACCAGGACGGCGACCAGGGTGGAGCTGCCACCGTTCGTCAGCCACATCTTCTGGCCGTTCAGGACGTACTCGTCGCCGTCCTTCACCGCCTTGGACGTGATGGCCGACACGTCCGAGCCCAGCCCCGGCTCCGACATCGAGAAGGCGCCGCGCACCTCGCCCAGCGCCATGCGCGGCAGGAAGTGGTCCTTCTGCTCCTGCGTGCCGTGCTGCTTGAGCATGTACGCCACGATGAAGTGGGTGTTGATGATGCCCGAGACGGACATCCAGCCGCGGGCTATCTCCTCGACGCACAGCGCGTAGGTGAGCAGCGACTCACCGAGGCCGCCGTACTCCTCGGGGATCATCAGACCGAAGAGGCCGAGCTCCTTGAGCCCGTCGACGATCTGCTGCGGGTACTCGTCGCGGTGCTCCAGCTCGGTCGCGACCGGGATGATCTCCTTGTCGACGAACTCCCGGACGGTCTTGAGGATCTCCCGCTGGACGTCCGTGAGCCCGGCGGTCTGGGCGAGTCGTGCCATGGCTACTTCCCCTGTTCCTTCAGCTGAGGCCGGCCGGGCTGCTCGCCGCCGCGCGCCGTGATGTACGTCTCGGTCGGGACCATCACCTTGCGCCGGAAGACGCAGACGAGGGTGCCGTCCTGCTTGTAGCCCTTGGTCTCCACGTAGACGATGCCGCGGTCGTCCTTGGACTTGGACGGGGTCTTGTCCAGGACCGTGGTCTCGCCGTAGATCGTGTCGCCGTGGAAGGTCGGCGCCACGTGCCGCAGGGACTCGATCTCCAGGTTGGCGATGGCCTTCCCGGAGACGTCCGGCACGGACATGCCGAGCAGCAGCGAGTAGACGTAGTTGCCGACCACCACGTTCCTGCCGAAGTCGGTCGTGTTCTCGGCGTAGTTCACGTCCATGTGGAGCGGGTGGTGGTTCATGGTGAGCAGACAGAAGAGGTGGTCGTCGTACTCGGTGACGGTCTTCCCGGGCCAGTGCTTGTAGACCGCGCCGACCTCGAACTCCTCGTAGGTGCGTCCGAACTGCATGTCGCTCAGGCCTCCGGGATCTCGAACTTGGTGGTGCGCTCCATGCCGGCGGCGCGGCCCTTGCCGGCGATGACCAGGGCCATCTTGCGGCTGGCCTCGTCGATCATCTCGTCGCCGAGCATCGCGGAGCCCTTCTTGCCGCCCGCCTCCGAGGTGCACCAGTCGTAGGCGTCGAGGATCAGCTCGGCGTGGTCGTAGTCCTCCTGGGAGGGGGAGAAGACCTCGTTGGCGGCGTCGACCTGGCCCGGGTGCAGCACCCACTTGCCGTCGAAGCCGAGGGCGGCGGCGCGGCCGGCGACCTCGCGGTAGGCGTCCACGTCGCGGATCTGGAGGAAGGGGCCGTCGATCGCCTGGAGGTTGTGCGTACGGGCCGCCATCAGGATCCGCATCAGGATGTAGTGGTAGGCGTCCGCCGGGTAGCCGGGCGGCTGCATGCCCACGACCAGGGACTTCATGTTGATCGAGGCCATGAAGTCGGCCGGGCCGAAGATGATGGTCTCCAGGCGCGGGGACGCGGCGGCGATCTCGTCGACGTTGACCAGGCCCTTGGCGTTCTCGATCTGCGCCTCGATGCCGATCTTGCCGACCTCGAAGCCCATGGTCTTCTCGATCTGGGTCAGGAGGAGGTCGAGGGCCACGACCTGCTGGGCGTCCTGGACCTTCGGCAGCATGATGCAGTCGAGGTTCTGGCCGGCGCCCTCGACGACGGTGATGACGTCGCGGTACGTCCAGTGGGTGGTCCAGTCGTTGACGCGCACCACGCGGGTCTTGCCGGTCCAGTCGCCGTTGTTCAGCGCGTCCACGATCGTGTGGCGGGCGCCCTCCTTGGCGAGCGGGGCGCAGGCGTCCTCCAGGTCCAGGAAGACCTGGTCGGCCGGCAGGCCCTGGGCCTTCTCCAGGAACCGCGGGTTGGAACCCGGGACCGCGAGGCAGGAGCGGCGCGGACGCAGCCGGTTCACGGGGGAGAGGGGCGTGGTCATGCGGGGACCTCCGTGCTTTCAGCGATGTTGAGAGGGTGGAGCTTGTTGGCCTTGCGGATCTCGTCGACGATACGGCCGATGATCTCCGTGATGCCGAAGTCCTTGGGGGTGAACACGGCGGCCACCCCGGCGGCCTTCAGCGTGACGGCGTCGGCGTTCGGAATGATGCCCCCGACGATGACGGGGATGTCGCCCGCCCCCGCCGTGCGCAGTCGTTCCAGGACGTCCGGGACCAGTGCGCTGTGCGAACCGGACAGGATGGACAGTCCCACGCAGTGCACGTCCTCGGCCAGGGCCGCCGAGGAGATCTCCTCGGGAGTCAGCCGGATGCCCTGGTAGACCACCTCGAAGCCGGCGTCGCGGGCGCGGACGGCGATCTGCTCGGCACCGTTGGAGTGCCCGTCCAGGCCGGGCTTGCCGACCAGCAGGCGCAGCCGGCCGGAGCCCAGCTCGTCGGCCGTCCGGGAGACCTTCTCGCGGACCAGGGCCAGCGGGGTGCCCTCCTCGGCGGTGACGGCGACCGGGGCCGAGGAGACCCCGGTCGGGGCGCGGAACTCGCCGAAGACCTCGCGCAGGGCGTTCGCCCACTCGCCGGTGGTGACACCGGCGCGGGCGCACTCCAGGGTGGCCTCCATCAGGTTCTCGGTCCCGGCGGCGGCCTCCTTCAGCCGGTCGAGGGCCTGCCCGACGGTCGGGAAGACGAACGGGTCGCCGCCCCCCTGCCGGTCCGAGGACTCCTGCCGCTCGGCCCGCCAGCGGGTGATCCGCTCGACGGTGAAGGCCTCCACCGCGGGGTCGACGGTCATGATGGCCCCGTCGAGGTCGGAGGTGAGCGGGTTCTCCTCGGTCTGCTGGAAGCAGTTCACCCCGACGATCTTGTCGTCGCCGGCCTCGATCCGGGCGCGCCGCTCGGCGTGCGAGGAGACCAGCTGGGACTTCAGGTACCCGGACTCGACGGCGGCCATGGCGCCGCCCATCTCCTGGATCCGGTCGATCTCGGCCAGGCAGTCGGCGACCAGGGAGTCGACCTTGGCCTCGATGACGTGGGAGCCGGCGAAGATGTCCTCGTACTCCAGCAGGTCGCTCTCGTGGGCCAGGACCTGCTGGATGCGCAGCGACCACTGCTGGTCCCAGGGCCGGGGCAGGCCCAGCGCCTCGTTCCAGGCGGGCAGCTGCACCGCGCGGGCGCGGGCGTCCTTGGAGAGGGTGACCGCGAGCATCTCCAGCACGATGCGCTGGACGTTGTTCTCGGGCTGGGCCTCGGTCAGGCCGAGCGAGTTCACCTGGACGCCGTAGCGGAACCGGCGCTGCTTGGCGTCCTCGATGCCGTAGCGCTCCCGGGTGACCTTGTCCCAGATCCGGCTGAAGGCGCGCATCTTGCACATCTCCTCGATGAAGCGGACGCCCGCGTTCACGAAGAAGGAGATGCGGGCGACCACCTCGCCGAAGCGCTTCTCGGGCACCTGGCCCGAGTCGCGCACCGAGTCCAGGACGGCGATCGCGGTGGACATCGCGTACGAGATCTCCTGGACCGGGGTGGCCCCGGCCTCCTGCAGGTGGTAGCTGCAGATGTTGATCGGGTTCCACTTCGGGATGTGGTTGACCGTGTACGCGATCATGTCCGTCGTCAGGCGGAGCGAGGGCCCGGGCGGGAAGACGTGCGTCCCGCGCGAGAGGTACTCCTTGACGATGTCGTTCTGGGTGGTGCCCTGGAGCTTGGCGATGTCCGCGCCCTGCTCCTCGGCGGCCACCTGGTAGAGCGCCAGCAGCCACATGGCGGTGGCGTTGATCGTCATCGAGGTGTTCATCTGCTCCAGGGGTATGTCCTGGAACAGCCGCCGCATGTCGCCGAGGTGGGAGACCGGGACCCCGACCCGGCCGACCTCGCCGCGGGCGAGGATGTGGTCGGGGTCGTAGCCGGTCTGCGTCGGGAGGTCGAACGCGACCGACAGGCCGGTCTGGCCCTTGGCGAGGTTGCGGCGGTACAGCTCGTTGGACGCCTCGGCCGTGGAGTGGCCGGCGTACGTCCGCATGAGCCACGGACGGTCCTTCTGGCGCTCTGTCATCTCAGGCGATCCTTATGGCCTTTGAGCGGACTCAGACGTTGCGGAAGCGGTTGATCGCGTCGAGGTGCTCGGCGCGCATCTCGTGGTCGCGGACGCCGAGGCCCTCCTCGGGGGCGAGGGCGAGGACGCCGACCTTGCCCTGGTGGAGGTTGCGGTGGACGTCGTAGGCCGCCTGGCCGGTCTCCTCCAGGGAGTAGACCTTCGACAGGGTGGGGTGGATCTTGCCCTTCGCGATCAGGCGGTTGGCCTCCCACGCCTCGCGGTAGTTCGCGAAGTGCGAGCCGATGATCTTCTTCAGGGACATCCACAGGTAGCGGTTGTCGTACTCGTGCATGTAGCCCGAGGTCGAGGCGCAGGTGGTGATGGTGCCGCCCTTGCGGGTGACGTAGACGGAGGCGCCGAAGGTCTCGCGGCCCGGGTGCTCGAAGACGATGTCGATGTCCTCGCCGCCGGTCAGCTCGCGGATCTTCGAGCCGAAGCGCTTCCACTCGCGCGGGTCCTGGGTGCGCTCGTCCTTCCAGAACTTGTAGCCCTCGGCGTTGCGGTCGATGACGGCCGTGGCGCCCATGGCCCGGCAGATGTCGGCCTTCTCGGGGCTGGAGACCACGCAGATCGGGTTGGCGCCGCCGGCCAGGGCGAACTGGGTGGCGTAGGAGCCGAGGCCGCCGCTGGCGCCCCAGATCAGGACGTTGTCGCCCTGCTTCATGCCGGCGCCGTTGCGGGAGACCAGCTGGCGGTAGGCGGTCGAGTTGACCAGGCCGGGGGAGGCGGCCTCCTCCCAGCTGAGGTGGTCCGGCTTCGGCATCAGCTGGTTGGACTTGACGAGGGCGATCTCCGCCAGGCCGCCGAAGTTCGTCTCGAAGCCCCAGATCCGCTGCTCGGGGTCGAGCATCGTGTCGTTGTGGCCGTCCGAGGACTCCAGCTCGACGGAGAGGCAGTGCGCGACGACCTCGTCGCCCGGCTTCCAGGAGTTGACGCCGGGGCCGGTGCGCAGCACGACGCCCGCGAGGTCGGAGCCGATGACGTGGTACGGGAGGTCGTGGCGCTTGGTGAGCTCGGACAGGCGCCCGTAGCGCTCCAGGAAGCTGAAGGTGGAAACCGGCTCGAAGATCGAGGTCCACACCGAGTTGTAGTTGACCGAGGAGGCCATGACGGCCACCAGGGCCTCGCCCGGGCCGAGTTCCGGAACCGGGACCTGGTCCAGGTGCAGGGACTTGCGCGGGTCCTTCTCGCGGGTGGTGAGCCCCGCGAACATCTCCACCTCGTCCTTGTGCACGGTGATCGCGCGGTACGAGTCGGGGAGCGGCAGTGCGGCGAAGTCTTCGGCGGTGGCGGACTGCGACTGAATCGCGTCCAGGATGTCCTTCACGGGAGAGCCTCCTGCTAGCGCTGATGAGGGTGCGCTGAGGGATGCGCGGGTGCGCGGTTGCGTGTGGTGGGTGCTGCGAGGTGCCGTCGGTCCGGCTGGGCTGTGGTGCTGTCGCGCCTGTGGTGAGGGCGAGCGGGGCCTGGTGACGCAGGCATCCGGGGCGCGTTCCGTACCGAGTGGGCGTGGGCCGCGGGGACATCCGGACGGGACTCAACGTATGGCACCCCGTGTCACTCGGCAAGGCACTGCGTGCCAAGAATTTCTCTCAATTGCCGATTGACCTGCGCAGATGAGCGATGATCGATCAGAGTTACCCGCGAGTAGGGGCAACTCGGACAAAGGAAAACGGCCGCCCCCGGAACGGGAGCGGCCGCTGTGACGGACGTCGCCTGCTGGTGCCGGCGAGAGACCGGCTACTTGTTCTTGAGCGCCTCTTCGATGGTCCGCATGACCTCTTCGAGCGGAGCGTCCGTACGCGCCACCGCGACCAGGACCTCACCCTCCGCGCGCACCGCCGCCGGCGGGGTCCCGGCGCCCGCCCCCGCCGTGCGGCCGGCGCCGATCCCCGACCCGAAGGTCTTGCGGACGATCGCGAAGGCGTGGTCCAGCTGCGCCTCCACGTCCCCCTGGCCCCCCGCCCGCAGCCAGCGCCGCAGCACGTGGTTGTGGGCGGTCACCACCGCGGAGGCGGCCACCTCGGCGAGCAGCGGATCGTCGTTGCCGTCGTGGTGGTCGGTCTCGTCGAAATGGGCGAGCAGGTAGCGGGTGAACAGCCGCTCGTAGCGGGCCACCGAGGCGATCTCCCGCTCGCGCAGCGCCGGCACCTCGCGGGTCAGCCGGTAGCGCTCCACCGACACCGCCGGCGAGGCGGCGTACATCTTCATGACTTCCTTGATCCCCCGGCACACCGTGTCGAGCGGGTGCTCGTGCGCCGGGGCCACGTCCAGCACGGCCTCGGCGCGGATCAGGGTGTCGTCGTGGTCCGGGAAGATCGCCTCTTCCTTGGAACGGAAGTGGCGGAAGAACGTCCGGCGCGCCACACCGGCGGTCGCGGCGATCTCGTCGACCGTCGTGGCCTCGTACCCCTTGGTCGCGAAGAGCTCCATGGCCGCCGCGGCGAGCTCGCGCCGCATCTTGAGCCGCTGGGCGGCCGCCCGGGTGCCGGCCGCGCTCTCCTGGGGGTCGGCGGCCGACGCGGCGCGGGGTGAGGTCTTGGCGGGCTGGGACATAGACCGAAAGTACTTCATTCGCGCAGGCGCGCGCGCCGGAGGGGGGTGCACGGGAGGCGGATGCGGGGGAGGGCCCGCACTGGGCTCGGGAAGGTACGTCCGCCGTGAGGGTCCGGCGGACCCGAGCAGCCCTCCCCACGCATCCTGATCGGGGCCCGGCCGGGGGTCAGGGGGTGTCCCCCTACCGGCGGGCGTACTCACGGAATCCGCGGCCGGTCTTCCGGCCCAGGCAGCCCGCCGCCACCAGGTGCTCCAGCAGCGGGGACGGCGCGAGGGCCGGGTCGCGGAACTCCTGGTAGAGGACCTTCTCGATGGCGAGCGACACGTCCAGGCCGACCACGTCGAGGAGCTCGAAGGGCCCCATCGGGTAGCCGCCGCCCAGCTTCATCGCGGCGTCGATGTCGTCGATCCCCGCGTAGTGCTGCTCGACCATCTTGATCGCGTTGTTCAGGTACGGGAACAGCAGCGCGTTCACGATGAAGCCGGCCCGGTCCCCGCAGTCCACCGGGTGCTTGCGCACCTTCGCGCAGACCTCGCGGACCGTGGCGTGCACGTCGTCGGCGGTCAGCACCGTCCGGACCACCTCGACCAGCTTCATGGCCGGAGCGGGGTTGAAGAAGTGCATGCCGATCACGTCCTGCGGGCGCGAGGTGGCCCGCGCGACCGCGATCACCGGCAGCGAGGAGGTGGTGGTGGCCAGCACCGCGCCCGGCTTGCACACCTTGTCCAGGCCCGCGAACAGCTGCTGCTTGACCTCCAGGTCCTCGGCGACCGCCTCGACCGCCAGGTCCACGTCAGCGAAGGCCTCCAGCGACCCGGCCGGGGTGATCCGGTCCAGGGTCTGCGCTGCGGCCTCCTCGGTCAGTCGGCCCTTGGACACCGCACGGCCCAGGGACTTCCCGATCGCGGCCTTCGCGGCCTCGGCCTTCTCCTCGCTGCGGGCGGCGAGGACCACGTCGTAGCCGGCCTGCGCGAAGACCTGCGCGATCCCGCTCGCCATGGTCCCCGAGCCGGCCACGCCGACCGAGGAGACCGCACGGCCCGCGCCCAGCAGGGACCCGTCCAGCGGGGTCTGCAGGTCGCGGACGACCACCGGGCTGCCCGGGGCCTCGTACGTGTAGAAGCCGCGCCCGGCCTTCTGCCCGGTCAGGCCCGCCTCGACGAGCTGGCCCAGGATCGGGGCCGGGGCGTGCAGCCGGTCGCCCGAGGAGGCGTACATGGCCTCCAGGACGGTGCGCGCGGTGTCGACGCCGACCAGGTCGAGCAGGGCCAGGGGGCCCATCGGCAGTCCGCAGCCGAGCTTCATCGCCGCGTCGATGTCCTCGCGGGAGGCGTACTTGGCTTCGTACATCGCGGCGGCCTGGTTGAGGTAGCCGAAGAGCAGGCCGTCGGCGACGAAGCCGGGCCGGTCGCCGACCGCGACGGGCTGCTTGCCCAGCTCCACCGCCAGCCCGGTCACCGCCTCGACGGCCGTCGGCGCGGTCAGCACGCTGGAGACGATCTCGACGAGCTTCATCGCCGGGGCCGGGTTGAAGAAGTGCATGCCCAGCACCCGCTCGGGGTGCCGCGACTCGGCGGCGAGCCGGGTCACCGACAGCGCGTTGGTCCCGGTGGCGAGCACCGTGTCGGGCCGGACGATCGCGTCCAGCTCGCCGATGATCCGGTGCTTGAGGTCGTAGTCCTCCGGGACCACCTCGATGACGAGGTCGGCCTCGGCGGCGGCGCCGAGGTCCGTGAAGGTGCGGAAGCGGGCCAGGACCGCCTCGCGCTCCTGCTCGGTGAGCTTGTACTTGGCCACCGAGCGGGCCGTGGCGGCCGCGAGGGCCCCGGCGGCGCGGCGGGTGGCGGCCTCGCTGACGTCGATGCCGATGACCTCGCGGCCGGCCCGGGCGAGGACCTCGGCGATGCCGGTGCCCATCGTGCCGAGGCCGACGACGGCGACGGTGCGGAGGGAGGACTGACTGGACGTGGACGGAAGGTCCATCGCGGGACTCCAGTGGAAGAGGGTGACGACTGAGGGAGCGCGCGGTGCACGACGCGCGCGGATGCCGTACGGAAGAGCCGTGCGGAACACGCCCGGCGGTGCGCCCGGAGAGGGATGGGGGCGCGGCGGGCGGGACGGCGGAACCCTGTCCCGGGGTCCGGCCGTACGGGTGGAACGGTAGAGCGAACGAACCGACTGGTACGGGGCGGCTGCGTCACCAGGCCGCGTCCGTACGTGTTGGAGCGAGATTAACCGGCCGGTAACTGGTCCGCCAGAGCGCGGAGATGTGACCTGTACCGCCCAAATGTACCGATCATCGATCATCGATCAACGGGCTCCGCGGAACCGTCTCTGCCGGGGGCCGCGGACCCCTAGGGTGGCGGCGTGAACGACGTGCTGGAACGCCTGCGTGCGGAGGCCGACGGGTCGGCCGCGTACCCGGAACTGCTCACGGCCGCGCCGGACGACCTGGCGGCCTCCCTGACCTCGGCCGGGCTGCCCCTGTGGGCCCGCGAACTGGCCGCGTACCGGCTCGGGATGGCCGGGGACCGGCGGGCCTTCGAGCCGCTGGTGCTGCTGCTCAACCACCGCGACCCGGCCCGCTGCGCCGCCGCCGCGCAGGCGCTCGGCGTCCTCGGTGATCCGCGCACCGCCCGCGCGGCGGCGGCCCTGGCGACGAACTCCCTGCGCACGGCCTACGCCCTGCACCCGGTCCGGCTGCTGACCGCGCTGCGCGCGCCGGAGTCGGCCCCGGCCCTGATCAAGACCCTGTCGCGGCTGCTGGCCCCGCACGACCCGTACTGGCGGGTGGCCCTGGCCTGCGTCGAGGGCCTGGGCGCCCTGGCCGACACCCGGGCCCGCGACGTCCTGGTCCGGGCCCAGGCCCACCCCCGCCTGGCGATGGCCGCCACCGAGGCCCTGGCCGGGCTGGTGGCGGGGCACCCCGACGCGTAGGCCCTGCCGGGCGGGGGGCCGGTGCCGCTGCGCGGGGCCCGCCCCTCCCCACCCTTCCACCGTTCCCAGGGGCGCTGCCCCCGACCCCGTGCGGGCGCTGCGCGCCCGTCGCCTCATTCGCCGGCGGGGCTGAAATCAGCCCCGCCGGCGAATGAGGCGCGGGGCCCTCAGGCGGTCGGCGGGACCACCGCGAAGGCCTCGACCTCCAGCAGGAGCTCGGGGCGGAAGAGGGCCGCGACCTGGACGGCCGAGGAGGCCGGCAGCCGGTCCGCGGCGATCACCTCGTCCCGGGCCGCCCGCACCGCGGGCAGGTGGGCCACGTCCGTGACGAAGTACGTCAGCTTCACCACGTCCTCGAAGCCCGCCCCGGCCGCCGCCAGGCACCGCCGCAGGTTCTCGAACACCTGCCGGGCCTGCGCGGCCGGATCTCCCTCCCCGACCACCGCGCCCTTCTCGTCGAAGGCGCACTGCCCCGAGACGGCCACGAACCGCCCGGTGCCCCAGACGACGTGGCTGTAGCCGGTGCCGGGGCTGACGCCCTCGGGCGCGGCGATGCGGGTGAGGTGGTCGGCGTCATGCGCAGCAGGAGTCATGCGGACGATCTTGCCCGCCCGGCCTCAGCCGCGGAAGCCCAGCAGCCCGTGCAGGGCCGCCCCGCCCGCCGAGGGCGGGACCGCGCGGGTGGCCGCGGCCGGCTGCGGAGCGGGCTGCGCCGGGCAGGTCGCGTCCGCCGCCTGACCCGTCCTCAGGTACGCCGACAGCTTCTCGTCGAGGCACTTGTTGCCGCTCAGGGCGATGCCGTGGTTGCCGCCGCCCTCCTCCACCACCAGAGCCGATCCCGCCAGCCTGTCCCGCATGCTCACCGCGCCCTCGTACGGGGTGGCCGCGTCCTCCGTCGCCTGGAACAGCAGCGCCTTCGGCAGCGCCGTGTTCGTCACGTCCGGAGCCTCCAGCGGCTGCGTCGGCCAGAACGCGCACGGCGCGTTGTACCAGGCGTTGTTCCAGGTCATGAAGGGCGCCTTCGCGTGCGTGCGCCACATGTCGGCCCGCCAGCGGTTCCAGTCCCGCGGCCACGCCGAGTCCCGGCACTGCACCGCCGTGTACACGCTGTAGCTGTTGGTCGCCGACGGCTCCACCGCGCCCAGCCGCTCGTACGCCGCCACCAGCGGCTTCGGGTCCTGCTTCACCGCGTACGCCGCGAAGGCCTCGGCCAGGGACGGCCAGTAGCCGTTGTAGTAGCCGCCCGGCATGTACGTGTCCTCCAGCTCGGCCGGGCCCACCTTCCCGCCCGCCGGGGCGGAGCGCAGCGCGTCGCGCATCGCGTACCAGCGCTCCTCCACCCGGGCCGGGTCGGTGCCCAGGTGGTACGTGGAGTCGTAGCGGGCCACCCAGGCCAGGAACGCCTTGTGGCGGGCGTCGAAGGCCTGGTCCTGGGCGAGGTTGTCCTCGTACCAGACGCCGCCCGGGTCGACCACGGAGTCCAGCACCAGCCGGTGCACCCGGTCCGGGTGGAGCTTGGCGTACACCGCGCCCAGGTAGGTGCCGTAGGAGTAGCCGAAATAGCTGAGCTTCTGCGCGCCCAGTGCGGTGCGCAGCACCTCCAGGTCGCGGGCCGCGGAGACGGTGCCGATGTACGGGAGCACGTCCGCGTGCTTCTCCTGGCAGGACACCGCGAAGGACCGCACCCGCTCCAGGTTGGCCCGCTCGGTCGCCCGGTCGCGCGGCACCGAGTCGGGACGCACCGGGGTGAAGTGCCCGGACCCGCAGTCCAGGGCGGGCTCGCTCTTGCCCACGCCCCGGGGGTCGAAGCCGATCACGTCGTACTGGGCGGCCACGTCCTTGGGCAGGGCCGAGGCGATGAACCCCGCCAGCGCGCGCCCGCTGCCGCCCGGGCCGCCGGGGTTGACCAGCAGCGGCCCCTGAGAGGTGGCGGCCGTGTGCGGGACGCGGGTCAGGGCCAGGGCGATCTGCCGCCCGGCGGGCTGCTCGTGGTCGAGCGGGACCTTGAGGGAGGCGCACTGCAGCGTCGGGTAGCGGGGGGTCGCGCAGCCGGTCCAGCGCAGCCCGGCGGCGGCCGGGGCGGGCGCCTCGGCGGGCGCGGCCGGCGCGGCGGCGAGGGGGGTCGCGAGGGCGGCGGCGACGGTGGAGATCGCCAGCAGGACGGCGGCCCGCTTCTTCGCGGGGCGCAGCTTCGAGGGGTGGAGCATGGGGCCTCCCAGCCGAGGGTTCTGGGCGGAATCGTCCCGGAAACCGTGGCGGGAAGACGGGATTGGGCGGCGCATTGGCCCGATGTGATGACCCGTCGGGAGGCGTCCGGGTCACGGGCGCCGCCCGTGGCGGGGTCACAGCAGGGTCAGCTGAGTGGGTCCGGCCGGGGCCGGGACGGCCGTCCGCTCCGGTGCGCCGGCCGCCCGCAGCTGCCCGCGCCGGGCGGGCCCGATGCCGAATTCGGCCGCGAGTTCGTGGACTTGGCGGGTGATTCGGCGCTGGTACCAGGTGGGCGCGTACGACCCGCCCGCGTACATCCGCTCGTACCGTGCGACCAGGTGCGGGTGGTGCCGGCCGAGCCAGGCCGTGAACCACTCGCGCGCCCCCGGCCGCAGATGGAGTACCAGGGGTGTCACGGAGGCCGCCCCGGACGCGGCGACCGCCCGGACGGTCGCCCGCAGCTGCTCGGGGGAGTCGCCGAGGAAGGGGACCACCGGCGCCATCAGCACCCCGCACTCCAGGCCCGCGTCCGTCAGGGCCCGCACGGCGGCCAGCCGGGCGGCGGGTGAGGGGGCACCGGGCTCGACGGTCCGCCACAGGGCGGTGTCGGTGAACCCGACCGACACGCAGACGCCGACCTCCGCGGCCTCGGCGGCCTGCCGCAGCAGGGGCAGGTCGCGCAGGATCAGCGTGCCCTTGGTGAGGATCGAGAAGGGGTTGGCGCGCTCCCGGAGCGCCCCGATGATCCCGGGCATCAGCCGGTAGCGGCCCTCGGCGCGCTGGTAGCAGTCGACGTTGGTGCCCATCGCGATGTGCGCGCCGCTCCAGCGCGGCGCGGCCAGCTCGTGGCGCAGCAGCTCGGGGGCGTTGACCTTGACGACGATCTGGGAGTCGAAGCCGGTCCCGGTGTCGAGGTCGAGGTAGCCGTGGGTCTTGCGGGCGAAGCAGTAGACGCAGGCGTGGCTGCAGCCCCGGTAGGGGTTGACGGTCCATTCGAACGGCATCCGCGAGGCCCCGGGCACGCGGTTGACGATCGAACGGGCCCGCACCTCGTGGAAGGTCATCCCGCGGAACTCGGGGGTGTCGAAGGTGCGGGTGACGACGGAGCCGGCCGCGAACAGGGCGGCCGGACCGCTGCCCGGCGCCCCGGTCAGATGGTCCCAGCGCATGGATGCCTCCTCGGTGACGGGGACCCGAGAATAGAACAAACGTTCCCATGATCGTGCGGGCGGCGGTCGCGGGCGGTCTCCCGGCGGGCCTCGGGTGGTGCCCCGGCGGTCTCCCGGCGGGCCGCGGACCGTGCTGCGGGCGGGGATGCGGCCCCGGGCCGGGGCGGTCCGGCGGCGGACGGCGGATTTGGGCGCCCGCCCCGGAGGTGATTGGCTTGCGCCGCAACGTTCACGACTGCTGGAGGAACAGGTATGGCGCAGGTCGAGGCCACCACGGAGCGCATCATCGAGGCCGACGCGGACACCGTGTTCGACGCGCTGGCCGACTACACCGGCACCCGGAAGAAGCTGCTCCCCGAGCACTTCAGCGAGTACGAGGTGCGCGAGGGCGGGGACGGCGAGGGCACCCTGGTCCACTGGAAGCTCCAGGCCACCAGCAAGCGCGTGCGCGACTGCCTGCTGGAGGTCACCGAGCCCACCGACGGCCAGCTCGTGGAGAAGGACCGCAACTCCTCCATGGTCACCACCTGGACCGTCACCCCCGCCGGCGAGGGCCGCTCCCGGGCCGTGGTCAGCACCGTGTGGAACGGCGCGGGCGGCATCGGCGGCTTCTTCGAGCGGACCTTCGCCCCCAAGGGCCTCGGCCGCATCTACGACACCGTGCTCGACAAGCTGGCCGAGGAAGTCAAGGCCGGCGCCTGACGGGACCGGCCCCCGGCGGGACAACGCCCGGGGACGGCTCACCGGTTCGGGTGGAATTCCCGGCCGGGGTGGGCCGCCCCGCGACCCGCCGCGCAGCCCGCCCCGGTCCCGGGCGTGGTCCGGGGCCCCGAGCCCGCCGGGCGGCTAGGGTGGGGCTCCGCGACCCGACCCACCGGGGGCCCGATGAAGATCCTCGTCTCCGCCGACATGGAAGGCGCCACGGGCGTCACCTGGCCGGCCGACGTGCTGCCCGGCACCCCGCAATGGGAGCGCTGCCGGGGCATGTTCACCTCCGACGTGAACGCCGCCGTCCTCGGCTTCTACGACGGCGGCGCCGACCAGGTCCTCGTCAACGAGGCCCACTGGACCATGCGCAACCTCCTCCTGGAGAAGCTCGACGCCCGCGCCGAGATGATCACCGGCCGCCACAAGTCCCTCTCCATGGTCGAGGGCGTCCAGCACGGCGACGTCGACGGCATCGCCTTCGTCGGCTACCACACCGGCGCCGGCAGCGAGGGGGTCCTCGCCCACACCTACCTCGCCAACTCCATCACCGGCGTCTGGCTCAACGGCCTGCGCGCCAGCGAGGGCGTCCTCAACGCCCACGTGGTCGCCGAGTACGGGGTCCCCGTCATCCTCGTCACCGGCGACGACCTGACCTGCGCCGACGCCGCCGGATACGCCCCCGACGCCCGCACCGTCGCCGTCAAGGACCACGTCTCGCGCTACGCCGCCGTCTGCCGCACCCCGGCCCGCACCGCCGCCGACATCCGCGCCGCCGCCACCGAGGCGGCCAAGCTCGCCGTCCGCCACGAGCCGGTGCGCGGCGGCCCCTACGCGGTGGAGGTCGAGTTCGACGCCGAGCACCTCTCGATGGCCGCGACCGTCGTCCCGGGCGTCGAACGTTCCGGGGAACGCAGGGTCGCGTACACCAGCGGGACGATGTACGAGGGGATCCGGACCTTCAAGGCGGTCACGACGGTCGTCTCGGCGGCCGTGGAGGAGCAGTATGGCTGACATGCACCGGGTGGAAGGCGCTCCCCGAGGGACCGCCCACGAAGCAGCCGCGGGCCCCGACGGGACCCGTGTCGATGGGACCCGTGCCGATGGGACCCGGGTCGATGGGACCCGCGTCGACGGAGCCGGCGTCGGAGCCTGCATCGACGGGACGGCCCTCGACGAGGTCGTCGAGTTCACCTCCGGCCTGATCAGGATCGACACCACCAACCGCGGCGGCGGCGACTGCCGCGAGCGGCCCGCCGCCGAGTACGCCGCCGAGCGCCTCGCCGGAGCCGGGCTCGACCCCGTGCTGCTGGAGCGCACCCCTGGCCGCACCAACGTGGTCGCCCGGATCGAGGGCACCGACCCCTCCGCCCCCGCCCTCCTCGTCCACGGACACCTGGACGTGGTCCCCGCCGAGGCCGCCGACTGGAGCGTCGACCCCTTCTCCGGAGAGGTCCGCGACGGCGTGGTCTGGGGCCGCGGGGCCGTCGACATGAAGAACATGGACGCGATGGTGCTCGCCGTCGTGCGCGCCTGGGCACGCCACGGCGTCCGGCCCCGCCGGGACGTCGTCATCGCCTACACCGCCGACGAGGAGGCGAGTGCCGTCGACGGCTCGGGCTACCTCGCCGACGAGCACCCGCACCTGTTCGAAGGCTGTACGGAGGGCCTGAGCGAATCCGGGGCCTTCACCGTGCACCCCCGGCCCGGCCAGGCCCTCTACCCCATCGCCGCCGGCGAACGCGGCACCGCCTGGCTCAAGCTGACCGCCCACGGCACCGCCGGACACGGCTCCAAGCCCAACCGGGCCAACGCCGTCAGTCGGCTTGCCGCCGCCGTGGCCCGCATCGGCGAACACGACTGGCCGGTCCGCCTCACCGACACCGTCACCGCCTGCATCACCGAACTCGCCGCCCTCCAGGGCCTCACCGTCGACCCGCGCGCCCCCGGCACCGACCTGGACGGCCTCCTCGGCAAACTCGGCCCGGCCGCGGCCCTCGTCGAGGCGACCGTCCGCAACAGCTCCAACCCGACCATGCTCAGCGCCGGCTACAAGCTCAACGTCATCCCCGGCCACGCCACCGCCTACGTCGACGGACGCACCGTCCCCGGCGGCGAGGCCGAGTTCACCGACACCCTCAACCGGCTCACCGGCCCCGACGTGCACTGGGAGTTCGAGCACCGGGAGGTGGCCCTCCAGGCCCCGGTGGACGGGCGCACGTACGGGATCCTGCGCGAGTCCGTCGAGCACTTCGACCCCGACGGGCACGTCATCCCCTTCTGCATGGCCGGCGGCACCGACGCCAAGCAGTTCTCCCGGCTCGGCATCACCGGCTACGGCTACTCCCCGCTCAAGCTGCCCCCGGGCTTCGACTACTGGTCCCTCTTCCACGGAGTGGACGAGCGGGTCCCGGTCGACGCCCTGCACTTCGGGGTCCGCGTCCTCGACCGCGCGCTGCGGGCCCTGTGATGGGGCCGTGGGGTGGGAGGCCTGTGGTGGGGCCGTGGGGTGGGAGGCCTGTGGTGGGGCCATGGGGTGGGAGCCCCGTGGTGGGGCCGTGCGGTGGGAGCCCTGTGATGAGCCCGTGGGGTGGGAGCCCCGTGAGGGGAGTCCGGTGATGGCCGCCGCCGTCGGGGGGCCCTACGGCAGCTGGCCCTCCCCGATCGCCGCCGCGCACGCCGCCGCGCACGACGGCCGGCCCGAGTACGTGGGCACCGTCGGCGCCGAGGTGTGGTGGACCGAACCCCGCCCCGAGGAGGGCGGCCGCCGCACCCTGGTGCGCCGGCCCGCCGACGGCGGCCCCGCCCGGTCGGTACTGCCCGCCCCCTGGAACGTCCGCAGCCGCCTCACCGAATACGGCGGCCTGCCCTGGGCGGGCGCCGAACAGCCCGGCCGGGGGCCCGTCGTGGTCTTCGTCCACCACGCCGACCAGCGGCTGTACGCGTACGAGCCCGACGCCCCCGGCAACCCCCGGCCGCGCCCCCTCACCCCCGTCTCGGCCGTCGGCGGCGGCCTGCGCTGGGCCGACCCGGTGCTGCGCGGCGGCGAGGTCTGGTGCGTGCTGGAGGAGTTCACCGGCCCCGGACCGGGAGACCTGCGCAGGGTCACCGCCGCCGTACCGCTGGACGGCTCCGCCGCCGACGACCGGGCCGCCGTACGGGAGCTCACCGACGACCGGCACCGCTTCCGCACCGGGCCGAAGCCCTCCCCCGACGGCCGCCGCGCCGCCTGGCTGGTGTGGGACCACCCCCGGATGCCCTGGGACGGCACGGAACTCCAGCTGGCGGACGTGCATTCCGATGGGACCTTCGCCCCGCCCCGCACCGTGCTCGGCGGGCCCGACGAGGCCGTCGCCCAGGTGGCGTGGGCCGCCGACGGGACCCTGCTCGCGGTCAGCGACCGCACCGGCTGGTGGAACCCGTACCGGGTGGACCCGGAAGGCGGCGAGCCGGTCAACCTGTGCTCCCGCGAGGAGGAGTTCGGCGGCGCCCTGTGGAAGCCGGGGCTGACCTGGCTGGCCCCGTTGCCGGACGGGCCGGTGGCCGTACTGCACGGGCTGGGCTCCTCGGTGCTCGGCGTCCTCGACCCCGACACCGGCGACCTGGTCGACGCCGCCGGGCCCTGGACGGCCTGGCAGCCGTCCCTCGCCGTCAGCGGCACCCGCGTGTACGGGGTCGCCGCCAGCCCGCGCAGCGCCTACGAGGTCGTCGAGCTGGACGCCGTGAGCGGGCGCACCCGGGTCGTCGGAGCCCGGGCCGCCGACCCCGTGGACCCCGCCCACTACCCGGAGCCGCAGAGCCGTACCTTCCCCGGCCCCGGCGGCCGCGAGATCCACGCCCACGTCTACCCGCCGCACCACCCCGCCCTGCGGGCACCCGCCGACGAACTGCCCCCGTACGTGGTGTGGGCGCACGGCGGCCCCACCGAGCACGTACCGCCCGTACTGGACCTCCACATCGCCTACTTCACCTCGCGCGGCATCGGCGTCGTCGAGGTCAACTACGGCGGCTCCACCGGCTACGGCCGCGCCTACCGCGAGCGGCTGCGCGAGCAGTGGGGCGTGGTCGACGTCGAGGACTGCGCCGCCGTGGCCCGCGCGCTGGCCGACGAGGGTACCGCCGACCCCGCCCGGCTCGCCATCCGCGGCGGCAGCGCGGGCGGCTGGACGGCCGCGGCCTCCCTGGCCGCCACCGACCTGTACGCCTGCGCCGCGGTCATCTACCCGGTGCTCGACCTGCGGGGCTTCGCCGCCGAGACCCACGACCTGGAGTCGCACTACACGGACGGGCTGGCCGGACCGCCCGCCACCCTCGCGGTGCGGTGCCGCGAACGCTCCCCGGTGGCCCGCGCCGACCGGATCGAAGCCCCCTTCGTCCTGCTCCAGGGCCTCGACGACCCGGTCTGCCCGCCCGCACAGGCCGAACGCCTGCTGGCCGCCCTGCGGGGGCGCGAGCCGGCGGTCCCGCACGCGTACCTCACCTTCGAGGGCGAGGGGCACGGCTTCCGGCGCGCGGACACGATGGTGCGCGCCCTGGAGGCGGAACTGTCGCTCTACCTCCAGGTCTTCGGGATCGTGCGCCGTGACGTGCCGCGGCTGGAGCTGCGTACGGAGTAGGGGGGTGCGGGGGTCCTCAGGCGGTGTGCAGCCAGATGCGCAGCGGGCCCAAAGGGGTGAACCCGGCGCGTACGGCGGTGTCGAGGTCCTCGCCGTGCTCGTAGCCGACGACCGGCAGTCCCGGCCAGTGGCGGGCGGCCGCGTCGAGGGCGGCGGCCCAGGTGGCGTCGGCGTCCGCGTCGTCGTGGGCGAAGACGTTGGAGACGCCGACGACTCCGCCGCCGGTGCTGACGACGGCCCCGGCGGTGATCCGGGCCCCGGAGCGGCCCGCGAGGAAGACGATGCCCTCGCGCAGCAGGCCCTCGTGGAACAGGCCGGTGGACTCCTCGCCGTCCCAGGCGGTCTCCCAGGCCGCCAGCTCGCCGGGGGACTCCAGTTCGGCCCACTGCAGCCGGGTGCCCGTGGGTGCGGCCGTTCCCGCCGCGCGGTGGATCCACTGGGCCTCGAACAGCACCTCGAAGCCGGCCGGGGCCAGGTCGAGCGCGGCGAAGCTGTCCTTCACCGAGCAGCCGGGCGCGGAGGTGTCGACCCCCGCGAGCACCTCGGCGGCCGAGGCGTCCGGGGCGAGGGTGACCGCGTCGGGGTACAGCGGCGGGGTGCGGCGCGGGCTGGACCAGAGCGCGTCGCGGAAGCGGCCGCTGCGGGAGACGGCCGCACACCATTCGGCGTTGTTGCGGGCGGCGGCGGCGCGGAGCTGCTGGGGGGTGTGGGGGGTTTGGGGGGTTTGGAGGACGTGGGAGGTGCCCGGAGTGATGGTCACAGCGGGATGCTGTCACAGTGCCTAACCTGGGGCGATGTCTTATTCCGCTGAGTACGTGAGGACGGGTGCGAGGGTCGGCCTGCGTCTCTTCCGGGCCGCCGACGGGCCGGAGTTCATCGAGCGCGTGCGCGAGAGCCGCGAACTGCACCGGCCGTGGCTGTCGCCGCCCTCGACCCTGGAGGAGTACGAGCCGTACGCCGCCCAGCGTGCCGGGAGCGGGTTCCTCGTCTGCGAGCTGGCCGGCGGGGACATCGCCGGGTTCGTCAACGTCAACAACATCGTCCGCGGCGCCTTCCAGTGCGGGGCGCTGGGCTACGGGGCCTTCGCGCACGCCGCCGGGCGGGGGCTGTTCGGGGAGGGCTTCGACCTGCTGCTGGCGTACGCCTTCGCCGTCGACGGTCTGGGGCTGCACCGCCTGGAGGCCAACATCCAGCCGGGCAACACGGCGTCCATCGCCCTGGTCCGCGGGCGGGGCTTCCGCCTGGAGGGGCTCTCGCCGGAGTTCCTCCACGTCGACGGAGCGTGGCGCGACCACGAACGCTGGGCGGTGACGGCTGCGGGGTGAGGGGGCGGGGGCGGCTGCCTGGTGCGGGTGGGTGTCCGGGTGGGCGGTAGCCCCTTGGGCGGTCTCAGGGAGGGGTGGGGGTTTCCCGTCAGTCCCATCGTCCTTCCGGTTCGTGTCGGCCTGTCAAGGGCGCTCCTTCGTCGCGTCGCTGCGCGATCGCCTTCGGCGACCCTTGACAGACCGACCCGCCCCGGAAAGCCGAAAGACTGCCGGGAAACCCCCAAAGAAACGGCACGGTCCAGAGGAGGAGGGGCGGGTCCCTCTGCGATGAGGCGAGGGGCCAGTGGCCGGCCCGCCGGGCAGCCGGCCCCTGCATGTCCTGGCCCGGACCACCCGAGCGCGACAGATCGCTACGCGCTCCTGCCGTTTCGGCGTCCGGCGGCCGTCTGGGGCTGTTACCTGCACGAAATGACGATCAGAGCAGGCCGGGGAGCCGACGGGCGCGTCAGATCGCTACGCGCTTCTCTGGTCTCTGCGTCCGACGACCGTCCGGGGTCCAGCCCCGCCTGGGGGTACCTCCCAGCGGTAGCTGGGGGAGTTCGAGGCGCGGGGGTGCGGGGGGCGGAGCCCCCGCAAGGGGTCCGGGCGGAGCCCGGGGAACGGGCGAAGGGTGGGGCGGGGAGCGGCCCGCGCAGCGGAAAACCCGGCACCGACAGCGGAACATGGCACAGGATGGGCGGTATGCGAAGCCTCGTACTCCTCGACGCCCCCTCCAACCTCGGCCTGCGCCCGCCCGCCCCCGGAGCCGTGCCCGGGGTCTACAAGCTCGCCGGCGCCCTGCGCGAGCAAGGGCTGCTCCAGCGGCTCGGCGCGCGCGAGGGCGGGGTGGTCGTCCCGCCGCGTTACGACCGGGGCGAGTGGAAGGAGGGTGACGGCGTCTTCCACGCCGACGCCATCGCCGCCTACACCGTGACCCTCGCCGACCGGATCGAAGCACACCTGCGGGCGGGGGAGTTCCCCGTCGTGCTGGGCGGGGACTGCTCCATCCAGCTCGGCGCCGCCCTCGCGATGCGCCGCCTCGGCCGCTACGGGCTGGCCGCCGTCGACGGATCCGCCGACTTCCGGCACCCCGGCAACGAGGCCGTCAACGGGCCCGTCGGGGCGGCCGGGGGCGAGGAGCTTGCGCTGTCCACCGGGCGGGGGCAGGCGTCCCTGGCCGATCTGGAGGGGCTCGGGCCCTATCTGCGGGAAGAGGACGTGCGGCTCTTCGGGCTGCGCGACGGCGACGAGGACCTGCCCGAGCTGCGCGCGGCCGGCATCGCGGCCCACACCGTCGGGGAGATCCGCGAGCACGGGGCCGGCGCGGTGGCGCGGGCGGCGCTGGAGGGGCTGCACCCGCCGGAGACGGCGGGGTTCTGGATCCACCTCGACGCCGACGTGCTCGACCCCTCGGTCATGCCGGCGGTGGACAGCCCCGACCCGGGCGGGCTGCTGCCGGAGGAACTGGGCGAGCTGTTGGGCGAGCTGGCCCGGTCGCCCCGGTGCGTGGGGCTCAACGTGACCATCTACGACCCGGATCTGGATCCGGACGCGCGTGCGGGCGCTCTCCTCGCCGACCTGGTCGCGGGGGCCTTTGCGTAATCCTGACCGGTGGTGATGTGCGGAACCACTGTGCACGCGGCCCACCCGCGTGTTCCATTCCCCCATGGCCACCACCGTGCGACGTGCCCTGCTGACCCTCCCCGCCGCCCTCTTGGGCCCCGACAACCCGCTGCCCGCGCTGCGCGCCCCCGACGGGGTGCACGAGCTGGACGAGCGTTCGCGGCAGGGGCTGCCCCGCGACATGGCGCGGCAGGTCGGCTACGAGCCGCTGCGCTCCCTGCTGCCCGTCCGGATCCGCGACGGATACGGACGGCGCCGCACGGAGCGGGAGTTCGAGGCGGTCGTCATCGAGAACGGGCGGCTGCGGGTCACCGTGCTGCCGGGGCTCGGCGGGCGGATCCACTCGATGGTCCACGTGCCGAGCGGGCGCGAACTGCTGTACCGCAACCCGGTGTTCCAGCCGGCGGACTTCGCACTCAACGGGGCCTGGTTCTCCGGCGGCATCGAGTGGAACATCGGGGCCACCGGGCACACGGCTTTGTCCTGCGCTCCGTTGCACGCGGCGCTCGTGCCGGCGCCCGACGGGGGCGTGATGGTGCGGTTGTGGGAGTGGGAGCGGTTGCGCGACCTGCCGTTCCAGGTGGACCTGTGGTTGCCGGCGGACTCGGACTTCCTGTACGTCGGCGTGCGCGTGCGCAATCCGCACGAGCGGCCCGCCCCCGTGTACTGGTGGTCCAACACCGCCGTTCCCGAGGGTGCCGGGACGCGGGTCCTGGCGCCCGCGGAGGAGGCCTGGCACTTCGGATACGAGAAGGCGCTGAGGCGGGTTCCCGTGCCGGAGTGGGAGGGGGCGGACCGGACGTACCCGCTCGGCAGTACGTATCCCGCGGACTTCTTCTACGAGGTCGAGGGCGGGGCCGCCGAGCGGCCCTGGATCGCGGCGCTGGACGGTGACGGGCACGGGCTGGTGCAGGCCTCCACCGCGCGGTTGCGCGGGCGCAAGCTGTTTACATGGGGTTCGGGGCCGGGCGGCCGGCGGTGGCAGGAGTGGCTGACGGAGCCCGGTACGGGCGGCTACGCCGAGATCCAGGCCGGGCTGGCCCGGACCCAGCTGGAGCACGTACGGCTGGACGCCGGGGCCGAGTTCGGCTGGCTGGAGGCGTACGGGCCGCTGTCGGCGGAACCCTCGGCGGTGCACGGGTCCGACTGGGCCGCGGCGCGCGGGGCCGCCTCGGCGGCGCTGGACGCCGTCCTGCCGGCCGGGACGCTGGAAGCGGCGTACAAGGCGTGGCGGGGGCACGCCGACACCGAACCGGGGGAGCGGCTGGCGGACGGCTCGGGCTGGGGCGCGCTGGAGGTGCTGTGCGGGGGCCTGGAGCTGCCCGGCACCCCCTTCCCGGAATCCACCCTGGGGCAGGAACAGGGGCCCTGGCTGGAGCTGTGGCGCACCGGGGCCCTCCCCGTCCCGGCCGCGGACGCCCCGCCCGGCCCCGGCCTGGTCGCCCCGCACTGGCGGGACATGCTGGAGACCGCCCCGGCGGACCCGCTCACCGAGTACCACCTGGGGGTCGCCCAGTGGCACGCGGGCGACACCGCGCAGGCGGTGCGCAGCTGGGAGCGCGGGCTGGCGCAGGCGCCCTCGCGCTGGCCGCTGCTGCGCTGCCTGGCGGCGGCCGACGCCCTGGCCGGGAACGCGGAGCGGGCCGCCGACCGGTACGCGGCCGCCTTCGAGGGCCTGGCGGGGGAGGGCCGGGGCGGTGCGGACTGGGCTGCGGCCGAGGCGGCCCTGGGGCGGGAGGCGATGACGGCCCTGCTCGCCGTCCGACGGTTGGCGGCGGCGCGGGCCGTCTGGGACCGGCTGCGGCCTTCGCTGCGCGAGCAGGGCCGGTTCCGGCTGCTGGCCGCCCGGCTGCTGGCCGCCGAGGGTCACGTGGGCGCGGCCCGGCGGGTCTTCGAGGACGGCTTCGAGATCGCCGACCTGCGGGAGGGGGAGGAGACCCTGTCCGAGGCGTGGGCCGCCCTGACGGACCGCCCGCTGCCCCCGGAGTACGACTTCAGGATGCGTCCGGCCCCGTAGGCGCTAGACGCGGCACAGCAGTTCGCCGTTCAGCACCGAGAACCAGGCGTCGGGGGACTTCCCCCAGGCGTGCCAGGCCTCGGCGACGGCGGCCAGGTCCGCCGCGGTGGCGTGGCCGCCCTCGGTGGCGACGGAGGCGTAGGAGGAGGCGGTGGTGCGGTCCGCCCACAGGGAGGACCACCAGGAGACCTCGTCCGGGGTGGCGTAGCACCAGGCCGTCGCCGAGGCCGTCACCTCGGTGAAGCCGGCCGCGCGCGCCCAGGACAGCAGCCGTCGTCCGGCGTCCGGTTCGCCGCCGTTGGCGCGGGCGACCCGCCGGTACAGGCTCTGCCACTCCTCCAGGCCCGGGGTCGCCGGGTACCAGGTCATCGCCGCGTAGTCGGCGTCCCGTACCGCCACGATCCCGCCGGGGCGGCACACCCGGCGCATCTCGCGCAGGGCCTGCACGGGGTCGCCGACGTGCTGCAGCACCTGGTGCGCGTGGACCACGTCGAAGGAGTCGTCGGCGTACCGCAGGGCGTGGACGTCGGCCGTGGCGAAGTCCACCGCCCCGGACAGCCCGCGCTCGGCGGCGTACGCGGCCGCCTGCTCCAGGACGTCGGCCGCCGCGTCGACCGCGGTGACGTGGCCGCCGGGGGCGACCAGTTCCGCCAGGTCGGCCGTGATGGTGCCCGGGCCGCAGCCCACGTCCAGCACCCGCATGCCGGGCCGCAGGGCGCCGATCAGGTACGCGGCCGAGTTGGCGGCGGTGCGCCAGCGGTGCGAGCGCAGCACGGACTCGTGGTGGCCGTGGGTGTACTGGGCGGTCTCGTGGGCGGCGTTCATGGCGGACTCCTCGTCGTCGAAGGTCGTCGAAGGCTTGGTGATCACCGTAGGCGATCCGCCCGGAATTCGAGATGGGCGTTTTGACATGTGGACACGCTTCTTGTGGGGCAAGGGGACCGGGCGGGTCGGTGGCAGGGAGGGGTGGGGGCGAGGAGAGTGGGCCCAGGGGGCGGTGCACCTCGGGGCGAAGGACGGTGAGGGCGATGCCGCAGACGCTGCCGGAATGGCACGCCGCCGCGTTGCGGCTGTTCGGCGAGAGGGTGCGGGCCGTGGAGGCCTCCCAGTGGGGTGCGGCCACGCCCTGTACCGAGTGGACCGTGCGCGACCTGGTCAACCACGTCACCGGCGAGCAGCTGTGGGTCCCTCCGCTGCTCACCGAGGGGCGCACGGTGGCGGAGGTCGGCGACGAGCTCTCCGGCGACCTGCTGGGCGAGGACCCGCCCGGCGCCTGGGCGCGGGCCGCCGCCGCCGGGCACGCGGCCTTCGCCGCGCCCGGCGCGCTGGAGCGGACCGTGCAGCTCTCGTACGGGCCCACGCGCGGATCGGCGTACTGCTCGGAGCTGACGGCGGACTGCGTCGTGCACGCCTGGGACCTGTCGCGGGCCATCGGCGCGGACGACCGGCTGCCCGCCGACCTCGTCGAGTTCTCCATCAAGGAGGTCATGCCCTACGCCGACGGGCTCGCCGCGAGCGGGATGTACGCGGAGCCGCTGGAGGTGCCGGCCGGGGCGGACGCCCAGACCCGGCTGCTGGCCCTCCTGGGGAGGAAGGGCTGAGGGGAAGCCGACGGGCCCGTCCCGATGGACGGGCATCTCCGTGTAAATAATCGTATAAAGGGCAGGTCGGTCGGTGGCGGCGGCGGAAGGCGAGCACGTGTCGGGGATGGCCGAGGGCATGACGGAAGGGCTCGCCGGGCTCCGGCGCCGCCCGGCACCGGAGGGCCGCGGGCCCGTCAGGTACGGTCCGCCCGCCCCCGAACCCGGCCTGCCGGTCCTGCCGGAACTCACCGCCGTGCTCGCCGCCGGCGCGGACCGCGCCGCCCCCGAGCCCCCCGGCGGCGGGCAGCACCTGCGCGAGGCCGCCTGCCGCCACTGGGCCCGCCGCGGGCTCGCCACCGCCCCCGAGAACGTGGCCGCCGGCCCCGGCGCGCCCGCCCTGCTGCTGGCCCTGCTGGGCGCGTACGGCGGCGACGTGATGCTGCCCCGGCCCTGTCCCGCCTGGTGGACCCCGCAGGTCCGGCTGCTGGGACGCCGGGCCTACCACGTGCCCACCCCGGCGGAGTGCGGCGGCGTACCCGACCCCTACGCCCTGCTGGAGACCGTGCGCCGGGTCCGCGCCGAGGGCGGCGACCCGCGCGTGCTGCTGCTGTCGGTGGCCGACGACCCGACCGCCACCGTCCCGCCGCCCGAGATGGTGCGCGAGGCCTGCGAGGCGGCCGAGGCCGCCGGGCTGTTCGTGGTCAGCGACGAGAGCTGGCGCGACACCGTGCACCGGCCGCACGACACGCTGGTGCTGAGCCCCGCCGAGATGCTCCCCGACCGGGCCGCCGTCCTCGTGGACCTCGCCGGAGCCCTGCTGCCGGGCGGCTGGCCCGCCGCCGTGGTCCGCTTCCCCGGCACCCCGAGCGGCACCTGGCTGCGCGCCCGCACCCTCGACGTCCTCACCGCCACCGGCGCGCTGGTCGCGGGCCCCGTCGCGGTGGCCGCCGCCCACGCCCTCGACGAACCCGACGCCGTCGCCGGGCGCACCTACGCGGCCGCCGCCCTGCACGGCACGGTGGCCGCCGCCGCGCACCGGGTGCTGCTCGCCGCGGGCGCCCTCGCCCGGCCCCCGCAGGCGGGCCGGCACCTCTACGCCGACCTCACCCCGCTGCGCGCGGGCCTCGCCCGGCAGGGGGTCGGGGACGCGATGGAGCTGGAGGACTGGCTCGGGGCCCGGCTGGGCACGGCCACGCCCGGCGGACAGCGCTTCGCCGACGAACTGGGCGCGCCGCGCGTGCGGCTGTCGACCGGACCGCTGCTCGGCACCACCCCGCCGGAACGGCTCGCCGCGCTGGGCGCTCCCGACCCGCTGACGCTGCCGCAGGTCCGGGGCGCGCTCGACCGGCTCGGGTCGGTGCTCGCCGGACTGGCCGACTGACGTGCGGCCCGCGCCGGCCGGCCGCCGCCGAACGGAGACTCCGCGATGAGGGACCAGCCGGACGCGCCCGTCACGACCGCCCCGCCCGGCGCCCCCGGGGACCCCGCCCCACCGGGCCCACCGCGGGCCCCCGCCGGATCCGGGGTGTCCACGCCGACGCCGTCCGCGCCCGCCGGACCGGCCCCCGTGCCCGCGCCCACCGCGCCCACCGCTCCCGCCGCGCCCCGGCCACTCGGTGAGCACCGGTACTGGCCGCGCTCGTTCGCGGACCGGCTGACCACCCCGCTGCCCGGACTGCGCGCCTTCGCCCGGCTGGCCCGCGAGGGCGCCTTCCGGCCCGGGGCGGAGGGGCTCAGCGGGATCCCCGACCTGCCGTACGAGCCCGCGCCGCTGCCCGCGGTGCCCCCGGGGGCGGTGTCCGCCACCTGGGCCGGGCACGCCAGCTGGGTGCTGCGGACCGGCGGCCTGACGGTGCTGACCGACCCGGTGTGGTCCCGGCGGATCCTCGGGACCCCGGCGCGGGTGACTCCCGTCGGGGTGCCGTGGGAGGAACTCCCGCCCGTGGACGCGGTGGTGATCAGCCACAACCACTACGACCACCTCGACGCCCCCACCCTGCGGCGGCTGCCCCGCGACACCCCGCTCTTCGTCCCGGCCGGACTCGCCCGCTGGTGCCGTCGCCGGGGATTCACCCGGGTCACCGAGCTCGACTGGTGGGAGTCGGCCGAACTGGGCGGCGTACGGTTCGACTTCGTCCCGGCGCACCACTGGTCCAAGCGCTCCCTGCTGGACACCTGCCGCAGCCTGTGGGGCGGCTGGGTGCTCACCGACACGGCCCGCGGCCGGAAGGTCTACTTCGCGGGCGACACCGGCTACGGCCACTGGTTCGGGGAGATCGGCCGCCGGCACCCCGGCATCGACCTCGCCCTCCTGCCGATCGGCGCCTACGCCCCGCGCTGGTGGCTGCGCGACGTGCACGCCGACCCGGAGGAGGCCGTCCGGGCCTGCCTGGACCTCGGGGCCCGCAGGATGGCCCCGATGCACTGGGCCACCTTCGTGCTGTCCGCCGAGCCGGTCATGGAACCCCTGCGCCGCGCCCGCGCCGCCTGGGCCCGCGCCGGACTGCCCCGCGAGGACCTCTGGGACCTGCCGATCGGCGCCTCCCGCACCTTCTAGGTCTCCGGCCCTGGCTTCGGCTTCGGCTTCGCCACCACGTGCATGCGCTCGCCCTGCTTCCCGAAGAGGCTGAGCACCTCCACCGGCCGCCCGTCGGCGCTGCCGAACCAGTGCGGGGTCCGGGTGTCCCACTCGGCGGCCTCGCCGGGGCCGAGGACCAGGTCGTGCCCGGCCAGCACCAGCCGCAGCCGGCCGGCCAGCACGTACAGCCACTCGTAGCCCTCGTGCGTGCGCAGGTCCGGGTCGGTGCCCCGGTCCGGGATGACCATCTTGTACGCCTGGAGCGGGCCCAGGCCCTGGGTCAGTGCCACCGACGTCCCGCCGTCCCGCATCGCGCGGGACGTCATCCGCACCCGGGGATCGCCCACCGCAGGCGCCCCGACCAGTTCGTCCAGGGCCACCCGGTAGGTGCGGGCGAGCGGGAGCAGCAGCTCCAGGCTCGGCCGCCGCTGCCCGGACTCCAGCCGGGACAGGGTGCTCTTGGAGATGCCGGTCTCCTCGGACAGCGCGGCCAGGGTGAGCCCGTGCCGGTCCCGCAGCCGCCTGAGCCGGGGGCCGACCTCGTCGAGGACGGCGCGGTGCGAGGCGGGCCCGTCGGGTGTGGCGTCCATGCGGGCATTCCATCCCACCGTCCCGGAAACGGCAACAGGGGTTGCCGCGCGCCCGTCGGCGGACGCCTGCACCGCTAGGATCACTTCCCCATGGACACCCGTACGGACATCAGGATGATCGCCGTCCCGCCGGGGCGGGTGACCCTGTCCGACCGGCGGACCCGGCGGAGCTGGGCCGTCGAGCTGGAGCCCTACGGGCTGGGCGCGTTCCCGGTCACCCAGGCCCTGTACGCCCGGATCACCGGCGAGCGGCCGGGCAGTGTCCCGGGGGACGGGCTGCCCGTCGAGGGGGTCTCCTGCCGCGCCTCCGCCCGCCGCCGCAGCCACCCGACGTTCCGGGTCGACGACGTCGGATTCCGCCTCGCCCGCTCCGCCGCGCCGTGATCCGGTGGGGTCAGGGCGCCCCGTCCGGCAGGAAGCGGGCCGACTTCAGAGCCAGTTGCTCCGCGAAGTACGCCGGCGCGTCGGGCCGCATCCGGGCCAGCGCCACCATCCCGGTGATGATCACGTCGCACACCTCGTCGTGCACGTCGTCCCAGCTGTGCGAGTGCCCCTTGCGCGGGTTGCTCCCCGTCGCGCCGATCACCGCCTGCGCCGCCTCGCCGAACTCCTCGCCGATCTTCAGCACTTGCAGCACGTGGCTCTGCGGAGGGTGCACCCCGCGGGCGGCGGCGGCCGCTTCAAAGCGGTCGGCGAGGGCGCGTACGGTGTTCCAGGAGACGGAGTTCACGGACGGACCCTGCCCGGACGCAGCCGCCGCCACACCCCCGGGGCCGCGCTGATCAGCAGCGTCAGGCCCACCGCCAGCACCACCCCCTTCCACGGCTCGGAGAACAGCGAGCCGCCCAGGATCCCGATCAGCCCGTACGTCGCGGCCCACGCCAGGCAGGCGGGCGCGTCCCCCCGGGCGAACCGGCGCAGCGGCAGCCCGCCCAGCAGGCAGGCCAGCATCACCGGGATCCGGCCCGCCGGGACCAGCCGGGACAGCACCAGCACCAGTACCCCGTGCTCGTCCAGCTTCTGCCGCGCCCGCTCCAGCCGTTCCGGCTCGGCCCGCCCCCGCAGGGACTCCAGCCACCGCGAGCCGCCCCGCGAACGCACCCCGCGCGACCCCAGCCAGTACAGCGCGACGTCCCCGGTGAAAGCGGCCAGCGCACCCACCGCGACCACCAGCAGTACCCCGAGCGGCAGCGACTGCTGCTGGTGGAACGCCACCACGGCCGCCGAACTCACCAGCGCCCCGGTCGGGATCACCGGCACCAGCGCCCCCAGCGCCACCAGCACGAACAACGCCGGGTAGCCGACCGCCTGCTGCGTGGTCTCCGGCGGCACCCGGCCCACCACGTCCGCCGCCACCCGCCACGGCGTCACGGCAGCAGCACCCGCTCCCCGTGCCCGGGGACCCGTACCGCCACCTCCGGAGCCAGCTGCCCCGCCCGCCGGGCGAACTCCCCGCCCGGCGCGTGGAACTCGTGCGGCCGCACCGCGTCCATCCCGATCGGCCAGTACGTCCCGTAGTGCACCGGCACCGCCGCCGCCGGAGCCAGCTCCGCCAGGGCCCGCGCCGCCCGCTCCGCGTCCAGGTGCCCCGGCCCCAGGTACGGCCCCCAGCCCCCGACCGGCAGCAGCGCCACGTCCACCGGACCGACCTCCTCGGCCATCGAGTCGAACAGCCCGGTGTCCCCGGCGAAGTACGTGCGCGCCGAGCCCTGCACCACGTACCCCAGTGCGGGCGCCCGCTGCGGGCCGAACGGCAGCCGCCGCCCGTCGTGCCGCGCGCTCACCGCCCGGACCCGTACGCCGCCCCGTACGCCGACCTCCTCGCCCGGGACCACCTCCGTCACCACCAGCCCCCGCACCCCCGCGAGCCGCGCCAGCCCCGGCACCGCCCGGGGCGCCCCGCGCGGCACCACCAGCCGGGTGCCGGGTGCCAGCAGCGCCAGCGAGGGCAGGTGCAGGTGGTCGGCGTGCAGGTGCGAGACCAGCACCACGTCCGCCTCCGCCGCCTCCGGCGGGGGCACCGCCCCGCGCCGCCGCCGCAGGTGCGCGAGCCGCCGGGCGAACAGCGGATCGGTCAGCACCCGGACCCCGGAGTCCCGTACCGCACACGTGGCATGACCCCACCAGGTGATCTCCACCGGCACCCCCGCACCACCCCTTCCGCTTCCCTCGCTCCCCCGACCCTAGGACGATCCCTGCCCGGCCGCGAGGAAGCAGAACCCGGCGCACCCCTCCTCCCCGGGCCCGGATCGGAGTAGGGTCGGGCGCCATGGATGCGCTGCGCGTGGCCGCGATCGCCAGCCTGGCCCCGCTCGAGGAACTCGATGCCGACCCCTTCGCCGTGGACACCCGGGGCCAGCACGCCATGTGCGCGCGCTGGGCCGAGGACCAGGGGTACGTGGTCACCCGGCAGCTGCTCTTCTACGGGCTGCGGACCGACCACTGCGGGCTCTGGCGCGACGTGGACGCCGGACAGGTCGACCTGTTCGTCGCCCCCAACCGCCGGGTCCTGGCCCGCGCGCTGCGCTCCGTCGAGGAGTTCACCGCGGAGTGCGAACGGCGCGGCGTACGGCTGGAGACCGCGGGACTCGAAGAGCCGGCCTACACCGCCGCCATGAAGGCCGAGGTGCACCGCCGGCTGTCCATGCCGACGGCCGGCTACGACGGCACCTGACGGACGGCACCCGACCGGCCCCCGGTGTGCCGGTGTTGCGCGGCCACCGCCCCGCCGCGTCCCGTACTCCCGTGCGCCACCCGTGTCGACCGGCCGCCCCCGCCGCCCTGTGCGACGCTGGCGGAGGGGACCGCGGGCCGGGCGCGGGCCGGGGAGCGAGGCGGGTGCGGCGTGTGGCGGGAGCGGTTGCGCTGGCGGGCCGCCGGCGGGGCACTGGTGCGCGTGGTGCTCGTCTGGGCGGCGTCCACCCTGACCATGCTCGTGCTCGCCGGGATCCTGCCGGACTTCCGCCTCCAGTCCGCCGACGGTGACAGCATCACCCGGATCGGGCTGACGGCCGCCTGGGGCGCCGGGGCCTTCGGCCTGCTGAGCGCCCTGGTGTGGCCGGTCCTGGTACGGGCCCTGCTGCTGGTCCCCGCGCTCGTGCTCGGGCTGCTCGTGTTCTTCCTCAACGGCTCGCTGCTGCTGATGGCCCTCAGCCTGATCCCCGCCGGGCGGGGCGCGGCCGTCGCCCCCGAGACGGCGGTGGTCGTGGCCGCCGCGATGTCCGCCGTGGCCTCGGCCACCTCCACCGCGCTCGCGGTGCGCGACGACGAGGCGTACCGGCGCCGGCTCCACCGGCTCGCCGACCGGCGCCGCCGCCGGTCCGGGGCGCCCCCGGGCGGCAGCCCCGGACTGGTCTTCCTCCAGCTCGACGGGGTCGGGTACGAGGCGCTGCGCCGGGCGGTGGCCGAGGGCCTGATGCCCACGGCGGCCGGCTGGCTGGAGCACAGCCACCGCGTGGTGCCCTGGCACACGGACTGGTCCAGCCAGACCGGCGCCAGCCAGCTCGGCATCCTGCACGGCTCCAACTTCGACGTCCCGGCCTTCCGCTGGTACGAGAAGGACACCGGCGAGGTGATGGTCTGCAACCGGCCCACCAGCGCCGCCGAACTCCAGCGCCGGGCCGTCCTGCGGACCCGGGACGGCGGACTGCTCACCCTGGACGGCGCCAGCCGCGGCAACCTGTTCAGCGGGGGCGCCGACCAGCTGGCGCTGGTGCTGTCCGTCGCGGCCCGGCGGGGCCGCGCCAACCGCTCCCGCGCGGGCTACTTCGTGTACTTCTCCGATCCGGCCAACGCCGTGCGCACCGCGCTGTCCTTCGTCGCCGAGGTGGTCCGCGAGATCGGCCAGTCGCTGCGCTCCCGGCTGCGCGGGGACCGTCCCCGGGTGGCCCGCGGCGGTCTCTACCCGCTGATCCGGGCCTTCGCGACGGTGGTCGAGCGGGACGTGGTGGTCGCCGCGGTGATCGGGGACATGCTCGCGGGCCGCGCCGCCGTCTACGCGGACCTGGTCGCCTACGACGAGGTCGCGCACCACTCGGGCCCGCAGGGCCGGGACACCGACCGGGTGCTGGCCCGGCTCGACCGGAGCCTCGCGCTGCTCGCCCGGGTCGCCGAGCACGCCCCCCGGGAGTACCGCGTGGTGCTGCTGTCGGACCACGGCCAGAGCCCCGGGGAGACCTTCCTCGGCCGGTACGGGCTCAGCCTGAAGGACCTGGTCCGGGCGGGCTGCGGGCTGCCCGTCTCCCGCCGGGCGGGCCGCACCCGCAGCGGGGCGGAGGCCCGCGCGGCGGTGCTGGCGGCCCTCCACCGGCCGGTGGAGGAGGAGGCGGAGGAGGCCGGGCCGGGACCGGGGCCCGATCCGGTGGTGCTGGCCTCGGGCAACCTCGGGCTGATCTCCTTCCCCGACCTGCCGGGGCGCGCGTCGCGGGAGCGGATCGAGCGGGCGCACCCCGCCCTGCTGCCGACCCTGGCCAACCACCCGGGTGTGGGCTTCCTGCTGGTGGACGGGGAGGTGCTGGGCCCGGACGGGGCGGTGGCGCGGCTGGACGTGCCGGGGGAGGCGGAGGCGCTGCTGGCGCCCTTCGGCCCGGGCGCGGCCCGGGCCGTGCGCCGCACGGACTCCTTCCCGCACGCGGCCGACATCATGGTCAACTCGGCCCACGACCCGGGGACCGGCGCCGTGCACGCCTTCGAGGAGCAGATCGGCTCGCACGGCGGGCTGGGCGGGGAACAGTCCCGCCCCTTCCTGATGTGGCCGACCGTGCTGTCCGAGCCGGACCCCGGGCTGGTGGGCGCCGAAGCGGTGCACGCGGTGCTGCGCCGCTGGCTGCGCGAGGCGGACGGCCCCCAGGTCCCGCTGGCCCCGGGGTCCCCGCAGGTCTCGCGGGAGGATTCCCGGCCGGGAGCCCCCTCGGATGGAATCCTTCCTTCCGGGGAGGTTCCCGGGCCGGACGAACCCCGGTGATTTGGCGCCCGGTTCACCGTGGTCAACCATGTGTTGACCTGCCCAACATGTGAGACACCCAGAGGCGCACCACCGATGACCAGCACCGCAGCCCCGCCCGCCGAAGCAACGGCACCCGCGCAGGAATCCTCGCAGGCACCCCGCCAGGGGGACCGGCACGCCCGCCGCTTCGGGCTCCCGGTCGCCGTCTGCCTGGTGATGGGCAACGTCATCGGCGGCGGAATCTTCCTGCTGCCCGCCTCGGTCGCGCCCTTCGGCACCATCAGCCTGCTCTCCTTCGCCGTCCTGACCCTCGGCGCGATCGCCCTCGCCCTCGTCTTCGGCCGCCTCGCACAGCGCCACCCGCAGACCGGCGGCCCGTACGTGTACGTCCGCGCCGCCTTCGGCGACTTCGCCGGCTTCCTCGCCGCGTACAGCTACTGGATGACCGCCTGGGTCTCGAACGCCGCGCTCGCCGTGGCCTCCGTCGGCTACCTCGCGGTGCTGTTCCCCGCTGTCGGCGAGCACCGGTGGACCATGTGCCTGGCCGCCCTGGCCGTGCAGTGGCTGCCCGCCCTGTCCAACCTGGCCGGCACCCGGTACGTCGGCGCCGTCCAGGTGGTGGCGACCGTCCTGAAGCTGGTCCCGCTGCTGCTCGTGGCCGTCGGCGGACTGTTCTTCTTCGACCCGGCGAACCTCGGCCCCTTCCAGGCCACCGACCAGAGCCCCGTCGGGGCGGTCTCCGCCTCCGCCGCGATCCTGCTCTTCAGCTACATCGGCGTCGAGTCCGCCGCCGTCAGCGCGGGCGAGGTCCGCGACCCGGCGCGCAACGTCGGCCGGGCCACCGTCCTCGGCACCGTCGGCGCCGCCACCGTGTACCTGCTCGGCACCCTGTCGGTCTTCGGGCTGGTCGCCCACGAGAAGCTGGTCTCCTCGCAGGCCCCCTTCTCGGACGCCGTGAACGCCATCTTCGGCGGCACCTGGGGCGGCACCCTCGTGGCCGGCGCGGCCGTGGTCTCGATGCTCGGCGCCCTCAACGGCTGGACCCTGCTCAGCGCGCAGACCCCGTACGCGGCCGCCAAGGACGGGCTCTTCCCGAAGGCCTTCGAGAAGAAGCAGCGCGGGGTCCCGGTCTTCGGCGTCGTGGTCACCGTCGTCCTGGCCTCGGCCCTCACCGTCTACAACTACACGGCCGGCTCGGCGGCGGTCTTCGAGTCGCTCGTCCTGATCACGACCTTCACCGCGACCGTCCCCTACCTGCTCTCCACCGCCGCCCAGCTCTACTTCCTGGCCTCGGGCCAGTCGGAGAAGGTCCGGCGCGGGCGGCTCGTCCGCGACCTCGTCCTCGCCGGGACGGCCTTCGCCTTCTCGATGTGGCTGGTCGCCGGATCCGGCTACGCGGCCGTCTACCAGGGCGTGCTGTTCCTCTTCGCGGGCGTCCTCGTCTACGCGCTGATGGCCGCCCGCAAGCGCCGCGCGGCCCCTGCCGCCGCGGAGTAATTTGGAAGCGGGGACCGGCCAGGGGGGCTCCGAGGGGTCGCCATGTCCGCGATCAGCAACACCATCGACATCGACCGCAGGCCCGAGGACGTCTTCGCCTACGTGACGGACCCCACGCACCTGCCCGAGTGGCAGGACAGCGCCGTGACGGCCGTCCCCATGGGCGACCTGCCCGTGCACGTCGGTTCCAGGGTGGCCATCACCCGGCGGTTCGGCAAGCGGAGGATCCCGGCCCTGATCGAGTTCACCGAACTCGACCCGCCGCGGAGCTGGCACGTCCACGGCGTCGAGGGGCCGGTCCGGCCGGACGTCCGCGGCAGGATCGAGCCCCTCGACGACGGGACGCGCTCACGCGTGACCCTGTCCGTCGACTTCGAGGGCCACGGCCTGGGGCGGGGCCTGGTCCCCCTGGTGGTGAAGCCCAGGCTCCGCAGGGAGATGCCCCGCAGCGAGGAGAAGCTCAAGCACCTCCTGGAGCACTGACCGCCCGGGGGCGGAAAACGCGGAGGCCCGCGCCGTGACGGCGCGGGCCTCCGGTGTGTCCGATACCGGGACCGGATCAGTCCAGGTAGTCGCGCAGGACCTGCGAACGCGACGGGTGGCGCAGCTTCGACATGGTCTTGGACTCGATCTGGCGGATGCGCTCACGGGTGACCCCGTACACGCGGCCGATCTCGTCCAGCGTCTTCGGCTGGCCGTCGTTGAGGCCGTAGCGCATGGAGACCACGCCCGCCTCGCGCTCCGAGAGCGTGCCCAGGATCGACTGGAGCTGCTCCTGGAGGAACGTGAAGGACACGGCGTCCGCCGGCACGACCGCCTCGGAGTCCTCGATGAGGTCACCGAACTCGCTGTCGCCCTCCTCACCCAGCGGGGTGTGCAGGGAGATCGGCTCACGGCCGTACTTCTGGACCTCGATGACCTTCTCGGGGGTCATGTCGAGTTCCTTGCCCAGCTCCTCCGGGGTGGGCTCGCGGCCCAGGTCCTGGAGCATCTGGCGCTGCACACGGGCGAGCTTGTTGATGATCTCGACCATGTGGACGGGGATGCGGATGGTGCGCGACTGGTCGGCCATGGCACGCGTGATCGCCTGCCGGATCCACCAGGTCGCGTACGTGGAGAACTTGAAGCCCTTGGTGTAGTCGAACTTCTCCACCGCGCGGATCAGGCCGACGTTGCCCTCCTGGATCAGGTCCAGGAAGAGCATGCCGCGGCCCGTGTAGCGCTTGGCCAGCGAGACCACGAGACGGAGGTTGGCCTCCAGCAGGTGGTTCTTGGCCCGGCGGCCGTCCTCGACGAGGATCTCCAGCTCGCGCTTGAACGCGGGCTTGTGGTCCTCCTCCTCTTCGAGCTTGTACTCGGAGAACAGGCCCGCCTCGATGCGCTTGGCGAGCTCGACCTCCTGCTCGGCGTTGAGGAGCGGCACCTTGCCGATCAGCTTCAGGTAGTCCTTGACCGGGTCGGCGGTGGCACCGGCCACCATGACCGTCTGCGCCGGGGCGTCGTCCTCGTCCTCGTCGGACAGCACGAAGCCCTGGCCGGCGGCCTTGGGCGCCTCCTCCTCGGTCTCGTCGGCGAGGTCCTCGACGGCCCAGTCCTCACCCTCGACGGCCGGGTTCTCGGCGTCGTCGGCGTCCTTGGCACCGGCCTTCTTCGAGGCGGCCGTCTTCTTGGTGGCCGTGGCCTTCTTGGCGGCGGCCTTCTTGACCACGCGCTTCTTCGGCTCGGCGGCGGCCTCGGCCGACACCTCCTCCGACGCGGCGGCCGACGGAGCGGATATCGCCGCGGCGGCGGCCGGGGCGGGAGCGGTGGCGGAGGCCTTGCGCGCGCCGATGGGGCGCGGCGGGGCGACCGCCTTCTTCGTCACGGTGCGGGCCGGGGCGGCAGCTGCCTTGCGGGGCTTCTTGGCAGCAGCCTTCGTGGCGGGGGCGGCGCTGACGTGGAGGGCGACACCCTCCTCGTCCAGGACCTGGTTCAGGCTGCGCAGGACCCGCTTCCACTGGTCCACCGGGATGCGGCCGGCCTCGAAGGCCTGGCGGACATCGTCACCGTTGATGTGACCCTGCTCGCGGCCGCGCTCGACGAGCGCGACCAGGGCCTCGGATTCGGCGATCTCCGGAGGGAACGTACGGGACGGGCTGAGCGACACAAGGAGCCTCTCGTTGCGAACAGATAAGGAGTGGGCGGGACATCATCGCGCGGACTCGGGAAACAGACCCAGGCGGGTCTGTATTCCGGGGCCGCGCGAGGACACCTGTCGGTTCATCGCCTGCCCGAGTCGATTCGTTACGCGCTGAATTGAGTGACCTGCGCCACGCTGTGGCCGCGCAACCGATCCGGCGTGGATCCGTCGGCACTCGTGATCACTCCTCCGGTCACTCCTTCTTGCGGGCCTCGATGAGGAAACGGGCGGTGTGCGCGACGAACGGACCCTCCCTCCCGATCCGTTCGTGGAGCTCGCGCAGCCGGTCCCGGTACTGCCCGACGGTGAAGCCGGGAACCATCCAGATCACCTTCCTCAGGAAGTAGATCACCGCACCGATGTCGTGGAACTCCGTCCGCAGCCGCTCCGAACGCAGGTCCGTGATCTCCAGACCGGCCCGGGCGGCGTCGGCGACCGCGTCGTCGGGGTGCCGGGCGCGCCGGACCTCCTCCGGCTGCGGGCCGAGGAAGTACTCGACGAGCTCGAAGACGCTCGCCGGACCCACCTGCTGCGACAGGTAGGTCCCGCCCGGTGCCAGCACCCGGGCGATCTCGTCCCACCAGATCGTCACCGGATGCCGGCTGGCGACCAGCTCGAAGGCCCCGTCCCCGAAGGGCAGCGGAGGCTCGTCCGCGTCCGCCACCACCACCGCGCCCAGCGGGTGCAGCAGCCGGGTCGCCTTGTCGATGTTCGGCGGCCAGGACTCCGTGGCGGCCGTCAGCGGGGGCAGCGGGCCCGCTCCGGCGAGCACCTCGCCCCCGCCGGTCTGGATGTCCAGGGCCGAGCGGACCGTCGCCAGGCGCTCCCCCAGCAGCCGCTGGTAGCCCCAGGAGGGCCGCTGCTCGGTGGCCCGGCCGTCGAGCCAGGAGAAGTCCCAGCCGTCCACGGACACCGACTCGGCCTCGGCGACGAGATGGTCGAAAGTGCGCGTCATGTCTCGATCGTCCCAGGTCGGGCCCCGGTCATCCACCGGATAAGTCGACTACAGTGGGCACCGGGCCGTGACTGGCGTTCGGGTGGATCACCACCGGGGAGCGGCCCCGCGTACACCGGCACGGTCCGTACGCCGTCTGCCGCGCGCCTGGGCGAACCGCGATCCGCAGCGACGTTCAGGAGATCCCGTGACGACTGCCCCCACCGCCACCGCCCAGCTCATGGACGGCACCGCCCTCGCCCGCCGCGTCTCGGAGCGCACCGCCGCCCTCGCGGCGAAGATCACCGAGCGCACCGGCACCGCGCCCTGCCTGGCCACCGTCCTCGTCGGCGAGGACCCCGCCTCGGTGACCTACGTCAAGATGAAGCAGAACCGCTGCGCCAAGGCCGGGATCACCTCCCGCCACGTGGAGCTGCCGGCCGAGACCACCACCGAGGAGCTCGTCGCCGCGATCACCGCGCTCTCCGAGGACCCGGAGATCAGCGGCATCCTGCTCCAGCACCCCGTCCCGCACCACATCGACGAGCGCGCCGCCTTCGAGGCCATCGCCCCCGGCAAGGACGTCGACGGCGTGACCATGCACTCCTTCGCCGCCATGGGCTTCGGCCTGCCCGGCTTCGTCTCCTGCACCCCCGGCGGCATCATGCGCCTGCTGGAGGAGTACGACGTGGACCTCACCGGCAAGCACGCCGTCGTCGTAGGCCGCAGCGCGATCCTCGGCAAGCCCGCCGGGATGCTGCTGCTGGAGAAGAACGCCACCGTCACCTACTGCCACTCCCGCACCCGGGACCTGCCCTCGATCGTGCGCCAGGCGGACGTCCTGGTCGCCGCGGTCGGCAAGGCCGAGTTCATCCGCGGCGAGGACATCAAGCCCGGCGCCGTCGTCCTCGACGCCGGCTACAACGAGGGCAACGTCGGCGACGTCCACTTCGAGTCCGCCGCCGCCCGCGCCTCCCTCATCACCCCGGTGCCCGGCGGCGTCGGTCCCATGACCATCGCGGTCCTGCTGGAGCAGACCGTCCAGGCCGCCGCGGCCCAGGCGGGGCTGGACCTCGCGGAGCTCTGAGGCGATCATCTTGTGGCGCGGCTCCCCGTGACGGCCGCGCCACAAGCCTCGGGGGGACTCGGATGGACCTGTTCGCACCACTCGACCTGCCCGGGGGCACCACCCTCCCCAACCGTCTCGCCAAGGCCGCCATGGAGGAGAGCCTCGCCGCCCAGCCCGGCCAGCTCCCCGACCAGCGCATGGAACGCCTGTACGCCCGCTGGGCGCGCGGCGGCGCAGGACTGGTCATCACCGGCAACGTGATGGTCGACCGCCGCGCCCTGACCTCCCCGGGCACCGTCGTCCTCGACGAGCACTCCCCGCTGGAGCCCTTCCGCCGCTGGGCCGCCGCCGCGGCCTCGGGCGACGCCCGGGTCTGGATGCAGATCAACCACCCCGGCCGCCAGGTCGGCTCCGACATGCCCGGCACCGCCTGGGCCCCCTCCGCGGTCCCCATCAGCCTCGGCCGGCACACCAAGCGCTTCGCCCACCCCACCGCCATGACCGAGGCCGACATCGAGGCGACGATCGCCCGGTTCGCCCTCACCGCCCGGCGCGCCGAGGAAGCCGGCTTCCACGGGGTCCAGGTCCACGCCGCGCACGGCTACCTGCTCAGCCAGTTCCTGTCCCCGCTCGTCAACCGGCGCACCGACCGCTGGGGCGGCAGCCTGGACAACCGCGTGCGCATGCTCGCGCGGACCGTCGCGGCCGTCCGGGCCGCCGTTTCGCCCGGCTTCGCCGTCGGGGTGAAGCTGAACGCCGCCGACTTCCAGCGCGGGGGCTTCGACAGCGACGAAGCCGCCCAGGTCATCACGGCCCTCGACGGCCTCGGTGTGGACCTCGTCGAGCTGTCCGGCGGCACCGTCGAGAGCCCCGCCAGCATGGGCCACACCACCGACCAGCGGACCCTGGAGCGGGAGGGCTACTTCCTCTCCCTCGCGGAGCACCTGCTGGAGACGGCGGCCGTGCCGCTGATGCTGACCGGTGGCATCACCCGCCGCGCCACCGCCGAGAAGGCCCTGGCCCGCGGGGTCGCCGTCATCGGCATGGCCTCCGCGCTGGCCCTGCGCCCCGACCTGCCCGCACGCTGGCGGGCCGGCGAGGACGCAGGGGTGGCCGTGCCCCGGCTCGCCTGGCGGGACCGCAGCCTGGCGGCCGCGGGCACCCTGGCCCTCGTACGGTTTCAGCTGGACCGCCTGGCCCACGGCCTGGAACCCCGCGCCCGCGTCTCACCGCGCTGGGTCTTCACCGCGGACTCCCTCCGTCACCGGCGCAAGGTCCGCGCCTACGGCGCCTGGCTCGCCCACGACCCGGCCCAGGGCACCCCTGGACCGGCCCTCCAGTGACGGCCTAGCCGACCGGCAGCCCCCGGCGGGCCGCGTCCACGATCGGGGAGCCGCGGAACTCCCGGGCGAGGGCGGCCAGGGGCTGGCCGTCCAGGCGGTACGGGGCGGGTTCGGCGGAGCCGGCGCACGGGGTGCCGGACCGGTCGGCGGCGGCCCGGGCCCGGCAGGCGGCGGCCAGCATCGCCGCGTCCGCCACCACCGAGGCGCCGGCCTCGGTCATGCCCTGGCGGAGGGCGGCCCCGTAGGCGGCCGTCCGTACGGCGGGGTCGAACCAGCTCGCGAGGGCCAGCAGCCCGTCGTCGATGGCCGACTCGCGGTGGATCAGCCGGATCCCGACCGGCGACCACCACGTCAGCGGCACCGTCGCCACGCCGAGGTGGGCGAACCCGCGCAGGGCCTTCCACAGCGGGCGCAGCCTCCGGTACTGGCTGAAGTCCCGCCAGGCCGCCGAGCCGCCGACCATCGGGACGATGAACCCGGCGCCCACCAGCAACGCCGCCGCCGAGGCGAGCGGCGGGGCCACGTACGTGGACAGGCCGTCCCAGTCCCGGCCCGCCCAGCGGGCCCCGACGGCCACCCACTTCGCGACGAGGTACCCGAGGTCCAGCACCCCGCCGAGGGTCAGCAGCGCCAGCCCGGTCCGCAGCGGCCGCAGCGCGGGGTCGACGCGCAGCATCCACTTCAGCGAGAGCAGGCTCAGCGCGGCGCTGCCGACGGTGTGCGCCAGCAGGTAGGAGACGATCATCTCGCGCAGCCACGGCGTGTTCGCGTAGTACGTGTCCAGGTCCCGCAGCCGCTCCACGCGCGCGTCCCCGAGCACGAAGAAGGCCACGATCAGCACGGTGACCGCGCCGAACACCCCCACCGTCACCCAGGTCGCCCGGCGCAGCCGGGCCGCCGGACCCCCCGCCCAGTGCAGGATCAGCACGATGGAGGCCCCCGAGAAGGCCGTCAGCACCCCGTACACCAGCGGGGCGGCGAAGTTGGCCACCCCGGTGAGCCGGTTGACGGCCGCGAGGGACGGCGGCGGTGCCAGGAAGGTGAGCAGGCAGCCGACCACCAGCAGCGCGCACACGGCCCGCATCAGCGGCTGGTCCCAGCCCCGGCGCAGGGCCGGGGCCTTGATCAGCAGGGCCAGCACCAGCACCGACCCCGCCAGGTAGAGGGGCAGGCCGTCCTTCACCGGGCACGCCCCGGGGCGGTAGTGCGGCGGCGCGGTGCGGAAGTGGGGGGCATCGTGCGGTGTTCGCCTTTCGTCCGGGCAGGTCAGGGGTTCCAGCCGAGCGAGGACTTGATGCGCTCGGTGCCGTCCGGGAAGGGCTCCTGCCGGGGCGGGGGCAGGTACGCCTTCAGGAGCATGCCGAGGTGCAGGCCGAAGGTCTCGGCCCGGATCTCCGCCGGATCCTCCCGGTCGGCGCGGGCCGCCGCCTGACGGACGACGGCGTCCAGCGCGGAGTCCGGTCGCAGCAGGTCCGCGAGGGTGCCGTGCGGTCCGCCCGTGAGGCGGGCGGCCACCGCCATGCCGGGGCCGTGGCCGTCGCAGGCGCCCTCCTCGATGTGCCACAGCTCGTGGCAGGCGATCACCAGTTGGTGCTCGGGCCGGGTACGGGCCTCGACGACGACCAGGTCGCGTTCCTCCAGGTCCAGCCAGAGCCCGCTGGCGGTGTCCGGGGGGAACGGAGCGAAACGGAACTCCACCGGCCGACCACCGCGCCGGCGCCCGAAGGCCGCACAGAGGCCCCCGATGATCGCCCCGGCCCCGGCCGGAGCCGTGAGCCGCGCCTCCGCCACCAGCTCGGCGCCGAGCTTCCGCATGGTCCGTGTGGTCCTCATGGCGCTTCCCCCTCGGCGGTAAGGTCCGGTCCCGCGGCCCGGGCCCGCCGGAGCATCCCGCCGGCACCGCGGTGCGGAGACCCGGGCCGCGTCGGGACCGGTCGGGCGGCAGCCCGCACCGGACGCTTCTCCGCGTGTCGACAGGGCGTTCGGGCCGGTGACTCGGTGCGGTGAAGCCTAGCCGCCGCCCCCGCCCCCAACCACCGCATCCCCCACACTGCCCGCCCCGCACCCGCTCCGGGGGCTGCCATGACCCCGGAGGTAATCGACCCCCGGCACGGGCGGCGGCAGAGTGGGGGCATCGGGTTCCGGGGCCGCGCACTCGGCTCCGGGACCCGGTCCCACCAGCACGTACGACCCCGATGGAGGCTGAACCGCCATGTCCGCGACCCTGCTCGGCAGCATTGCCCGCACCACCGTCCCGCAGACCATGCTGCGCCGGTTCCTCGCCCTGGACGCCGTGGTCACCACCGGCAACGGCCTCGCCTACGCGGCCTTCTCCGCCCCGCTCGGCCGGCTCCTCGGTGTCGGCCAGACCACCCTCTTCGAACTCGGGCTCTTCCTCACCGCGTTCGGAGCCGGGGTCGGCTGGCTGGCCTCGCGGCGGCGGCCGCCGGTCTTCCCGGTGAAGTTCGTCATCGAGGCCAACTACGCGTGGGCCGCCCTCAGCCTGGTCTCCCTCGCCGTCTGGTTCCAGCCGACCGCCGCCGGCGCCGTGTGGATCCCGGCGCAGGCCCTCACCGTGGCCTCCTTCGCGCTGCTCCAGCAGCTGGCGCTGCGATCGGCCGGGACGGGCTCAGGGGCCCAGTGAACGCAGGTACTTCACCGTCGCCGGGTCGGCCGGGAGGAAGGTCTCGATGGCCAGCTCGGCGACGGTCACGTCCATCGGCGTGTTGAACGTCGCGATCGACGACACGAAGGACAGCAGGTGCCCGTCGTGCTCGATCACCATCGGCAGCGCGATGTACGGGACCGGCTCGTCCGGTTCCCCGTCGCCCGGCCGCTCCGGCACCGGGTAGGCCGACACCTCCTCGTACAGCGCGCGCAGCGGCGCCGAGCGGGCCAGCGCGATCTGCCGCTCCATCTGGGCCAGCAGATGGCCGCGCCACTCCCGGAGGTTGTGGATCCGCGGGGCGAGGCCCTCCGGGTGCAGGGTGATCCGCATCGCGTTCAGCGGCGGCGTCAGCAGGTGCTCCGGCAGCCCGTCCAGCAGCATCCCGATGCCCCGGTTGGCGGCCACCACGTCGTACACGGCGTCCACGACCAGTGCCGGATAGGGCTCGTAGCCCTCCAGCAGCCGCTGGATGCCCTCGCGCAGGGTCCCCATGGCCGGATCGTCCAGCGCGGTGTGCGGGTAGTGCGGCGCGTAACCCGCCGCGAGCAGCAGCGCGTTGCGCTCGCGCACCGGCACGTCGAGCCGGTCGGCGAGCCGCAGCACCATCTCCTCGCTCGGCCGGGACCGGCCGGTCTCGATGAAGCTGATGTGGCGGGACGAGGAGTCGGCGCGGCCCGCCAGTTCCAGCTGGCTGATCCCGCGCCGCTCCCGCCAGGTCCGGAGCAGGGCGCCGACCGTGGGCGCCGCAGAGGTCGTGGTGGTCATGGCCACGACGGTAGTCGAGCGGACCCCGGCCGATCAGCCCAGGTCGAAGACGTTCCGCAGGCCGAGCCGGTGGCGCCACAGGTCGTGCCGCTTCGCGGACTCCAGCTCCGGGGGCCGGTGGCGGGGGATCACCGCGCACCGGGCCGCCGCCGAACCGTCCCGGTCCAGCAGGGCGTTGACGGCGGCGCGGGCCGAGGCGTTCGCGCCCTCCATCGTCGCGAGGTCGATGTCGACGGCCACGTAGTCCCCGCTCAGGAAGAAGTTGGGGACCCGGGTGCCCGCGCTCGGCCGGTCGTGGAAGGTGCCGGTCGGGTGGATCAGCAACTCGTCCTGGTTGACCGGCTCCGGGGTGCCCAGGCCGTCCACCCCCGGGTCCAGGAACCACGAGTGCAGGGTGCGGTCCGCCAGCAGGGTCCTCCCGGTGTCGTTGAGGGAGGCCTTCAGCTGCGCCCACACCTCCCGCGCCACCTCCTCGCGGGTGCACTGCTTGGCCGTCTTCCCGTACAGGATCCCGGGCCTGTCCCACTCGGAGACGTCCACCGACAGGCAGTCCACGACCGTGCCGTCGCCGTAGTCGGCCGGGAAGTCGCGGGCCGGCCAGTGCTCGGCCTGCTGGATCGCCGTCAGCGACCACGGCGAGTCGATGCAGTTGAGGTGCCCGTGCACCAGCGGGGCGCGCTCGGTCAGATAGAACTGGATGCCCGTCATCCAGTCGGTCCGCAGCCGGTCGCAGCGCCCCAGCATCGGGTCCGCGGCCCGCAGCGCCGGGCTCCAGGCGCGGCGGGCGTGCTCCACGGGCAGGGCGCTGACGTAGTGGTCGGCGGTGACGGTCCGCCCGGCGCCGTCCGGGTCCAGGACCGCGACCCCGCTCACCCGGCCGTCCCCGTACCGCACCTCCCGGACGGTCCAGCCGATCCTGAACTCCACGCCGAGGGAACGCAGGTGGCGCTCCCAGGGGTCGATCCACGCCTCGTTGGTCGGCAGGTTCAGGATCCGGTCCGGCGGGCCGTCCGCGCCCCGGCCGAGCGCGTTGCAGACGAAGGCCTCGCCGAGGGTGCCGACCGTACGGGTCGAGGCCTCCTCGGCCTTGGTGGCCACGATGTTGCGGGTGATGCCCACGGCCAGGATGCGCTGGTACTCGGTGGACATCCGGGCGGCGCGGGTGAACTCCCACCAGGGGGTGTGCTCCCACACCTCGTCGCGGCGCTCGTCGCAGCTGGTGAGGAAGACCAGCACCCGGTTCACGAAGTACGCGGTCTCGTGCGCCGGCAGCCGGACCAGTGACTCCAGCATCCCGGTCAGGGCCCGGCGCAGCTCCTCCGGGGACAGCCCGGCGGGGGAGTGGCCGGGCCAGGGGATCGGCGCGCGCAGGTCCTCGCGGCCGCCCGCCCGGGCGAACATCATCTCGCGCGGGGCCACCAGGTTGTCCCACACGCCGTTCGCGTTGCCGGGGAAGGGGATGCGCCGCATGGTGTCGGGGAGGTTGTGGTAGATCCCCGGGATGAAGCGGAACCCGTGCTCGGCGGGCAGTGGTCTGCGGCCGCCCCGCGCGCTGCCGGGCACGTCCATGCTGCGGGCCTTGCCGCCCAGCGCCCGGCGCTCGTACACGGTGACGGCGTAGCCGCGCTCCGCGAGCTCGTGCGCGGCCGTCAGCCCGGCCACGCCGCCGCCCAGGACGGCGACGGTGCGGCCGCCGCCCCGCGGCGGGCCGGCGGCCGCGGCGGCCGGGGCCGCGAGGGCGCCCAGGGTCGGGAGGGTGCCCGCGGCGGCGGCCGCGCCCGTGAGGAACGTGCGCCTGGAACTTCCCGTACCACCCGTGCCGGACATGCCCCGCCTCCTTGTTACCGGTGGTAATGCTCGGTCCGGCGCTGGAGCATAGGGCGGGCGGCGGGGGCCCGGAAGGACCGTGAAGCACCCGGGCGCACTATGGCGGGAAAGGTTCACCACGGCGCACGCCGTGGAAAACTGACAGCACATCACGGGACGACGGGCAAGAACACGGCGAAGGGAGACAGCGGATGCCGAGCGACCCGCTTTCGCAGAAGGAGATCGAGGACCGGCTCAGGGAACTCCCCGGCTGGGCCTTCGGCGACGACCGGATCGAGCGCACGTACCGGGTGGACACGCACCGGGCCGCGAGCGCCCTCGTCGCCCACATCGCGGTGGTCCAGGACGAGCTGAACCACCACTCGGACCTCACCCTCGGCTACAACACCGTGCGCCTCTCGGTGAACAGCCACGACGCCGGCGGCGCCGTCACCGACAAGGACTTCGCCCTCGCCGAACGCGTCGAAGCCCTCGCCCCCGCGCACGGCGCGAGCTGACACCGCCGCCCGCCCGCCGCGTCAGACGGGCTCCAGCCGCCACCACTGGGAGGGCGAGTCGGTGTCCTCGCCCTGCCGGACACGGCCCTCGCCGTCGGCCTCCAGCGGCAGCCCGCTGATGCACGCCACCAGCGACACCACCCCCGGCGCGTCCAGGTGCTCCTCCACCAGCCACTCCTGGGCACCGAACGCGTTCGCCCGCCACACCTGCACCCGGGCACCGCTCTCCGTCGACGCGTTCGCCACGTCCAGACGCCGCCCGTTGTCCTCGCTCACCAGGTGGAAGACCCCGCCGCCGCTGTGCACGGCGGAGATCCGCCACCGCCGGGCGGCCGCCGGAGCGGGCGGCCCGTCCGGACCCACCCGCACCCGGGAAGCGCCCTCCAGCTGGAGCACGAGCCCGCTCTCCACGTTGCGGACCCGGTAGGTCCCGTCTGCGAAGGTCACGCGCGGCTCAGTTGTCGAAGACGGCCGGATCCGGCCCGATCCGGTGCCCGCCCGCGCCCAGCGCGTCCAGCGCCGCCAGGTCCTCGGCGTCCAGCTCGAAACCGAAGACGTCCAGGTTCTCCCGGATCCGCGACGGGGTCACCGACTTCGGGATCACCACGTTGCCCAGCTGCAGGTGCCAGCGCAGCACCACCTGCGCGGCGCTGCGCCCGTGCTTGGCGGCGACCGAGACCACCGCCGGAAGCCCGAGCAGCTCCTTGCCCTGCCCCAGCGGGGACCAGGCCTCGGTGGCGATCCCCAGGGACGCGTGCAGGGAACGCAGCCCGGCCTGCGGGAACAGCGGGTGCAGCTCGATCTGGTTCACCGCCGGCACCAGCGGGCTCTCCGCGCGCAGCCGCTCCAGGTCCTCCGGCCGGAAGTTCGACACCCCCACCGCCCGGGCCCGGCCGCTCGCCGCGATCTCCTCGAAGGTCTTCCAGATCTCCACGAAGTCGTCGCGCACCGGACGCGGCCAGTGGATCAGGTACAGGTCCACGTAGTCCAGGCGCAGCTTGCCGAGCGAATCGTCGAAGGCGCGCAGCGTCTCGTCCCGGCCCCACCGGAACCTGGAGCTGTTCCACAGCTTCGTCGTGACGAACAGCTCCTCGCGCGGGACCCCGGAAGCGGCCAGCGCCTTGCCGGTGCCCCGCTCGTTGCCGTACACGGCCGCCGTGTCGACGCTGCGGTAGCCGGCTTCCAGCGCCGTCCCCACGGCCTCCTTCGCATCGGCGTCCGGCACCTGCCAGACGCCGTAGCCGAGCTGGGGCATGGACGTGCCGTTGTTGAGCCGGACGGCGGGCACCTGGTTCACGTGTGGTCGTTCCCTCGGTTCGGTGGTGCGGTGCGGGCGGCTGCGCCGCACCGCGGAGCAGGGCGTACGAGGGGCGGCAACCGGCCTCGCACCCACCCTATTCCCGCCACCCGCCGACTGCGCCCCGGGCCCGTCGGTCCCGGGGCGCGCCCGCCGCCCGCTACGGTGTCCCCAGGTACGCCTCCCCGACCCGCCGGTCCGCGCGCACCTCGGCGGGCGTGCCCTCGGCGAGGACGGAGCCCAGGTCCAGGACGACGACCCGGGTGCAGAGCTCCATCACGAAGGCCACGTCGTGCTCCACCAGCAGCACCGCACAGCCCTCCTGCGCCGCCAGACGCCGCACCACCCCCGCGAGCTGCGCCCGTTCCGGCGCCGAGGTCCCCGACGCGGGCTCGTCGAGCAGCAGCACCCTCGGCGGATCGGCCACCGCGCGGGCCAGTTCCACCATCCGGGCCTGCCCGGCCGGCAGCCCGCCCGCGTACGAGGACCCGAGCGCGCCGATCCCGCAGTCCGCCAGCACCCGCCCGGCCCGCTCCCGCCGCGCCCGCTCCCGGGCCCGGCGGGCCGGCAGGCCCAGCAGGTCGGCACCTGGCCCGCCCCCGCCGCCCCGCCACTCCTGGGCGACCAGCACGTTGTCGGCCACGCTCAGCTGGCCGAACAGCTGCTGCCGCTGGAAGGTGCGGCGCATCCCGTGCCGGGCCCGCCACACGGGGGAGCGCCGGGTGACGTCCGCCCCGTCGAGCAGCACCCGCCCCCGGTCGGGGCGCCGGATGCCCGACAGCACGTCGAACAGGGTGGTCTTCCCGGCCCCGTTCGGCCCGATCAGCCCCAACACCTCCCCGGCCCGGACCCGGAGGTCCACCCCGTCCAGCGCCCGGACCCCGCCGAAGCTCACACCGATCCCGCTCGCGCGGAGCACCGGTCCGTCCGTACCACCGCTCATGGCGCCATCCCCAGGTAGGCCTCGGTCAGCCGGTCCTGCTCCACCTCGGCCCGGGGGCCGCACCAGGAGACCCGGCCCCGTGCCAGACAGGCCACCGTGTCGGCGATCCCGAGGACCCCGGCGGCCTTCTCCTCCACCAGCAGCAGCGCGGTGCCGGCCTCGCGGAGCTCGGTCAGCAGCGCGTACACCTCCGCCACGACGCGCGGCGCGAGCCCGAGCGAGGGCTCGTCCGCGATCAGCACCGCCGGGGGCCGCTGGAGCAGCGGCGCGAGCGCCAGCATCTGCTGCTCCCCGCCCGACAGGGCCCCGGCGGCGACGCCGCGCCGCTCGCGCAGCCGGGGGAACCGGGCGTACACGGCGTGCCGGTCGCCGGGGTCCTCCAGGTACAGCGCCAGGTTCTCCTCGACGGTGAGCGCGGGGAAGATCCCGCGGCCCTCGGGGGCGAGCAGCACCCCGGCGCGCGAGCGCCGCACGGCCCCGTCACGGGTGGCGTCCCGCCCGGCCACGGCGACCGTCCCGGCCGCGGCCGGCAACAGCCCGGCCGCGACCCGGCAGACGGTGCTCTTCCCGGCCCCGTTGGGCCCGAGCAGCGCCAGCACCTGCCCGCGCCGGAGCACGAGGTCCACCCCGTGCAGCACGGTCCCGCCGTCGTACCCGGCGACGACCCCGCGCAGTTCGAGGGCGGGCGGTGGGGACGGTGCTGCGGGTGCGGCCGCTGCGGGGCCGTCCCCCGCCCCGCGGCCCTGTCCCGCCGTACCGGTCGGCGGCTCCGCCGCGGGCACGGGCCCGGCCACCGGCCCTCCGGCGCCGGCCGCAGCCCGTGCCCGGGGGAGTGCCGCTCGGGGGCCGCTGGCCGCAGGCCCCGCCCCGGCGGTCCGACCGCCTGCGCCCCGACCGCCGGCACCGGCACCGGCCGTCGGGCCTCCGGACCGGCTGCCGGGTGCCGGGGAAGGGTGCGGGGCGGGTGCCCCGCCGGCGGGTCCGGGCCCGAGGGGCCCGGCCGCGTTCCCGCTCCGCCCGGCCCGGGCCCAGCGCAGCGGCCCGGCCGCGCAGTAGCCGTCGGGGTCGTTGGCCAGGGCCAGGCCGGCCAGGCCGAAGAGGATCACCGGCAGGTGGGCCGACTCCGTCACGTAGTCCGACAGCAGCCGCGGGGCCACCGCGAACACCAGCCCCGCCACCACCGCGTACGGCGCCCGCCGCACGCCCGCGGCGACCACCACCGCCAGCCACACCAGCCCCGTCATGGCCGTGAAGTCCGTCGCCGTGATCCGGGTGTTGTACGAGGCGTACAGCACGCCCCCGAACCCGGCCAGCCCCGCCGACAGGGTGAACAGCAGCAGCTTCGTCCGCAGCACGGACACCCCGCAGGCCATGGCCGCCGCCGGGGCGGAGCGCACCGCCAGCATCGCCCGCCCCGACGGGGAGTTCCGCAGCGCGCCCAGCGCGGCCGCCACCAGCGAGACCAGCACCACCAGGGCCACCCCGAACGCCCGGTCGTCGGACAGGTCCAGCGGGCCGATCACCGGGCGCGGCACCGCCCAGCCCGCGTCCCCGCCGCGCAGCCACCGCATCTGGAACAGCACCTGGTCGGCCAGGAACGCCAGCGCCAGGGTGGCCAGCGCCAGCGAGCGCCCGCCCAGCCGCAGCGCGGGCAGCGCCACCAGCGCCCCCAGGGCGGCGGCCACACAGGTCCCCGCCGCCAGCGCCGCCGCGAAGGGCCAGCCCCGGCTCATCAGCAGCCCCGCCACCAGCGCGGCGCCGGTGACGAAGGTGGCCTGGGCCAGGGAGACCATCGCGCCGAGCCCGGTCACCACGGTGAAGGACATGAAGACCAGGCCGACGGCCAGCCCCTGCGCCAGCAGCCCGCTCCAGAACGGGGTGGTGACGGTGTAGAAGGCGACGCACAGCAGTCCCGCGCCCGCCGCCCACACCCCCCACCGGCGCCCCCACCCGGCCCCGGCCAGATGGTCGGGCGGCGGCGGTTCCGCGGCAGTGACCCCGGCGGTGCGGGCCCGCCGGGTCAGCACCAGCAGCCCGCCGAACAGGATCAGGAACGGCACCGCCGTGCGGAAGCCGGTGATCCCCTCGGCGAAGGAGGCGTACCCGGCGACGAGGTTCTGCACCACCCCGAGGCCCAGCCCGCCCGCGAAGGCCAGCGGCACGGAGGCGAACCGCCCGATCACGGCGGCCGTCGCCGACACGAACAGGAACAGGGTGAAGTCGTGCGCGGACAGCCCCAGGAGCGGGGTGGCCAGCACACCGGCGAGCCCGGCCAGGGCGGAGGCGATCATCCACGCCACCGACGACAGCCGGTCGGCGCTGATCCCGCGCAGTTCGGTCAGCGAGCGGTTGTCGACGGCGGCCCGCAGCCGCAGCCCCAGCCGGGTGTGCCGCAGCAGCACCCACAGCGCGGCCGCCACCACCGCCGTCACCACCCAGGTGATCAGCTGGTCGGAGTCCACGCCGACGCCGTCCCCGAGCTGCCAGGACCGTGCCGGGCTCGGCCCGACCCCGGGCAGCCCGAACTGGTTCTCGGCGGGCTTCAGCGGCAGGCCCGCCTCCGTCAGCAGCTCCACCGCCCACAGCCCGGCCGCCGGCAGCGCCACCAGCAGGCCGATGGTCGCCACGATCTGCGCGGTCTCCCCGACCCGGGCGAGCCGGCGGAACATCAGCCGGTCCAGGCCCCACCCGAGGCCGGGGGCGAGGACGCACACCACCAGCAGGGCGGCCGGGACGGCGGGCCAGCCCAGGCCCGAGTGCAGTTCGTAGAAGGTGAGCGCGCACAGGTAGGCGGTGGCCCCGTGCGCGAAGTTGAACAGCCCGGACGCCGAGTACGACAGCACCAGCCCGGTGGCCAGCAGCGCGTACAGGGCGCCGGAGACCAGGCCGCTCAGTACGAAGACGAGCAGGTCGCCCATGCCGCCGCCCTACTTGAAGGGGATCGGCTCGTGGCACTCGAACGGCACGGAGACCTCGTACCGGCCGCCCTTGAGCTGGACGAGCGCCCCGCAGCCGAAGCTGTCCTTCTGGCCCTTGGGCTCGGCGCGGTCGCCGACGAGGGTGCCGGTGTCGGAGAAGCTCTGGGCGGCGTTCTGGAAGTGCGTGGTGGTGAGGTCCTTGCCGGCCTTCTGGGCGATGGAGAGGAAGAGGTCCGCCGACATGTACCCGGTGAGCATGTGCATGTTCAGCGGGACCTCCTGCCCGCCCGAGGCGGCCTTGATGTCGGCCTTGAACTGCTTCATCTTCGGGCTGTCCGACTCGAAGGGCTCGAACTGGAGCAGGACGTGCACCCCTTCGAGGGCCTGCCGGGTGGCGTCCTTGGCGAGCAGCCCCGGGTCGTAGTCGGTGGGGTCGGAGATCACGCCCTTGTAGCCGGCGCGCTTGAGGGCCGTGAAGAGGCCGATGTTGTTCGGGGTCTGCATGACCGAGACGACGGCGTCGGGCGCCTTGCCGCCGGCGCTCTCCATGATCTCCTTGACGTACGCGCTCCAGTCGCTGGGCACGGCCGTCGCGGGCACCGAGGCCTTGGCGTAGGAGACGGTGAACCCGGCCGCGGCGAAGCCCTGCTGGAAGGTGCGGATGCCGAACTTGCCGGCGTCGCTGTCGTTGGCGATCACCGCGACCGACTTGCCCCGGGCGCCGCCGAGGACCTTGGCGATGCCCTCGGGCCAGGTCTGGTTGAGGGTGCCGCCGGGGGAGGGGACCAGGCAGCCGTTGAACCCGTAGATGTACTTGGGCCCGCAGAAGGAGGGCAGGGTGCCCCAGCCGAAGGTGGGGACCTTCTCCTGCTCCAGGAAGTCGGCACCGGAGAAGGTCACCGAGCTCATCGGGGCGACGGCGAAGACCTTGTCCTGCTGGACCAGCTTGCGGGCCGCCGCCAGGTTCTTCCCGGGGTCCTGGCCGTCGTCCTCCGCGCCGATGTAGTCGATCGTGCGGCCGTGGACGCCCCCCTCGGCATTGGCCCTGAGGTAGCGGGCCTTCGCCCCCAGGTCGGTGTCCTTCTTGCTGTAGCCGCTGGCGCTCGTCATCGAGACGATCCCGCCGACCTTGATGCTCTTGTCGGTGACCCCGCGCTGGTTCCCGGGGGCGTCCCCGGACTTCCCCGGCATCGCCTGGCCGGAAGGGGAGGCGGAGTTGCAGGCGGAGACGAGCGCGAGTACGGCCGCCGCGGCGGCCAGGGCGCGGATGGGTCGCGACATGGTGGATCCCCTCCGGTAGGAATCCCCGCATTCTGTGCGTGACCTGACGCACCGTCAATATTCTTGGCGCGATGAAATGACGGATCGTCAGATGAGGGTTACGAGGGGTACAGGCCCGCGACCTCCCGCTCGTACGCCTTCTCGATCGCCCGCCGCCTCAGCTTCAGCGAAGGCGTCAGCAGCCCCCGCTCCTCCGTGAACTGCTCGGCCAGCACCCGGAAGGCGCGGATCCCCTCGGCCTGCGACACCAGGGTGTTCGCCGCCACCACCGCCCGCCGCACCTCCGCCGTCAGGTCGGGGTCGCCCACCACCTGCGCCGCCGTCCGCTGCGGCAGCTTGCGCATCGACAGCCAGTGCGCGACCCCCTCCATGTCCAGGGTCACCAGCGCCGCGACGAACGGCCGGTCGTTGCCCACCAGCACGCACTGCGACACCAGCGGATGCGAACGCACCCGCTCCTCCAGGGCCGCCGGAGCCACGCTCTTGCCGTTGGAGGTCACCAGGATCTCCTTCTTGCGCCCCGTGATGGTCAGATAACCGTCCTCGTCCAGCCGGCCCAGGTCCCCGGTCGCCAGCCAGCCCCCGCGCAACACCTCCTGCGTGGAACGCGGATCCCCCAGGTACCCGGAGAAGACGTGCCCGCCGCGCAGCCACACCTCCCCGTCGTCCGCGATGTGCACCGTGCTCCCCGGGATCGGCGGACCCACCGTCCCGTACTTCACCGCCCCCGGCGGATTCGCCGTCGCCGCCGCACAGGACTCCGTCAGCCCGTACCCCTCGAACACCGTGATCCCGGCCCCCTCGAAGAACAGCCCCAGCCGCCGCGACATCGCCGACCCGCCCGACATCGCGTACCGCACCCGGCCGCCGAACGCCTCGCGGACCTTCCCGTACACCAGCTTCTCGAAGACCTGGTGCTCCATCCGCAGCGCCGCCGAAGGACCGGGCCCGGCCCCGAACGCCTTCCGCTCGCGCGCCCCCGCGTACCGCACCGCCGTCTCCACCGCCCGGTCGAAGGGCCCCCTGCGCCCCTCCGCCTCCGCCGCGCGCCGCGCCGCCGCGAAGATCTTCTCGAAGACGTACGGCACCCCCAGCACGAAGGTCGGCCTGAACGCCGCCAGATCCGGCAGCAGTTCGGCGGCGGCCACCGCCGGCTGGTGCCCCAGCTTCACCCCGGCCCGCACCGCCGCCACCTCCACCATCCGCCCGAACACGTGCGCCAGCGGCAGGAACAGCAGCGTCGACGGCTGCTCCCCGCCCGGACCCGCCCGGAACACCGACTCCCACCGCGCCACCAGCGTGTCGGCCTCGTACATGAAGTTGGCGTGCGTCAGCACACAGCCCTTGGGCCGGCCCATGGTCCCCGAGGTGTAGATGACCGTCGCCACGGCGTCCGGGGTCACGGCCCCCCGGTGCCGGTGCACCACCTCCTCGGCCACCCCCCGCCCGGCCGCCACCAGCTCCTCCACCGCCCCCGCGTCGAGCTGCCACAGCAGGCGCAGCCCCGGCAGCCGCTCGATCACCGAGCCGACCGTCATCGCCTGGTCCTCGTTCTCCACCAGACAGCCCGTGCAGGCCGAGTCGTACAGGATCCAGTGCACCTGCTCCGCCGACGACGTCGGGTACACGGGCACGGGCTGCGCCCCGATCGCCCACAGGGCGAAGTCGAACAGCGTCCACTCGTAGCGGGTACGGGACATCACCGCGACCCGGTCCCCGAACCGGACCCCCTGCGCCAGCAGCCCCTTGGCGAGCGCGAGCACCTCCCCGGCCAGCTGACGGGCGGTCACGTCCCGCCAGACCCCGTCCGTCTTGCGCCCCAGCACCACGTGCTCGGGATCCCGCCCGGCGCGCAGGAAGACCGAGTCGGCCAGGCCTCCGGCCGGAGCGCCGGTGACCAGGGGTGGGACGGTGAACTCGCGCAAGTTCCGCTCCTCTGCGTGCAGGGCGCCGCGACGCTACCTCACCCGCACCCGCGCCCGGCACCCCCGCGGAAACCTCCACAAGATCCCCCCGCACCCGCACCCCCCGTGACCTGCGACGCAGACGTACGTACGCCCTGCGGACACATGACCGGGCCGCGCGGCGCGGGCGGGCCATCTCCCCCGCGAGGGGGTGGGGGCGGGTCGGCGACTGCCCACCCGCCTCCCCGGGTGCGGGTGGGTGGGTACGTGGCACGGTGCGGCGGTGGGGGGCCTGCGGGCGGGGTGGGCCTGGAGCGGTGTCCGGCGTCGCGGTTCGGGGTGGGGTGGGCGCGGGGCGTGGAGGCTGGGGAGGGCCGTCGGCCTTCCGGGGCGGCGGGCTCTGGTTGTGGGGCGGGGTGGGTGGGGAGCGGTAGCTCCTGGGCCCGTCTCACAGTTGGTTTGGGGGTTTCCCGGCAGTCCATCGTCCTTCCGGTTCGTGCCGCCCTGTCAAGGGCGCTCCCTGCGGTCGCGTCGCTTCGCGATGGCCTTCGGCCACCCTTGACAGGCCGACCCGCCCCGGAAAGCCGAAAGACTGCCGGGAAGCCCCCAAAAGAACGGTCACGGGGAGAAGGAGCAGGGGCGGGCCCGTCAGGGATGGGCGAGGGGCCGGGGGCCGGCCTGCCGGGCATCCGAGCCCCATGTCCGTGATGCCGGGCCAGGGGCCCGGCCAGGACGCAGCAGATCGCTACGCGCTTCTCCCGGCCAAGCGTCCGGCGACCGCCTGGGGCTGGTACCTGCACGAAAAGTCGATCAGAGCAGGCCAGGGATCCGACAGGCGCGTCAGATCGCTACGCGCTCCTCTCGTCTCGGCGTCCGGCGGCCGTCCTGGGCTGGTCACAGGCACACAGAAGGCCTGCACGCCGTCTTTTCTCGCCCGTCCCAGCCCCAGACGGCCGCGGGACGCCGAAACGGGAGAAGCGCGTAGCGATCTGACGCGCCTGTCGGATCCCTGGCCTGCTCTGGTCGACTTTTGGTGCAGGTATCAGCCCAGGGCGGTCGCTGGACGCTGAGAAATGAGGAGCGCGTAGCGATCTGTCGCGCCTGTCGGCTCCCTGGCCTGCTCTGATCGACTTTTCGTGCAGGTAGAGCCGCACCCCTGGCCCCGGAACGGGGATATGGGGCCCGGATGCCCGGTGGGCCGGCCCCCGCCCACCCCCGCCCCGCACCCCGGGAGGCGGGTGGGCAACTGCCGACCGGGCCCGGTGGGTCGAGGGGGAGATAGCGGGCCCCACGAGGCGGCGTACCCCGCCCCCGCCCGTCAGGCCGGGCGGCTGAGGCGGTCGCCGCCCGCCAGGACGGCGGCCGCCAGGGCCTCCGCGGCCGGGGTCGGGCGGCGGCCCTGGAGGAGGGCGAACTCCACCGGCCCCAGTTCCGGCAGCCCGCCCACCCGGACCAGGCCCGGCGGGATCAGCCCCCGGGTGTGCGCCATCACGCCGAGCCCCGCGCGGGCCGCCGCGATCAGGCCGCTCAGGCTGCCGCTCGTGCACGCGATCCGCCAGGCCCGCCCGTCCCGCTCCAGCACCTCCAGGGCCCGCGCCCGGGTGATGCCCGGCGGCGGGAAGACGATCAGCGGCACCGGGCGCTCCGGGTCCACTCGCAGCCCCTCCGCCCCGATCCACACCATCCGGTCCCGCCACACCAGCCGGCCCCGCTCGTCCCCGGGCCCGCGGCGCTTGGCCAGCACCAGGTCCAGGCGCCCCGCGTCCAGCCGCTCGTGCAGCGTGCCCGACAGCTCCACCGACAGCTCCAGGTCCACCTCGGGGTGCTCGTGCCGGAACCCCTCCAGGATCTCCGGCAGCCGGGTCAGCACGAAGTCCTCCGACGCCCCGAACCGCAGCCGCCCCCGGAGCCGGGTCCCCGTGAAGAAGGCCGCCGCCCGCTCGTGCGCCTCCAGGATGGTGCGGGCGAAGCCCAGCAGCGCCTCGCCGTCCTCGGTCAGCCCGACGCTGTGCGTGTCCCGCACGAACAGCGGGCGCCCCGTGGCCTCCTCCAGCCGGCGCACGTGCTGGCTGACCGTGGACTGCCGTACCCCGAGCCGGGCCGCCGCCTGCGTGAAGCTGAGCGTCTGGGCCACGGTGAGGAAGGTGCGCAGCTGGACCGGGTCGTACATGCCCCCAGCCTAGGCCGTCATCGTGTTCCGTGATGACAGTCAGTTCGGTGTGCGGGTTTCCCGATGACCGTCGAACCGCCACGATGGTCGTACCCCCCCCGCACCTCTCGCCGTCCCCCCCATTCCCCGTACGACAGCAAGTGAGCACCCCCGATGCGACGCCCCCGCCTCCCCGCCTGGCTGCCCCTGGACCCGTACGTGCTGGCCCTGCTCGCCACCGTGGGCCTGGCCGCGCTGCTCCCCGCCCGGGGGGCCGGTGCCGCCGTCGCCGACGGGGCGTCCACCGCCGCCGTGGCCCTGCTCTTCTTCCTCTACGGGGCCCGGCTCTCCACCCGGGAGGCCCTGGACGGCCTGCGCCACTGGCGGCTCCACCTCACCGTCCTGGCCTGTACCTTCGTCCTCTTCCCGGTGCTGGGTCTGGCCGCCCGCGTCCTGGTGCCCGGCGTGCTCACCCAGCCCCTCTACAGCGGGCTGCTGTTCCTGTGCCTGGTCCCCTCGACCATCCAGTCCTCCATCGCCTTCACCTCGATCGCCCGGGGCAACGTCCCCGCCGCGATCTGCGCGGGCTCCTTCTCCTCCCTCGCCGGCATCGTCCTGACGCCGCTGCTCGCCGCCGCCCTCCTCGGCGGCGACGCCGGGGGCTTCTCCCTCGACTCCCTGCTGAAGATCGTCCTCCAGCTGCTGCTGCCCTTCCTCCTCGGCCAGGTCCTGCGCCGGTGGGTCGGCGGTTTCCTGGTGCGCAACAAGAAGGTGCTCGGCTACGTCGACCGGGGCTCGATCCTGCTCGTCGTCTACGCGGCCTTCAGCGCGGGCATGGCCGCCGGGGTCTGGCACCAGGTCAGCCTCCCGCGCCTGGGCGCCCTGCTGGCGGTGGAGGCCGTACTCCTCGCCGTCATGCTCCTCGCCACCTGGTACGGGGCGGCGCGCCTCGGCTTCGGCCGCGCGGACCGCGTCGCCGTCCAGTTCGCCGGGTCGAAGAAGAGCCTGGCCGCGGGACTGCCCATGGCCAGCGTCCTGTTCGGGGCCCAGGCCTCGCTGGCGGTGCTGCCGCTGATGCTGTTCCACCAGATGCAGCTGATGGTCTGCGCGGTCCTGGCCCGCCGCCGCGCCCGCGACCCCGAGGCGGTCCTCGCGGACCAACTCGACGCCCGACGTGTGGTGGAGGTCTCGCCCGGGGTCCAACCCCCCGCCGCCCAGGGCCGGTAACGTGCGGCAGTGACCTGGATACGCCCGCTCGCCGCCACCGCCCCGCGCCCCTGCACCCTCGTCGTCTGCCGAGGCTGCTGCTGCGGGGACCCCCGCAAGAACCCCGGCTCCGACCACGCCGGGCAGCTGGCCCGGCTGCAGGAGGCCGCCGCCGCGTCCGGGGGGCGCCTCGCGGTCCGTACGAGCGACTGCCTCGGGCCGTGCGCCCAGGCCAACGTGATCGTGGTCCAGCCCACCACCGAGGCCCGCCGCCGCGGCGCCCGGGCCGTCTGGTTCGGCTTCGCCCTGGACGACACCGCGACGGACGAGATCATCGCCTGGGCGGAGTCCGGCGGCCCCGGCAGCACCCCGCTCCCCGCCACCCTCGACCTGCACCGCATCGACCCCCCGGAGCCGAAGCAGCCCGCCGCCCCCCGGCGCGGCCGTCGCCGCTAGGTCGTCTCTTTCGGATCTTGCCGGGCGGCGCGGGTCAGGCGAGATCCGGAAGAGACGGCCTAGACCGTGCCCGGGAGCAGGATCCGCTCCTCGCCCGCGTACACGTTCATGTCGGGGCCGCGCAGGAAGCCGACCAGGGTCAGCCCCGACTCCAGGGCCAGGTCCACCGCCAGGGAGGACGGCGCCGACACGGCCGCCAGCACCGGGATGCCGGCCATGACCGCCTTCTGCGCCAGCTCGAAGGAGGCCCGCCCCGACACCAGGAGCACCGACCCGGCCAGCGGCAGCCGTCCCGCCTGGAGGGCCCGCCCGACGATCTTGTCCACGGCGTTGTGCCGGCCCACGTCCTCCCGTACGTCGAGCAGCTCGCCCTCCGCCGAGAACAGCGCGGCCGCGTGCAGGCCGCCCGTGCGGTCGAAGACCTTCTGCGCCGCGCGCAGCCGGTCCGGCAGCCGGGAGAGGAGCTCCGCGGGGACGCGTACGGGATCGGCGGCGAGTCCCGGGAAGCGGGTCGCCGTGCGGACCGCGTCCAGGCTGGCCTTGCCGCACAGTCCGCAGGAGGAGGTGGTGTACACGTTCCGCTCCAGCGTGATGTCCGGAACGGGAACCGAGGGGGCCAGCTGCACGTTGACCACGTTGTAGGTGTTGGTGCCGTCCTCGGTGGCGCCTTCGCAGTAGGTGACGGCCTGGACGTCCGAGGTGCGCGCGATGACGCCCTCGCTGACCAGGAAGCCCGCCGCCAGCGCGAAATCGTCCCCCGGGGTGCGCATCGTGATGGCCAGCGGCTTGCCGTTCAGCCGTATCTCCAGCGGCTCCTCCGCGACCAGGGTGTCGGGCCGGACCCCGGCCGCACCGCCCCGGATGCGTACGACGCGGCGCCGTTCGGTGACCCGTCCCATCGTGCTCAGCCCACCTGTTCCGTGCTCGTGTACACCTGACGGGGACATTCTCCCGGATCGGCCGCTGCGGGCGGTTCCGGCAGGAAGTTGCTCGGAATGCTCCAAATTCCAGTGGCGGAATCCTGTTGGGTCACGCGCACCCGTACCCGCCGGTAGCAGGCAAAGCTGGGTCAACCTGACTGCCTGCCGTACAGAGGGGGACCCCGCCCATGACCGGTTCACGCGTGGTGGCGCTAGGGCACTACCAGCCCGCGAAAGTGCTCACCAACGAGGACCTCGCGGCCATGGTCGAGACGAACGACGAGTGGATCCGCTCCCGGGTCGGCATCCGCACCCGCCACGTGGCGGGTGCCGACGAGCCGGTCGACGAGCTCGCCTACCAGGCGGCCGGCAAGGCCCTCGCGCACGCCGGCCTGAGCCCCGACGACATCGACCTCGTCCTGGTGGCCACGTCCACCGCCATCGACCGTTCCCCCAACATGGCCGCGCGCGTCGCCGCCAAGCTGGGCATGCGCGGGGCTCCCGCCGTGATGGACATCAACGTCGTCTGCTCGGGCTTCACGCACGCCCTGGCCACCGCCGACCACGCGATCCGGGCCGGCTCGGCCACCCGGGCGCTGGTCATCGGCGCGGACAAGATGACCGAGATCACCGACTGGACCGACCGCACCACCTGCGTGCTGACCGGTGACGGCGCGGGCGCGGCCGTCGTCGAGGCCTGCGAGGAGCCCGGCATCGGCCCGGTGCTGTGGGGCTCGGTTCCGGAGATGGGCCACGCCGTGCGGATCGAGGGCACGCCCCCCGTCTTCGCCCAGGAGGGCCAGTCCGTCTACCGGTGGACCACCAGCCAGCTCCCGCCGCTGGCCCGCAAGGTCTGCGAGAAGGCGGGCGTGACCCCCGAGGACCTCGCCGGGGTCGTGCTGCACCAGGCCAACCTGCGGATCATCGAGCCGCTCGCCGCCAGGATCGGCGCGGTCAACGCCGTCGTCGCCCGCGACGTCGTCGACTCCGGGAACACCTCCGCGGCGAGCATCCCGATGGCCCTCTCCAAGCTGGTCGAGCGCGGCGAGATCCCCTCCGGCGCCCCGGTCCTGCTCTTCGGCTTCGGCGGCAACCTCTCCTACGCCGGCCAGGTCATCAGCTGCCCCTGAGGAGCCCCCGGCCGCCCGGGCCGGACCCCCGCGCCGCCGGGCTCCCGGCATGCCCGCAGGTCAGCGCGGCGTGTCGGACCGGCGGTCGCTCGTAAACGTGGTCGGAAGCCGGTCGATCCCCTGCTATGGTTGTCCATGTCGCCGCGGGAAACCGGGGCCGACCACCTGGTCCGGGTGGCGGAATGGCAGACGCGCTAGCTTGAGGTGCTAGTGCCCTTTATCGGGCGTGGGGGTTCAAGTCCCCCCTCGGACACACAGAGGAAGAACCCCACTCCGGTGGGGTTCTTTCGCGTTTGGCGGCTGTCCCCGATTCCTTCCGGTGCCGAGCCCGGGTGAGCTCTCCGTGGAACGCGGTGGCCGGATCCGTCGGTGCGGCATCATGGGGCCTGACCGGGTCGAGGGGGGAACGTGTCGCAGGACGAATCGCGCAACGACGTCGTGATCGCCGGGCGGTACCGCCTGGGGAAGAGGCTGGGCCGCGGCGGGATGGGGACCGTGTGGCAGGCCGCCGACGAGCTCCTGGGCCGGGCGGTCGCCGTGAAGGAACTCCACGTGGGCGAGGGCAAGGAGGCCGCGGGAGCCCTGCGCGAGGCCCGTACCGTCGCGCAGATCAAGCACCCGCACGTCGTCGTCGTGCACGACGTGGTCGAGGACGACGGCCGCCCCTACATCGTGATGGAACTCGTCGAGGGCGGCTCGCTCGCCGACCGCCTCGGGTCCACCGGGCCGCTGGACGCCGCCGAGACCGCCCGGATCGGCCTCGCCCTGCTCGGGGCCCTGAGCGCGGCGCACGACCGCGGGGTCCTCCACCGGGACGTCAAGCCCGCCAACGTCCTCATGGAGGCGGGCACCGGGCGGGTCGTTCTCACCGACTTCGGCATCGCCCGCCTCGCGGGCTCCACCACCATCAGCGAGACCGGCGCCTTCGTCGGCTCGCCCGAGTACACCTCCCCGGAGCGGATGCAGGGAGCCGCCGCCGGGCCCGAATCCGACCTGTGGTCGCTCGGCGCCCTGCTGTGCGCGGCGCTGACCGGAGAGTCGCCCTTCCACCGGGACTCGCTGGGCGGGGTGCTGCACGCCGTCGTCTACGACGAGATCCGCCCGCCGGTCCAGGCCGGTCCGCTGACCCCGCTCGTCCGGGGCCTGCTGGAACGCGACACCGAACGCCGGCTGGGCGTCGCCGATGCCCGGCGGATGCTGTCCGCGTATGTCACCACCGGCAGCCTGCCCCTCCTCGACCGCACCCCGGGCCCGGCCCGCCCGGCCGGGCCCGCCGACCCGCCCGGGCCCGCCGCCCCTTCTGGGTACTCGCCGACCGAACGCGTCACGGCGCAGACCGGCCCCGCCGCGCAGCCGGGGCCCCGCCGGGCCGGCCTGCGCGTCGGGCTGGTCGCCGCGCTCGTGGTGGTGGCCGTCATCGGCGCGGTGGCCGTGACCTCCCTGCTCTCGGACCGGTCCGGGGACAAGGGCCGGGCGGCCGGGCCGGGCGACCCCACGTCCCCTTCCCCCGCGGTGACCAGCTCCGCCCCGCAGTCCCCGACGGCCCCGGCCGCGGCCTCCGCGGGGGCCACCGCCACGACCACGGCCACGGTGACCGCGCCGGCCCCGGCCCCGCCCGCCCAGCCGGCCCCCGGCAAGGCGGCGCCCGCCGGGTACCGCTTCGTCTCCGACCCGGAGGGCTTCGGGCTCGCCGTACCGCAGGGCTTCCAGCGCACCACCGACGACCAGCGGGTCTTCTACGTCTCCCCGGACGGGGCGATCCGGATCGGCATCAAGGTGAAGCCTGCTTCGGGCGGCCCGCTCGCCGCGATGCGGCAGTCCGACGCCAACGGCCCGTCCAACAACCCGGGCTACCGCGACAACACGATCGTCCCCACCACGCACGACGGACTGCCCGCGGCCCTGTGGGAGTTCACCTGGAACGGCTTCACCGCCGCCGAGGGGCCCCGGCACACCTTCGACCTCTGCTGGGACGAGAACGGCCGGATGTACGACGTCTGGGTCTCGGCCCCCCTGGGCCGCCTCACCCAGGCCAGGGGGAACTTCGACGCCGCCCTGGACTCCTTCGTCCCGGTCGGAGGATAGGGGCCAGGGGCCCGCCGGGTCAGGAGTCCGCGCGCTCCTGCCGGGTGCCCAGGACCACCAGGCCCTCCGGGGCCGGGAGGCTGCCGGGGGCCAGCGGGCCCAGCGTCCGCGGCAGCGCGAGGTGCGGCCCGCCGCCCTCCGGGGGCGCGTCGAACAGGTACGCGGCCCCCGACGCGGAGTCACTGACCAGGTGCGGGCCGGCCGCCGACGCGGCGAAGCGGGTCAGCGGGGTCCGGAAGAGTCGGCCCAGCTGGCGCAGGGTCTCCGGGGTGGCGGCCGCGGCCGGCGCGGGCGGGGCGGCACCCGCCGGGACGTCCGGGGGGATGGCCCCGGACAGCAGCAGCGCCAGCAGCACCGGCACGGCCTTGCGGCGCAGGGCCTGCGTCGCGGCACCCAGCCGGTGCGCGTGCGCGGCGGGCAGCGACAGGGCTAGGCTCCCGGCGGCGTCGCCCGTGGCGATCGGCACGGCCGAGCAGACGACCCCGGGGGAGTACTCGCGCAGGTCGAACACCGGGGCGCCCGGAGCCACCGCGTCCAGGGCGCTGAACAGGGCCCGGCTGTCGGTGATGGTCCGCGCGGTGAGCCGGGCCGGCCGGTGGCGGGCCACGTGGTCGGCCCGGCCGTCGTGGTCGAGCTGCGTCAGCAGGCACTTCCCGACCGCGCTGGCGTGCGCGGCTGCCCGGAAGTCCACCCACTCCCGCACCGGCGGAGCTCCCGGACCGTCCGCCATCTGGGTGATCCGGACCTCGCCCTCCGCGTACCGGCTCAGGTACACGGCCGCCCCCGCGCTGTCGCGGGCCAGCGCCAGGGTGCGCTGGAGCTGCCCGGCCAGACCGCCGCCGCCCGGGGCCGCGAGCCGGTCCAGGGCCGGGCCGGGCGCGTACACCCCGGCGGCCGGGCAGTACGCGTACTCCTCCTCGCGCAGCATCACGAGCAGCGGGCGCAGCTCCGCCGCGGCCAGTCCCGACTGCCGGGCGAGCCGGGCGGCCCGCACCCCCAGCGGGTGCCGCTCCAGGACCCGCACGACGGCCAGGGCGCGCCGCGCCTGGGCCAGGGCCTCGCCGGTGTCGGACGGGACCGCGGTCCCCCGCGCGGCCGACGTCAGCGCGGGGTGCCGCAGCGGGCCCGGGCCCGGGCGGGGCCGGGCGGCGGCGGACGGCAGTGGCGGAGGGGGCGGGGGCGGCGGCAGGAACGCGGCCAGCACCGCGGGCAGCCCCGGCCTGGGCAGCGGTACCGGGCCCAGATCGGGGTCGTCGCACTGGTCGACGTACCGCAGGACGGCCGCCTGGGCGCACAGCCGCACCTCGCGCAGCTCGCGCCGGCCACTGGGCCGGAACCCCCGGCGGCACAGCTCCCGCGCCCAGTGGCGGGCGTCGTGGTGCTCGCCGCGCCGGGAGTGGTCCAGGAAGAGGCAGTAGGCGGCCGGGGCGGTGCGCGGGCTGCCGGAGCCGGCGGCGAACTGCCACCAGAAGCGGGATCCCTCGCGCAGCCCGGCCAGGTACAGCAGGCAGCCGAAGACGACCGCCCCCGGCAGGTCGCTGTGCCGGCTCGCCAGGAAGGCTTCGAGGTCGGCCCCGGCCCGCGGGTCCCCGACCACGGTCAGGCAGGCGGCCTTGAGGTCCCGCCGGGCCCGCTCCGACTCCAGCGGGCGCTCCCGCGCGGGGTCGCTCCAGCCGAAGGGCCGGCGGCGGCTCCGGGACGGGGCGGCCGGGGGGGCGCCCGGGGCGCGGGGCACGCGCAGCAGCCGGGCCTCGGCCGCGCCCAGGTCGTAGTGCGGGTAGCGGTCGCGCACGCCCGCACAGGCCAGGAACTCCGCCAGGGAGCGCGGGCCCGCCGCCCGGCCGCCGCCGGGGCCCGGGTGCTCGCCGGGCCTCATGATCCGGCGGAGGCGTCGAGCAGCCGGGCGAGGCGCCGGTGGGCCTGGCCGAGCTGCGAGCGGACGGTGGCCTCGTCGACGCCCATCACGGCGGCGGCCTCCCCGAGGGTGCACTGGAGCCCGTAGCGCAGCAGCACGGTGTCGCGCTGCCGCTCGGCGAGGCGGGAGACCGCCGAGTAGAAGCGGATGGTGTCGGTCAGCACCTCGTACTGGTCGGAATGCGCCTCCTTGAGGGCCGCTTCGAAGGCGCTGATGTCCATCGGCTCGGGGCGGCGCAGGCGCGGGTCGCGGCGCTGCTGCCAGTCGACGATCCGCTGCTTGAGCACGGTCCAGGCGTAGGCGTCGAGGCGGTCCATGTGCAGCATGCGCAGCCACTCGTTCATGATCGAGTCGAAGGTGGCGTCCACCGCGTCCTCGGCGGCCCCGTCGGAGCCGAGCTGGAGGTACGCGAAGCGCATGTACGCGGGCCGCCGGTTCGTGTGGAAGGCCCAGTACGACAGGCGCGCGGTCGGATCCCACTGACTCATGGGCGTCGGCTGCCGCCGTCGGCTGGGCAGTCCCACGGCCCCGCCGGACTCCTCCGGTCCGCCATCGTTCACCGTTCCCCACCTCATCCCCTGGTGCGGGGTCCATGAGAACAGCGCCTACGCCCCCCGAGAAGGCTGAGGAACAACATGAGGGGATTAGGCCCGGTGGTGATCGGTTGCTGACCGATGACGATCGGGCGGGGTGCCGCGGAGGCCGAACGCATATGCCGGGGCCGGCCGCGGTCCGGCGGGAGGTCCGGCGGGAGGTCCGGTGCCTGGTCCGGCGGGAGGTCCGGTGCGCGGACACCGGTCGGGGCCCCCGCGGTGCGGCTGTAGCATGGGCCCATCGCGAGGGCCGTGACGGAGAGGTCACAGTCCTCGCTTTTGCGTTGCGTCCCGACGTACCGCCCCGGACCCCCGGGAAAAAGCCGACGCGTGGCGTTTCGCCGGTTCGATACGATGAACCGCGCGTTGTCACGCGTAGATCCGTACAAATGAAACGAATGGAGCATCCGAGGATGGCTCGACACCTGATCACCAGCGCGCTTCCCTACATCAACGGGATCAAGCACCTGGGCAACATGGTCGGGTCGATGCTTCCGGCGGATGTGTACTCCCGGTACCTCCGCCAGCGCGGCCACGACGTCCTGTACATCTGCGCCACCGACGAGCACGGCACCCCCGCCGAGCTCGCCGCCAAGGAGAACGGCCTGCCGGTCTCCGAGTTCTGCGCGCAGGCCCACGACGCCCAGAAGGCGGTCTACGACGGCTTCGAGCTGTCCTTCGACTACTTCGGCCGCAGCTCCTCCGCGCAGAACGTCGAGATCACCCAGCACTTCGCGCGGCAGCTCCAGGCCAACGGCTTCATCGAGGAGCGCGCGATCCGGCAGGTGTACTCGCCCGCCGACGGCCGCTTCCTCCCGGACCGCTACGTCGAGGGCACCTGCCCGCACTGCGGTTACGACAAGGCCCGCGGCGACCAGTGCGAGAACTGCACCCGCGTCCTGGACCCCACGGACCTGATCGAGCCCCGCTCGGCCATCTCCGGCTCCACCGAGCTGGAGGTCCGCGAGACCAAGCACCTGTTCCTCCTCCAGTCCAAGCTCCAGGTCGAGGTCGAGGCCTGGGTCGCGGAGCACGAGGAGGAGTGGCCGCAGCTGGCGTCCTCCATCGCCCGCAAGTGGCTGACCGAGGGCCTGCACGACCGCGCCATCACCCGCGACCTCGACTGGGGCGTCCCGGTCCCGGCCGACACCTGGCCGGAGCTGGCCGCCGAGGGCAAGGTCTTCTACGTCTGGTTCGACGCGCCGATCGAGTACATCGCCTCCACCAAGGAGTGGGCCGACGCCGACCCGGCGAACCGCGACTGGAAGTCCTGGTGGTACGAGGCCGAGGACGTCCGCTACACCCAGTTCATGGCCAAGGACAACGTCCCGTTCCACACGGTGATGTTCCCCGCCACCGAGCTCGGCACCCGCGAGCCCTGGAAGATGGTCGACTACGTCAAGGCCTTCAACTGGCTGACGTACTACGGCGGCAAGTTCTCCACCTCGCAGAAGCGCGGCGTCTTCACCGACCAGGCGCTGGAGATCCTGCCCGCCGACTTCTGGCGCTACTTCCTCATCGCCAACGCCCCCGAGTCCGACGACTCCTCCTTCACGTGGGAGCACTTCGCGGCCACGGTCAACAAGGACCTCGGCGGCACCCTCGGCAACTTCGTCAACCGCGTACTGACCTTCTCCCGCAAGAAGTTCGGCGACGAGGTCCCGGCCGGCAGCCCGGCCGGCGAGGCGGAGGCGAAGCTCGGCGAGCAGATCGCCGAACTGCTGGCCGAGTACGAGGGCCACATGGACACCCTCCAGTACCGCAAGGCCGCCGCCGCGCTGCGCGCCCTGTGGTCGGCCGGCAACGCCTACCTGGACGAGAAGGCCCCGTGGCTGGAGGTCAAGACCGACCTCGACGCCGCCGCCCTCACCCTGCGCACCGCGATGAACCTCATCCACCTCTACTCGGTGGTCTCCGAGCCGTTCATCCCGGCCTCGGCGCGCGCCATGCGCTCCTCCTTCGAGCTGGCCGGCGACACCGCCGCCTGGGTCACCCCGGAGCAGGCCAAGGCGCTGGACACGGTCCCGGCCGGGACCCCGTTCACCGTGCCGCCGGTGCTCTTCGCCCGCGTCACCGAGGAGGACCTGGAGTCCTACCGCGAGCGCTTCGGCGGCAACCCGGAGGCCTGAGCGCCCCCGTGACCGCCCGTTGAGGGGCGCGGCCCGTGCGGCCGCGCCCCTCCGGCGTGTCCGGGGGCGGTGCGTCCCGGGGCGGCCCCGGGTCCGCCGGCGGGGCGCCGATGGTAGGCAAAACCCCACCACGAGGACTCCGCCTGGGCGTGCAGACCCGGCCGGGGCCGCACGGCTGGAATGGGTCCATGACCCCTTCCCGTACCGCCCGGTGGACGGCCGGCTGGCTGCTCGCCGCCGCCTGGGCGCTGTCCTTCCCGCTGTTCTCCTCGCTGGCCCCGCACCGCCTGTGGGGCTGGTGCGCGGCCGCCGGATACCTCGCCGCCGCGGCCGCCACCGCCCTCGGCCGGCGCCGGGAAGCGCTCGCCGCCGCCCTGGCCGGGGCGGTGGCCGTACCGCTGCTGTACCTGGTGCTCACCGGGCAGGGGCAGTCCGAGGTCGGCGTCATCGAACGGTCCGGGCGGCTCCTGCTGGAGACCGGAAGGCTTTACGTGGACCGGCCCGCCGGGGTCGAGGAGTACACCCCCTACCTCCCCGGCATGGCCCTCCTGGGCATCCCGCGCGCCCTGCTCGGCGGCGCCTTCGGAGACGGGCACGAGTGGGCGGTACGGCTGCTGGGCGACGCCCGGCTGTGGTGCGCGGCCGCCCTGTTCGGCGGGATGCGGGCGGGCCGCCGCCTGCTGGGCGCCGCCCCCTCCCCGCTGCTCCCGGCCCTGGTGGCCTCGCCGGTCGTGGCGCTCCCGCTCGCGGTGAGCGGGGTGGACCTGCCGCTGGCGGGGCTGTGCTGCCTGGCCCTCGCGGCGGCCGCCTCCGGCCGCCCGGCGGCCTCCGGGGCGGCCCTGGCCGCGGCGTGCGCCCTCAAGTGGACGGCGCTGCCCGCGGTGGCGGTGGTGCTGGCCCTCCTCGCGGCGTGCCGGGGCCGGCGGGCGGCGCTGCGGTGCGCGCTGGTGACGCTGCTGGGGACGGCGGCCCTGGTGGTGCCGGGCCTGCTGCTCCAGCCGGGGGAGCTGTGGCGGCAGGTGTTCGCCTTCCCGACCGGGCGGGCCGAGGTGCCGACCCCGGCGAGCAGCCCGCTGCCGGGCCGTCTGCTGGCGGAACTCGGGCCGTGGGGCTGGCACCTGGCGGTGGGTCTGCTGATGGCCGGCGGGCTGGGGGTGGCGCTCTCGCTGCTGGTGCGTCCGCCGCGCACCGTGGTGGCCGCGGCCGACCGGCTCGCGCTCGGGCTGACCCTGGCGTTCCTGCTGGCCCCGGCGGGCCGCTTCGGCTACCTGGCGCTGCCGCTGCTGCTGGTGGCCTGGGCCCGGTCGGCGGCCCCGGCGGGCCCGGCCGCCTCCCGGATCGTGCTGCGCTCCCGCGAGGGGGTCGGCGGGTCCCCTCGTACCGCGTCACCCGGCCGGTGACCCCCGTGTGGAGCGGCTGCATCCGCTCGGGGTCCGCCGGCGCCTCGTGCGCTAGGCAGCGGTGCCGCGCATGTGGGCCAGTACGGCGAGGACCCGCCGGTTGCCCTCCGTCGGGTCCAGGTCCAGCTTGGTGAAGATGCTGCCGGCGTGCTTGACGACGGAGGCCTCGGTGATGAACAGGCGGGCCGCGAGGGCCTGGTTGTTGAGGCCCTCCGCCATCAGCGCGAGCACCTCCCGCTCGCGCGGGGTGAGGCGGGCCAGCGGCTCGTTCGCGGGCCTCGGGGCGAGCAGGACCCGGACCACCTCGGGGTCGATGACCGTCTGCCCCTCGTGCACCCGGCGCAGCGCGTCGAGGAATTCGGTCACGTCCCCGACCCGGTCCTTCAGGAGGTAGCCGAGTCCGGCGGCCGATCCGCCGGTGAAGAGCTGGGTCGCGTACGCCGTGGCCACGTACTGCGACAGCACCAGGACCGGCAGGGACGGGTCGGCGGACCGCAGTTCCAGGGCGGCCCGCAGCCCCTCGTCGCGCAGGCCGGGCGGCATCCGCACGTCCGTGACGACCACGTCGGGCCGCTCGGCGGCCACGGCCCGCAGCAGGGCGGGGGCGTCGCCGACGGCGGCGAGCACCCGGTGGCCGCCCAGGGCCAGCAGTTCCGTCAGGCCGGCCCGCAGCAGCACGGAGTCCTCGGCCAGGATCACCCGGAGCACGGGACCTCCACCCTGAGTTCGGTCGGACCGCCCACCGGACTGGACACCGTCAGCCTGCCCTGCAACATCGCCACCCTGTCCGCGAGACCCGCCAGGCCCGCCCCCGCGCCGGGATCGGCCCCGCCGCGGCCGTCGTCGGTGATGGTGAGGGTGAGCCGGTCGCCCTCGACCCTACCGGCGACGCCGACCCGCGAGGCACCGCTGTGCTTGGCCGCGTTGGCGAGCGCCTCGGCGACGGTGAAGTACGCGGTGACCTCGACGGGTTCGGGCAGCCGGGGCAGCTCCATGTCCACCGTGACCGGAACGGGATGGCGCAGGGCCACCTCGGCGACCGCCGCCGCGAACCCGTGGTCGGTGAGCACCTGGGGGTGGATCCCCCGGACGAGGTCGCGCAGTTGGGCGAGGGCCAGCCGGGCCTCCTCGCGGCCCCGGCTCACCAGTGCGGCCGCGTCGGCCGCCTCCGGGTGTCCGCGCAGGCGTAGTTCGGCCATGCCCAGGGTCATGCTGAGGGCCACCAGCTGCTGCTGGGCCCCGTCGTGCAGGTCCCGCTCGATGCGCCGCCGTTCGGCTTCGAAGGCTTCGACCAGCCGGACGCGCGAGCGGGTCAGCTCCAGGACCCGGTCGTCCTCCGCGCGCGGGCCGAGCAGCAGCCGGGCGCACGCGACCTGGGCCCCGGCGATCAGCGCCCCCGCGTACGCGGTCAGCACCAGCCCGGCCAGGCCCACGGCGGTCCCGCCCAGCGCCTCCAGCGGCCCGGCCACCGCCTCGCCGGGCACCAGCATCACCGGTTCCGGCGCGAGCGCCCACACGATGACGGGGGAGGCCACCAGCATCAGCGAGAATGCCAGCAGCGCCAGCACCCCGAACCCGGCCGCGGCGAAGACCACCCCGAGCAGGGCGGCGTACCCGAACTCCCGCCAGGTGGCGCGCTCGCGCAGCCGCGTCCGCAGCCAGGCGGCCGGGCCGGCCCCGGCCAGCGAGGTGTGCGGGCCGGCCACGGGCTCCGGCTCCACCCACCGCAGCCGGCGCCGTTCCAGCTCCCCGAGCGGCACCGCGCCCGCCAGGGCGGCGACCAGCAGCAGCAGCCCGATCCCGGCCACCGCGAGCAGCACCCCGAGCCCGACGAGCAGCGCCAGCGCGACCAGCACCCCGTACCCGAGCGGGAACCCGCCCCCGAGGTACGCCCAGCACCGCCAGGGCCACCACGAGACGAGGAACCGCAGCCGCCGCATCGCCCGCCAGGCGGCGACGGGCGGGGCGGGGGAGGGGGGTATGGATGCGGACATGCCGAAAGCCTAGGTGGCGGGCCCGGGTGCCGGGCGTCGGTGCCCCCGAGCCGGGCCCACGGGCCGTCACATGGTCGCGCCCGCCACCAGGAAGCCGCAGATCAGCACGAACAGGATCGCCAGCAGCGGCCAGACGAAGCGGAGGTACTTGTCGTAGCCGACCTTGGCCAGGGCGACGCCGCCGATGGTGACGGCCGTCGTGGGGACCCAGAGGTTCATCCAGCCGCTGGCCGACTGCCAGGCCGTCACCACCAGCGCCCGGGAGACCCCGGCGAAGTCGGCGAGCGGGGCCAGGATGGGCATCGCGAGGGTGGCGTGGCCGGAGGTGGAGGGGATCAGGAAGGCCAGCGGGAGGTTGACCACGAAGACGATCACCGCGAAGAGGCCGGCCGAGGTCCCTTCGACGACCCCCTCGATGGAGTGCAGGACGGTGTCGGTGATCTTCGAGTTGTTCATGATCACGGTGACCCCGCGCGCCAGCATGATGACCAGGGCGGGGGAGACGAAGTCGGCGGCGCCCTGGATGATCGTCGAGCTGAGCTTCGCCTCTCCCATCCGCGCCACCAGCCCCACCAGCACCGCGGCGCACAGGAACAGCGCGGACAGCTGGGGGAAGGACCAGTCCAGCTCCCACGGGTACGGAGCGGCGTCGGCCTTCCCGGTGAGGGCGCTCGACCAGGGCACCACCGAGAAGATCATGAAGGCGAAGACCAGGACGAGCAGCACCAGTACGGCCCGGTGCAGCCGGGTCAGCTGCGGCTCGACGTCGGCGTCGGCGGCCGCCCTCCGTGTCAGGTCGCCCGGCAGGAACCCGCACAGGGACTTCTCCGGGTCCCGCTGGACCCGCCGCGCGTAGCGGACGACGTACAGCACGGTGACGGCCGTCAGCACCACCCACATGACGGAGCGCAGCAGGATGCCGTCGCCGAGGGAGATGTCCGCGGCCGAGGAGGCCACGCCCGTGGCGAAGGGGTTGACGGTGGAGCACAGCACGCCGATGCCCGCACCCAGGATGGCGGACCCGGCCGCGACGAGCCGGTCGTAGCCCAGCGCCAGCATCATCGGCACCAGCAGGCCGTAGAAGCCGAGGGTCTCCTCCGCGAAGCCCTCGACGGTGCCGAGGACCGAGAAGACCACCATCACTGCGGCGATCAGCAGGGCTCCGCGGTCGCGCAGCCGGTGTGCCAGGCGGGCGATGCCCCGGTCCAGCGCCCCGGTGGCGAACACGACGGTGATGAAGGCGCCGATGGCGAGCACGAACAGGAAGACGCCCGCGCTGCCGTACAGGGCGCCGGTGAACCCCGGGCCCACCTCGCCGGTGACGGTGTCCTGGATGCCGTAGAGGCCGTTGACGGGGGCGAGGAAGAGGTCGTTCAGCCGGTCGGTGAGGCTCCGGCTGTCCGCGACCCGGTGGTAGGTGCCGGCGACGGGCGCACCGCTGTCGCTCCGGTCGTACAGCCCGGCCGGGACGAGGAAGGCCAGCAGCCAGACGGCGACCGTGACCAGGGCCAGGACGGTCAGCGCGCTGGGGAAGCGGAACCCCTGCGCGGGGGCGGGCGGCTCGGGCTCGGGCTCCGGGCCGGGCTCGGGCACGGGGGCCGGCCGGGGATCCGGCTCCGGCTGCGCGGAAGGGGTCCGATCGTCTGCTGCCACGCGCCACCGTCCCTCTGCCGCCCGTTGCTCCGATCATCGGCCGGGCGGGCGACGGGCGCCGTGGTGGGGTGGGCCGCGCGGGTGAGGGTCCGCCGCCCCCCGGTCCCGGCGGGGTGCCGCACACGGGCGAACTGAGCCCTCGCACAGGGATCTTGACGTGTCCGGCGCGTGTCCGAAGCCGGGCCTTGATCGTTTCTTCAGGCGTGACCCTCATGTCGGCTGCCGGATCGGGAGGACCGCGGTGACGGCTTGGCAGTACTTCGCCGGGGCGGGGCTGGTGGCCGCCCTCTGCCCGCTGCACGGCCACGTGACCGTCGCGGGCGACGGCCACGGCCGCGGGGCCCGGGTCGACGTGTGCGTGCCGGGCGGGCCGTCGAAGCCGCCCACCGTACGGCTGCCCGTCCTGCCGCCCCCGCCCGTGGCCCGGCCCGGTACCCCGTCGGCGGGGCCGCCCGTGCGGCTGACGGTGCCCGGCGCGGTCCGGCCCACGGTGCGCCACCCCGGCACCGCGCCGGGGCTGGCGGAGCGGCCCGCGCCCGGGGCGGCGGCGCCGGGCGGGCCGGCGCAGCCGCCGGGGGCCCCGCCGGCGGCGGCCGCGGAGCCGGAGCCGGCCGCGGCCGGTGCCCCCGCCCCGCCCGGGCCCGCAGCCGCCGTCGAACGGGTGAGCAGGTTCCACGTACGCCCGTACCACTCGGCGGCCCTGGCGCGGCGCGGCCCGGACGGACTGAGCACCATGATGCTGATGGTGGTCATGACCACCCCGGCCGTGCTGGCCGCCGCCGCGCTGCGCCCCCGCTCCAAGAGCCGGAGCTGACGCCCCCGGGCACCCCCTCGCGCATCCGCGCACCCACGTACCCACGAACGGGAGATCCCTCGTGTCCGAATGGCTGGTGCTGGCCATCGCCATGGCGCTCGTCTGCGCCCTCGTCCTCGCCATGACCGTGGTCCGGCACCGCCGGGTCGCGGACGACGAGGACACCAGCGAAACCCCCGACGTCATCGAGTACATGACGATGATGGTCGGCGTGGTCTACGCGATCGTCCTCGGCCTGGCCATCGCGGGCGTCTGGGAGGCGCGCGGCGCGGCCGAGGACAGCGTCCGCCGCGAGGCCCAGTCGCTGTACGAGGTCACCCAGCGGGCCGACGTCTACCCCGGGCCCGTCCGCGACCGGATCCGCGGAGAGGTGGACGCGTACGTCGCCCACACCGTCAGCGTGGACTGGCCGCGGCTGGTCTCCGGCCAGGACGCCTCCGCCGAGGGGGCGCAGCTGCTCGGCAAGCTGCGCACCGACGTCACCCACCAGAGCCCCGCCAACGAGCTCCAGGCGCAGGCCTACCAGCCGCTGCTCGACCACATCGCGGCCGCCGACGACGCCCGGCACTCGCGGACGCAGAGCGACGAGTCCACCCTGCCGAGCGTGGTCTGGTTCGGGCTGGTGGTCGGCGGTCTCGTCACCATCGGGCTGATCTTCACCCTGCAGATCCGGCGTTCGGGCCGCGAGCTGCTGCTGGCCGGGCTGTTCAGCGCGCTGATCGTGTTCCTGCTGTTCATGGTGTGGAGCTTCGACGCCCCCTACGGGCGGGAAGGGACCGACTCCGCCGGGCCCTTCCAGGACCTGTTCCCGGCCCTGTCGGTGACGGCCTCCCGCTGAGCCGGGCGTCCGCGGCGGCCGGGCATCCGCCGGGCCGGGCGGCCGTGGCGGCCGGGTCCGGGCGGCCTCAGCCCGCCGGGGCCGCCTGCCGCCGCACGGCGGCCACGAGCGGGGAGTGCCGCAGGGCCTGCGAGATCCGTACGAGGTCGCGCGGCCCGTCGGCCAGCAGCGGCACCCGCTCCCCGTCGCCGGCCCCGGACCCCTCCGGGTCGGCGGCACTGGCCCGTACGGCGGCCACCACCATCGCCGCGTCCGCGACGGCGCGGGCCGTCTCCTCGTCCGCCCCGGCCGCCAGGGCGTGCTCGTAGGCGGCGTCGCGGTGGCGCCGGTCGAAGGCGGGGCCCAGGCGCAGGAAGCCGTCGTGGATGTCGGACTCCCGCTGGATCACCCGGATCGCGGCCGGGGACCACCAGGACATCCGTACGCAGGGCGTGCCGACGGGCACGGTGCTCTGCACCTCGTGCCACAGCGCCCCGAGGTGGCGGTAGGTGCTCCAGGTGCGCCAGCTGTCCGACACCCGCTGGCACACCAGCGGCAGCACGAAGCCCACGGAGCTGACGAGCGCGGCGAAGGCGGCCAGCGGCGGGGCGAGGTAGGTGCTCAGGTAGTCCAGGTCGTGGCCCAGCCAGCGGGCGGCCACGGCGGACATCTTGGACGCGTCGTAGGCGAGGCTGATGGTGTACCCGGCGACGATGATCACCAGCCCGGTGCGGAGCCAGCCGCGGACCCGCAGGGACCAGCGCCAGCACATCGACACCATCATCAGCACGGCGGCGTTGTGCGCCAGCAGGTAGGCCGCGATCATCAGCCGGATGTAGGGCGTGTTCGCGTAGTAGGTGTCGAAGTCCCGCAGCCGCTCGACCGGGGCGTCGCCGAGGGCGAACAGGACGACGATCGCCACGACGACCACGGAGTAGCCCGCGATCCAGCGCTGCGAGGTGCGCCGGATCTCCTCGGCCGGGCCGCCGCGCCAGTTGAACATCAGGACGAGGCAGGAGGCGCTGAAGGCGGTCATCAGGCAGTAGACGAGCGGGGCGGAGACGTTGGGCACGCCGGTCCAGCGGTTGACGGCGGCGATGGTGGGCGGGGCGGCGAAGGTGAAGACCGAGCCGCCGAGGAGGAGCAGGACGAAGACGGACCGCAGGAGCGGATCGCGGCCGTTGGCGCGCAGCGCCGGCAGCTTGCACACGAGGGCCACTGCCATCGCGGCCGCCGGGATGTAGTAGTCCGGTCCGCTCAACGGTCGTTCCTGCGCCCCCGGTAGCCGAGCGAGGTCTCGATCCGGCCGGCCAGCTCGTCCCGCTGGGCCGGTGGCCGGTGGCCCGCGGATCCGGCCAGCCAGGTGCGACAGCGGCTGCCCAGCAGGAGCCCGAAGCTCTCGGCCTCCGTCTCCTCCTGGACGTCGGCCCGGGTGCGGGCGGCGACGCTGCGGACGGTCTCGCCGAGATCGGTGGCGTCGGTCAGCAGGCGGGCGGCGACGGCGGCCCCGTCGACGTGGTGGCTGCAGTGGCCGGCCTTCATGTGCCACAGCTCGTGGCCCAGGATCACGAGCTGGTGGTCGGGTGCCGTGCGCTCCTCGATGACCACCAGGTCCCGGTCCGCCATGTCGAGCCAGAGGCCGCTCGCGGTCCCCTGCGGGAACGCGGCCATCCGGAACTCCACCGGGCGGCCGCGGTGCCTGCTCATGCCCTCGCAGAGGGCGGCGTAGAGGTCCAGCGGTTCCACGGGCGCGGCCAGCTTGATGCCGGACACCAGCTCCGCGCACAACCGCCGCTGCGCTCTGCCTATGCTCACCGTTCTCCCCGTCGGCGCGGATCCGGATCAGGACTCAAGGATCAGATCCAGACTTTCGACTGGGTCATGATTCGTTCGGTTTGACGCTTTCGAGAAGCATGTCCAGCCATTCGGTCACCTTGTCCCGGTGCTTGTCGCTGGGCAGTTGGGCGGCGCGCCAGGCGATGCCCCGTACGCCGTGGTTCTGCAGGAGTCTTGCCAGCGGATCGCCCGTCGAAGCCGCCTCTGCCGGTACGGTCTGCCGCTCGCGCCCCGCGAAGTCCTGGAGCAGCTGCTGCTCGGTGCGCTGGAGGGCGTCCGTGAGGGCGTCGGCGTCATGGGCGGTGAGGAAGCCCGCGTGTACGCCGAAGAACCGCTGGATGGCGTCGCAGTGCTCCATGGTGGGCCGCCGGTCGCCGTTGATCAGGGCGCCGGCCTGCTGCCGGGACATTCCGGCGCCGTCGGCGATCTCCTGCTGGGTGTAGCGGCGGCCGTTGGGTTTGACCCGGGTCCGCCGGAGCAGGTCCAGGCGCTGGAGGAAACGCGTCTGCAGGTCGGGTTCGCCGGCCCGCCGGCCGTCGAGCAGGGTCCTGATCACATCGGTGGGAACCCCGGAGGCCTCGGAGAGGCGGCGGAGGTCGAAGACCTGGTTCGGGTCGCGGCCCATTTTGTTCGCCAGTTCGGCGACCCGCGTGACGGTCGCTGCCAGGGGCGCGTTGGCCACCGCGACGGGAGCCGGGAAGCCGTCTGTCACCAGTGGTTCTCCTAGATCGCGCGAGGTCATGGGCACGGGGTCGGCCTAGAGAAATCTATCCGGTTTGTTTTGGGAGAGCCAGAACTTGCCACAGCTGTGGCGGGAATGAGCTGTCGCTCGGCTGGAATTGCCACAATAGTTGACACTCGAATGAAGTCGGTAGCAGGATCGCCACACGGAAATGAAGATCCAGACCGTTGAGGAGGGGGAGCTCTCGGTGCCACATCTCGCAGCGGTGGGCCCGTCTGATGGCCTCGTCCGAGCCGGTGAGGAGCGCCTGGCGGGCGAGGAGCCCCGCGGCGCAGTGCGGTCGGAGCGGCGCAAGGAGATTTTGCGCCAGCGCCGCGAAGAACTGGGCCTGAGCCAGGAGGACGTCGCGTCGCGGTTGCGCATCAGCGTGCGCGCGTACGGAAACTGGGAACGCGGGCTCGTCAAGGAGTGGACGGACCGCAAACTCCTCGCCCTGGCCGAGGCCTTGGAGATGAGCGAGCGGCAGTGCTTCTGGCTGTTCAGGGTCATGGTCGACCGGGACCCGCCGCCCACCTGGCGGGCGGCCGAGGAGAGCCGGCTGCCCCAGGATCCGGCCCAGCGCGATTACCTGGTCGACTACGCGGCCCTCATGGAGGCCGTGCCCTACCCGAGCTTCCTGGTGGACCACCGCTGGGACGTCGCCCTCACCAATTCGGCCTTCGACCGGCTGTTCCAGTCGGTCCGCCCCCACCCGACGGCCCTGCCGGACGACAACTTCCTGCGCTTCGTGCTGTTCCACCCGGACGCCGCGGCCGTGCTGGAGGACCACGAACCGGCCTGGTGCGTACCGCTGCTGGCCCGGTTCGCGACCGCCCTGGCCGAGGCCCCGGAGGACGAGGGGCTGCGGAGCATCCGTCAGGAGGTGGCCCGTGACCCCTTCATGGAGGCCGCCTACCGCTACGGGGTCCCGCACTGGCTGACCACCCACGGGGAGGCCGCCGCCGAACTGGACGGCGCGGTCCGCACGGTGCGCCACCCCGACCCCGGTTGGGGTCTGGTGCGGTGCCGGATGGTGGCGGAATCAAGCCGAATGCTGGAGGGCATGGGCCTCACCCGGATCACCCTCGTGCTCTCGGCCCCGCAGGGCCTGCCGGCCGGTCCGGTGCGCGGCGGAGCGGGCTTCCCGCAGCAGCAGGGCGCGCGTCTGCGGGCCGTGCCGCCGCTGGGGGAGTGACGCCGCGGGGGAGACTGGTCCCCTGAAGCGCGCGCCACGGCCCGTGCCGGGCGGGGTCGGCGGCACCGAGCCGTACCGACCGCCTGGTTCGTTCCGTGCGGATGCCACGATCCGCGACATTCCGCGGATGCCACGGACCGTGGCATCCCGACGGCGTCGCCGGAGCCGTGGCTTCGCCCGTGCCCGGGGCAGCCCCGGGCCGTGGCAGCGGCCACGACGGCGGAAGGCGGACACGGGCATGCGGTTGACCATCCTCGGCGGGGGCGGATTCCGCGTCCCGCTCGTCTACGGAGCCCTGCTGGGAGACCGCGCCGGGGGCCGGGTGTCCCACGTGACGCTCTACGACGAGGACCCCGCCCGGCTCACGGCCATGGCCCGGGTCCTCGCCGGCCAGGCCGCGGCCTCCGGAGCGGCGGACGCCCCGGCCGTCACCGCCACCGGGGACCTGGACGAGGCCCTGCGCGGGGCCGACTTCGTCTTCTCCGCCATCCGCGTCGGAGGCCTCGAAGGGCGCGCCGCCGACGAGCGGATCGCCCTGGCCGAGGGTGTGCTGGGCCAGGAGACCGTGGGCGCGGGCGGGATCGCGTACGGCCTGCGGACGGTCCCGGTGGCCCGGGAGATCGCGCGCCGGATCGCCCGCACCGCCCCGGACGCCTGGGTCATCAACTTCACCAACCCCGCCGGAGTGGTCACCGAGGCCATGGCCGAGGAACTGGGCGACCGGGTCATCGGCATCTGCGACTCGCCCGTCGGACTCGGCCGCCGGATCGCCCGGCTGCTCGGCGCCCGGCCCGGCGAGGCCTGGATCGACTACGTCGGCCTCAACCACCTGGGCTGGGTGCGCGGCCTGCGGATCGGCGGGCGTGACGAACTGCCCCGGCTGCTGGCCGACGCCGAGGCCCTGGAGTCCTTCGAGGAGGGACGCCTCTTCGGCGCCGACTGGCTGCAGTCCCTCGGCGCGATCCCCAACGAGTACCTGCACTACTACTACTTCAACCGCGACACGGTACGGGCCTACCAGGAGGCGAAGCAGACCCGCGGTGCCTTCCTGCGCGACCAGCAGCGCGGCTTCTACGCCGAGGCCGGCCGGCCGGGGCAGGGCGCCGGGGCGGCGCTGGCCGCCTGGGACCGGACCCGGGCCGAGCGCGAGGCCACGTACATGTCGGAGAACCGCGAGGTGGCGGGGGTCGGGGAGCGGGAGGCGAGCGACCTGGAGTCCGGCGGCTACGAGAAGGTCGCCCTCGCCCTGATGCGGGCCATCGCCCGCGACGAGCGGGCCACCCTGATCCTCAACGTCCGCAACGGCTCGACCCTGTCCGTCCTCGACGCGGAGGCGGTCGTCGAGGTGCCCTGCCTGGTCGACGCGAACGGCGCCCACCCGGTGTCGGCGGCCCCGCTGCCGCTGCACGCGGTCGGGCTGGTCACCTCGGTGAAGGCGGCGGAGCGGGCGGTGCTGGCCGCCGCCGCCAGCGGCTCGCGGGCGGACGCCGTCAAGGCCTTCGCACTGCACCCGCTGGTGGACTCGGTGTCGGTGGCCAGGCGGCTGCTCGACGGCTACGCGGCGGAGCACCCGGGCCTGGCCCACCTGCGCTGACGCCCGTCACCCCGGGCCGGCCCGGGTTTCACCCGGACGGCGGCTTGCGGCATGCGGTGCGGTGGGGGCGCTGTGAGAGTGCGAGATGTGACCACTGCCCCCGCCGTCGCCGCGCCGCCCCCCGTGCTGGACCGGCGGCGGCGCAACGTCGTCTTCGGCACGATCATGCTGGGCGTGCTGCTGGCCGCGCTCGACCAGACGATCGTGGGCACCGCCCTGCCCACCATCGTCGCGGACCTCGGCGGCGCGGCCCACATGGCCTGGGTGGTCACCGCCTACCTGCTCGCGGAGACCGTCGCCACGGTCCTGGTCGGCAAGTTCGGCGACCTCTTCGGCCGGAAGATCATCTTCCAGATCTCCGCCGTCATCTTCATCACCGGCTCCTTCCTCTGTGGCCTCGCCGGCAACATGACCATGCTCATCCTGTGGCGGGGCCTCCAGGGCATCGGCGCGGGCGGCCTGATGGTCACCTCCATGGCCCTGATCGCCGACGTGGTACCGCTGCGCGAACGCGGCAAGTACCAGGGCGCGATCGGCGCCGTCTTCGGCGTCGCCACCGTCATCGGGCCCCTGCTGGGCGGCCTGTTCACCGACCACCTCAGCTGGCGCTGGGCCTTCTACGTCAACGTCCCCATCGCCGTCCTCGTCGTCGTGGCCGCCGCCCGCACCATCCCCTCGGTACGCGCCGCCGGCCGCCCCGTCATCGACTACCTCGGCATCGCCCTGGTCGCCGCCGGATCGAGCGCCCTGATCCTGGCGACCAGCTGGGGCGGCAACGAGTACGCCTGGAGTTCGCCGACGATCATCGGCCTCTTCGCGGGCGGCGCGCTCGCCCTCGCCCTGTTCTGCCTGGTGGAGACCCGGGCGGCCGAACCGATGCTGCCCATGCGGCTCTTCCGCAACCCCGTCTTCACGGTGTGCTCGGTCCTCAGCTTCGTCGTCGGCTTCGCCATGCTCGGCGCGATGACCTTCCTGCCCACGTACCTCCAGTACGTGGACGGGGACTCGGCCACCCTGTCCGGCGTACGGACCCTGCCGCTGGTCATCGGCCTGCTGATCGCGTCCGTCTACAGCGGCAACGCCACCTCCAAGACCGGCCGGTACCGGATCTACCCGATCGTCGGCTGCGCGGTGATGGCCGTCGGCCTCTACCTGCTGTCGCGGATGGGACCCGGCACCGGCCCCTGGCTGGAGTCGCTGTACATGTTCGTCCTCGGCTCCGGCATCGGCCTGTGCATGCAGGTGCTCACCATCGCCGTGCAGAACACCGTGGACTACGCCGACCTCGGCACGGCGACCTCCGGGGTCACCTTCTTCCGTACGCTCGGCAGCGCCTTCGGGACCGCCGTCTTCGGGACGATCTACGCCAACAGCCTGGAGCCCCGACTGCGGGCCGGGGTCGCCGAGGCCGCCCGGGCCACCGGCGCCGACCCGGCGAGCCTGAGCGCCGCCGCGCAGAGCCCGCAGGGGGTGCACGGGCTCGACCCGGCCGCGGCGGGCCCGATCATCGACGCGTACGCCGACGCCCTGCACACGGTGTTCCTGTGGACCGTGCCGGTGGCGGTCGTCGGCTTCGTCGTCGCGCTCTTCCTCAAGCAGGTCCCGCTGCGCGACAGCGCCCGGGCCGGCTCGACCGACATGGGCGACGGCTTCGCCTCCCCGGCGACGGCCTCGGGGGACTCCGCCAAGCTGCTGGAGCTGGCGGTCGGCAAGCTCGTGCGGAACATGGGGCCCGACACGGCGCGGGCCATCGTCGACGCCTCCGACACGCGCCTCGACATCGCGGGGGCGTGGGCGGTCATGCAGGTGGACCTGATGACCCGGACCGTGGGGCACGCCAGCCTGGGGCTGATCGGGTCCCGGCTGTCGCTGCCGCCGGAGGTGCTGCTGCCGGTCTTCGACCGGATGGTGGAGGAGGGCTTCCTGACCCGGCAGAACGGCTACTTCGCCCACACCCGGGCGGGCGAGCGCGAAGCCGCGGTGATCTCGCGGGCCTGGGCGGACTGGCTGGGCGACCGGCTGGAGCAGGACCGCGGCCGGCCGCGCAGCGAGGAGCTGCGGGCGGCGGCGGACGCGATCGCCAAGCGGCTGCTGGCCGAGGACCTGGGCGAGGGCAACTTCGCGCCCCGGCGCACGGCCTAGCCGGCCGCCGTGCTTCCGGTTCCGGCGGGGTAGTCGTGCGAGGGGGCGGGCGGCAGCGCCGTGAGGTCGGGGCGCCAGGCGCGCAGGACGCCCGCGGAGGGCGGGAAGAGGGCGTCCGGGATCTCCTCCGGGACGAACCACTGCCAGCGGGCGATCTTGTGCGGTTCGGTGACGGCCGGGCTGCCCGCGGCCGAACGGGTGAGGGCGGCCACCGTCAGCCGGGTCGGCGGCTCGGGGCGCGCGTGGAGCTGGACGGCCAGCAGCTCGACGTCCCCGGGATCGGTCCGCAGCGAGGTCTCCTCGGCCAGCTCGCGGGCGGCGGTCTCCTCGAAGCGCTCCCCGGGGTCGACCTTGCCGCCGGGCAGCTCCCAGTTCCCGTCGTGGGCCTGGCCGAGCAGGACCCGGCCGTCGGGGCCGAGGACGATCAGCCCGACGCCGACGGTCGCGTGGACCGCGGGGAGGGCGCGGGCGGCGGCCGGGGAGCCGGAGGTGTTCTCGTGTGCGGTGGCCATGCGGTCATTCTCGCCGGTGCGCCGGGGCGGCAGTCCTGCCGGGGCGGCGGCCCCTCGGACGGGTGTACGAGTTTCGGCCAGGGCCCGCACGTGCAGGCTCTGGGCGGTCGGATCGTCGTACGGGACACCGGTTCGGGGGACGTCATGGCACATCTGCTGGTCATCGGCGGAGGGATCGCGGGACTCGCCACCGCCCTCCTCGCCGCCCGCCGGGGGCACACCGCCGAGGTCCTCGAACGCGACACCCGGGCCCCCGGCACGGCCCTCGACCGCGACTTCTTCGGCTGGCACCGCCCGGCCGTCCCGCAGGCGGCCCAGCCGCACGTCCTGCTGGGTGCCGCCCGCACCCTGCTGCTCACCGAACTGCCCGACGTCCACGCCGAGATGCTCCGGCTCGGCGCCCGGGAACGGCACGAACTGGACTGGTTCGACGTACGCCCGCCCGCGCGACCGGGGGACGAGGACCTGGTCATGCTCCAGGCCCGCAGGATCGTCCTGGAGAGCGCGCTGGCCACCGCCGTGCGCGCGGAGCCGGGCGTGGTGGTGCGGTACGGGGCGCCCGTCACCGCCCTGACCAGGGCCGAAGGCGTCGGGGCGGAGCCGTGGGTCAGGATCACCGGGGTGGCCACCCCGGGCGGTGCCCACGCGGGCGACCTCGTGGTGGACGCGGCCGGCCGGCGCGGGGGCTCCGCCGGTCTGGCGGCCGCCGCGGGCTGCCGGCCGGCCCCCGTCGAGCGGCACCGCACGGGCCTGGCGTACTTCTGCCGCTGGTACCGGCTGCCCGAGGGGACGGACGAGGGGCCGCGCCGGCCGTGGACGGTGACCGGCGGTGCCTTCGCGGGCTGCGCGGTCTTCCCGTCCGACAACCGGGTCTTCGCCGTCACCGTGTTCGCGCACACCGCGGACCCCACGCGTACCGCGCTGCGCGACCCGGGCGTGTTCGAGGCCGCCGCGCGGGCCTTCCCGCCCGGCGCGGCCTGGCTGGCGCTGGGCGCCGAACCGCTGTCGGGGGTGCTGGCGACTGCGGGCCTGGACAACCGGTGGAGCCCCCTGGCCGACGGGCGGGGCCCGGTGGCTACCGGCATGGTGCCGGTCGGCGACGCCCTCACCCACACCAACCCCACCCTGGGGCAGGGGACTTCGCTCGCCCTGTGGGCGGCCGACCGGGTGGCCCGGACGGCCCACCGGGACCCGGGGTCCTACGGCTTCGCCGCCGGGTACCACGGGTGGGCGCTGCGGACGCTGAAGCCGTGGTTCGACCTCCAGGTGGGGGCCGACGCGGCGGTGGGCGGGCGGCTCGCGGCGGGAGCCGGTTCCGCGGGCGCGGGCGCGGGCGGACCGGGGCCGGGTGGACGGGGGCCGGGTGGACCGGGGGCGGGCGGATCCGGAGACCGGGCGCGGGAGGCGGCCGCGCTGTTCGAGTGCGCGCTGGAGGACCCGGAGGTGATGCGGGCCCGGGCCAGGGTCCGGCACCTGGCCGAGCCGCCCGAGCGGGCCTACGCGGACCCCGCGCTGCGGGCCAGGGTGGCGCGCTGGCTCGCCGCCCGCCCGGACTGGACCCCGAACGCGGTGGGGCCGGACCGGGCGGAATGGGAGGAGCTCACCGCCGCCGGGAGCGGCCCGCGCGTTCAGCCGGTGCCGCCCAGCACCTCGGCCAGGTCGTAGCCGACGACCTCCTCCAGCTGGGCGTACGTACAGCCCTCCGGCGTACGGTCGGGGCGCCAGCGGGCGAACTGCGCGGTGTGCCGGAAGCGGTCGCCCTCCATGTGGTCGTAACGCACCTCGCAGACCCGCTCGGGGCGCAGCGGCACCCAGGACAGGTCCTTCTTCCCCGTCCAGCGGCTCTGGGCGCCGGGCAGCCGGGCGCTCTCGTGGGCCGACTCCTCGGCCCAGGCCGCCCAGGGATGGCCGGCCGGGTCCGGCATGCGCAGGGGGGCCAGCTCCTCGACGAGTTCGGCCCGGCGCTTCATGGGGAAGGCGGCGCAGACGCCCACGTGCTGGAGCGCGCCGTGGCCGTCGTACAGGCCGAGCAGCAGCGATCCGATGATCGGACCGCTCTTGTGGAAACGGAAACCGGCGACGACGACATCGGCCGTACGCTCGTGCTTGATCTTGAACATGAGGCGGGCGTCGGGCCGGTAGGGGAGATCGAGGGGTTTCGCGACGACCCCGTCGAGCCCGGCGCCCTCGAACCGCTCGAACCACTCCCGCGCGAGCACGGGATCGGTGGTCGCGGGCGCGAGGTGGACGGGGGGCCGGGCCGTGGAGAGGACGTGGACGAGGGCGCTGCGGCGCGCGGCGAGCGGGGAGTCGAGGAGGGACTCGTCGCCGAGCGCGAGCAGGTCGAAGGCGACGAAGCTGGCCGGCGTCGTCCCGGCGAGCAGCTCGACCCGGGAGGCGGCGGGGTGGATCCGCTCGCTGAGACGGTCGAAGTCGAGCCGCCCGCCGTGGACGACGACGATCTCCCCGTCGACCACGCAGCGGGCCGGCAGGTTCTCCTTCAGCGCCGCCACCAGCTCGGGGAAGTACCGGGTCAGGCTCTTGCCGGTGCGGCTGCCCAGCTCCACCTCGTCCCCGTCGCGGTACACGATCGCCCGGAAGCCGTCCCACTTGGCCTCGTACTGCATGCCCGGCGGGATCCGGCTCACCGACTTGGCGAGCATCGGCTTCACGGGCGGCATCACCGGCAGGTCCATACAAGGGATTCTGCGGTGGTACGTCCGGACCCGCTCGGTGTGCGGGTACGCCCGGGCCCGCCTACCGTGGCGCCCATGGGCGGTAGCGCGGGTGGTGCGATCGAGCTCGACGCGGGCGGGCGGGCGGTACGCCTGTCCAGCCCGGACAAGGTGTACTTCCCGGAGCGAGGCCTCACCAAGCGGGACGTCGCCGAGTACTACCTGGCCGTCGCCCCCGGGATCACCCGGGCCCTGCGCGACCGCCCCACCACCCTGGAGCGGTACCCGGACGGAGTGGAGGGGGAGTCCTTCTTCCAGAAGCGGGCCCCCAAGAACCTGCCCGACTGGATCCCCACCGCGCACATCGCCTTCCCCAGCGGCCGCACGGCCGACGAGATCTGCCCGACCGAGCCGGCCGCCGTCCTGTGGGCCGCCAACCTCGGCTGTCTGACCTTCCACCCCTGGCCGGTGCGCCGCGGGGACACCGACCGGCCCGACGAGCTCCGCATCGACCTCGACCCGCAGCCCGGCACCGACTACCACCACGCGGTGGGCGCGGCGCACGAACTGCGGGCGCTGCTGGAGGAGCTGGGGCTGCGCGGCTGGCCGAAGACCTCGGGCGGCAGGGGCCTGCACGTGTTCGTCCCGATCGCACCGCGCTGGACCTTCACCGAGGTCCGCCGCTGCGCCATCGCCCTGGGCCGGGAGCTGGAACGGCGGATGCCGGGCAAGGTCACCACGGCCTGGTGGAAGGAGGAGCGCGGCGAGCGGATCTTCGTCGACTACAACCAGACGGCGCGCGACCGGACCATCGCCTCGGCGTACTCCGTCCGCCCCCGCCCGCACGCCCCGGTGTCGGCGCCGCTGCGCTGGGACGAGGTGGACGACGCGGAGCCCCGCGACTTCGACATCGTGACGATGCCGGCGCGTTTCGCCGAACTGGGCGACCTGCACGCCGACATGGACGAGCACGCCTTCGGCCTGGAACCCGTACTGGAACTCGCGGACCGGGACGAACACGAACACGGCCTGGGCGACATGCCGTACCCGCCGGACTACCCGAAGATGCCGGGCGAACCGAAGCGGGTCCAGCCGAGCCGGGCAAAACACGAGGACTGACACCCGGCCCCGGTCCTAGGGGGTGTCCGCAAAGTCCCGCCTGCCCCGCGGCGCCCGGCACGCACTCTCGCCGCACCGGGCGAAAGCCCAAGTACGTCCAGTACGCGGG
>NZ_JBIVEG010000031.1:0-85421 GCF_044747545.1 Streptomyces sp. NPDC090077
CTCCGCCCCCAGACCCCCGCGCCTCAAACGCCGGCGAGGCTGGATTTGGCCGGCCGGGGCTGGAGTGCGCGGAGCGCACTTCCAGCCTCGTCGGCGTTTCCGGGCGCAGCCCGGGGAATCGGGCGAAGGGCGGATAGGGGACGGCCCCGCGCAGCGGTCGGGGGCCTACGGGATGGCCGGGGCCGGGTGCCAGATGCGGTGGAACGAGACGCGGGCCGCCTCCACCGCGTGCCGCTGGTCGGCGTGCAGCACGCCCAGGGCGTACGCGGTCGCCGGGGCGATGCGCGGCGTACGGGCGGCCGCCGCCGAGGCGGTGGCGGCCTCCGAGGCGTCCCGGTGCAGGTCAAGGGCCTCACCCGCCGCCGAGAGCCGGGCCACGTCCCCGCCGAGCGCCTCCTGCGCGTACCGGTGCACCCGCAGCAGCCGGCGCACCTCGTGCCAGGAGGCGTCCTCGTGCGCCGCGTACGGGGTGCCCTGCGCGGCCGGAAGGGCCGACACGGCCCCCGCCAGGCGGGCCCCGGTGACCTCCGCCAGCGGTTCGAGCACGTCCCCGACCCGGCCCCGCGCCGCCACCGGGTCCAGCGGGACCTCCGAGGCCAGCACCGCCACCGCGTCCGCCACCGCGTGGAAACGGGACGACCCGAGGGCCTGGAGGGTGGCCGAGTGCGCCCGGGTGCGCGCCAGCGTGAGCTGCCGGTCCAGCAGGGCGCCCGCCCGCGCCGAGCCCACCGTGAGGGCGCCCGCGGAGCCCGCCCCGCCGCGCGGCGAGGGCAGCTCGGGGGCGCCCGACAGCCGCTGCAGGGCCTCCATCAGCCGGGACAGCCGGGCGGCGTACGCGTGCTCGTCGGCCAGCGTGGACGACAGCCAGACCAGCTCGGTGCGCAGCGAGTCCGCCCAGCGCGACTCGGTGACCGCCCGGAAGGTGCTCAGCGATCCGGCGATCCGCCGCGCCGCGCCCCGCAGGCCGTACGCCGCCTCGCTGCTCTCCGCCGAGTCGGCGGCGGAGCCGCCCGCCGCGCCCGCGTCGTGCAGGCGCAGCGCGCGCAGGAAAGCGGTGGCCTGGGACCGCAGGTAGACGCCGAGCACGTCACCTGCGGTCAGGTCGTCATGGTTTGGCAGAGCCACGCCGGCGCCTCCGGGCGTCTATGAGCATCTCCTGTACGTGCCGCAGCGGCTGGCCCTCGGCGTCGGTGCTGTGCCGGGTCCATTCGCCGTCCGGGCCCAGGTGCCAGGAGGAGGTGGCGTCGGACATGCCGGTCTCCAGCATCCGGTCCAGTGCCGCGCGGTGGGCCGGGTCGGTGACCCTGACCAGTGCCTCGATGCGGCGGTCGAGGTTGCGGTGCATCATGTCGGCGCTGCCGATCCACACCTCGGGTTCGCCGCCGTTGCCGAAGGCGAAGACCCGGGAGTGCTCCAGGAAGCGGCCGAGGATCGAGCGGACCCGTATGTTCTCCGACAGGCCGGGGACGCCGGGGCGCACGGCGCAGATGCCGCGCACCCAGATGTCGACGGGGACGCCCACCTGGGAGGCCCGGTAGAGGGAGTCGATGAGGGCCTCGTCGACGATCGAGTTCATCTTCAGCCGGACCGACGCCGGGCGGCCGGCCCGGTGGTGGTCGGCCTCCTTGTCGATGCGCGAGATCAGCCCGTCGCGCAGGGACTTGGGGGCGGTCAGCAGCCGGCGGTAGGTCTCGCGGCGGGAGTAGCCGGACAGCCGGTTGAAGAGGTCGGACAGGTCCGCGCCGACCTGTGGGTCGGCGGTGAGCAGGCCGAGGTCCTCGTACAGGCGGGCGGTCTTGGGGTGGTAGTTGCCCGTGCCGACGTGGCTGTAGCGGCGCAGGGTGTCGCCCTCCTGGCGGACGACGAGGGAGAGCTTGCAGTGCGTCTTGAGGCCGACGAGCCCGTAGACGACGTGGCAGCCGGACTCCTCCAGCTTGCGCGCCCACTTGATGTTGGCCTGCTCGTCGAAGCGGGCCTTGATCTCGACGAGGACCAGCACCTGCTTGCCGGACTCGGCCGCGTCTATCAGCGCGTCCACGATCGGGGAGTCGCCGGAGGTGCGGTACAGGGTCTGCTTGATCGCGAGGACGTCCGGGTCCGCGGCGGCCTGTTCCAGGAAGGCCTGGACGGAGGTGGAGAAGGAGTCGTACGGGTGGTGCAGCAGCACGTCGCGTTCGCGCAGCGCGGCGAAGATATCGGGCGCGGACGCTGACTCCACCTCGGCGAGGTCACGGTGCGTGCCGGCGACGAACTTCGGGTACTTCAGCTCGGGCCGGTCCAGGGAGGAGATCCCGAAGAGGGCGGTCAGGTCGAGCGGGCCGGGCAGCGGGTACACCTCGGCGGCGCTGACCTTCAGCTCCTGCACGAGGAGGTCCAGGACGCCGGGGTCGATGGACTCCTCGACCTCCAGGCGCACGGGCGGGCCGAAGCGGCGCCGCATGAGCTCCTTCTCCAGGGCCTGGAGGAGGTTCTCGGCGTCGTCCTCCTCGACCTCCAGGTCCTCGTTGCGGGTCACGCGGAACATGTGGTGCGCGAGCACCTCCATGCCGGGGAACAGCTCCTCCAGGTGCGCGGCGATGACGTCCTCCAGGGGGACGTAGCGCTGCGGGGAGGCCTCCAGGAAGCGGGAGAGGATCGGCGGCACCTTGACGCGGGCGAAGTGGCGGTGGCCGCTGACGGGGTTGCGCACGACCACGGCCAGGTTGAGGGAGAGGCCAGAGATGTACGGGAACGGGTGCGCGGGGTCCACGGCCAGCGGGGTGAGCACCGGGAAGATCTGGTTGCGGAACAGGGTGAAGAGGCGGGCCTGCTCCTTCTCGGTGAGGTCGGGCCACCGGATGAGGTGGATGCCCTCCTCCGCGAGCTGCGGGGCGATGTCGTGCTGGAAGCACGCGGCGTGCCGGGCCATGAGCTCGCGCGAGCGGGTCCAGATCAGGTCCAGCACCTCACGGGGCTGGAGGCCGGAGGCCGAACGGGTGGCGACGCCGGTCGCGATGCGGCGCTTGAGGCCGGCGACGCGGACCATGAAGAACTCGTCGAGGTTGCTCGCGAAGATCGCCAGGAAGTTGGCGCGCTCCAGCAGCGGGGTCGCCGGATCCTCGGCCAGCTCCAGCACGCGCTCGTTGAAGGCCAGCCAGCTGCGCTCCCGGTCGAGGAAGCGGTTCGCGGGCAGCTCGCCGGTGTCGTCCTTGTCCTCGTAGGCGTCCAGATCGGCGTCGAGGTCGGGATCGAGGTCGACGTGACCGGTCACGCGGGAGGAGTGGGGCCGGTGGGCGGCTATGGAACCGAGGCGGGACTTGGCACCACCGGTGCCGCTTCCGCTGCCGTTTCCGCTGCCGCTTCCGGTCGCGGGGGTGTGAGACGGGTGCTGGGCGGGGACCTCGGTGGGGCCTGCGCTGGGCTGGTGGCTCATGACTCCATTCTTCCGCGCACGCGGCAGGACAGGCGCGTCGGAAGTGTCTGCCGTCAGACGGAGTCGGGGCTGCATGTCGGGAGACTCGCAAGCGCGTCTGAATGCCCGGTTAATGGCGTATGGCTTCCTGTCTCCGCCTGGCGCACGGCGCGGGGGCCGGGGCGCCGGGCGCCGCCGGGCGGGGGCGGGGTCCCCCTGGCCCGGATCAGAGAGGGCTTGGGGGTTTCCCGGCAGTCCATCGTCCTTCCGTGTCGGGCCGGCCCGTCAAGGGCGCTCCCTGCGGTCGCGTCGCTGCGCGATGTCGCTTCGCTCCACCCTTGACAGCCCGACCCGCCCCGGAAAGCCGAAAGACTGCCGGGAAACCCCCAAAAGAACGGTCACGGGGCAGAAGACGGAGGGACGGGCCCGTCAGCGACGAGACGAGGGAGCGAGGGCCGGCCCGCCGGGCATCCGGGCCCTCAAGAGACTGATTCCGGGGCGCGAGCGCGACTACCCGCACGAAAAGCCGATCAGAGCCCCTACGGAGCCCCCAGACGCAACAGATCGCTACGCGCTCCCCTTTTCCCGGCGTCCACCGACCGCCCTGGGCCGATACCCGCACCAAACGTTGACCAGGGCAGTGCGGGAAGCACATGGGCGCGACGGATCGCTACGCGCTCCTCCCGGCTTGCGTCCGGCGGTCGTCCGGGGCTGGTATCCGCACCAGACGACTGCCGGGGGCTCAGTCGAGCTGCGCGAGGGTGTCCACCAGCGTCCGGCCTTCACGGGCACCTCGCCTGAGGAGGACGGCACCCACCTTGTGCAGCTCGGCCCAGGCGTGCGGGCGGCCGACCTCCGAGGCGTCGCCGATGACGCCGAGTGCCGTGGTCAGGGCCGCCTCGGCCTCCCCGGCACCCGCGTACGCGTGGGCCAGGCAGGACCCGTACCAGGCCCGGTCCCGGCGGAAGGCCGGGGCGAAGCCGGCCAGCCCCGACGTGAGGTGCCCGACCGCACCCTCCCAGTCCCCCAGGTGCAAGTCGGCCATGCCGCGCTGGGCCGCGAACCAGGATTCCCCGTAGAAGTACAACCACGGCGGGGCGCCGGCGGCGTTCGCGATGATCCGCTGTGCCTCGTCCAGCCTCGCGTACGCCTCGTCGTGCTCGCCCTCCAGTGCGTATCCCCGGCCGGCCATCTGCACGGCCATGGCCCGCGTGGCCTCGCTCGCCCCCGGCATCGCTGCGGCGGCCTCACCCAGCCGGACACAACGCCGCCCGCTCCCGCCGGACCACGCCAGATGGGCCTTCATGCTCATCGTGGTGGCGGCCAAGTCGCCGTACCCGGCCTCCAACGCCCAGTCGTGGGAGCGGTCGAACCACCCCAGCGCCACCGGGGCGTCGTCCTGGTCCTGGGCCATCCACGCCAGGAACTGGGCGTACTCGGCCAACAGCCGCACCACCCGGTCCGCCAGCGCCCCCCGGGCCTGCCCGTACAGCCCGGCCACCTCCTTGAACTGCGCGGTGACCAGCGGCGCAACGACGCGGGACCCCACCGTGTCCTCAGCGCGCCGGTGCGCGGCCAGTAAGGCGTCCAGGGCATCCACCGAGGCGGCGTCCAGCCGCAGCCCACCCCGGCGCACCCCGGCCAACCGCTCACCGTTGGCCTCCGACACCACCCCGGGCAGCACGAGCGACGGCAGCGGTAGTGCCTCCTGTCGGGTGCCGAGGAGTTCCAGGGGCACGCCGAGGCCGTCGACGATGCGTTGCCGCACCTCAGCCGAAGTCACCGCTCGTCGCCGGTTCTCGATGGCGGAGACGTCAGGCTGCGCCAGCCCCACGAGGGCCCCGAGCCGACTCTGGCTGCTGCGCGTCAGCCTCCGCCACGTCCGCAGCAGGGCCGCCCAGTCCTCAGCCGCTGCGGCTGCTCGCAGTTCGGGGTGCACCCACGCATCCAGCTCGGGCTCCATGCCCGAAATATAGGGCGGCCCTATAGCACGCGGGAGTGGATCGGCCCGGGAGGCACCCGAGATGGTGGCTCACGTCTTCCGCTCCAACACCCAGACGACGGCAGGGAGTATCTCCATGGCGAGCCGGATCATGCGCAGCTGTGCCCGTGACGTGCTGAGCATCGACAGACCGGCTGACCCCTCCGCGCTGACAGCCGTCTTGGCCGAGCCGAACGCTGATCTCCTCGATCGCGCACACCTTCCAGGCGGTGGCGGATGAGTGAGCGCTACGAGTACGTCCCCCATCGCCTTCTCCAACGCCGTGTCCGCGATGTCGTTTCAGGGGGCGAGGGCATTCTGATGGCGGTCATCAACGAGAACGTGTCGGACGACCTCACCGAGCAGTGGATGGAGCTCGCCTACATCCGGGGCGCCTCCGGCCGCGAGTTCACCACCGCCGCCACCAACGTCGAACCCGCCCCTGACCAGCCCTAGACGGCCGCCAGTCGCCGAGATCAGAGGAGCGCGTAGCGATCTGACGCGCCCCTGCGCTTCCGCACTGCTCTGGGCGACTTTTGGTGCAGGTATCAGCCCCAGGCGGTCGCCGGACGCTTGGCCGGGAGGAGCGCGTAGCGATCTGTCGCGCTTGGGTGTTCCGTAGCGTGCTCTGAGCGACTTTTGGTGCAGGTTGTCGCGCCCCTGGCCCCGGACCGGGGCTGGACGGGCCCGGAAGGCGGGCCGGCCGGGGCCCGGCCCCTCGCCTCATCGCTGAGAGACCCGTCCCTTGATCATGGACCGTGCCGTTTCTTTGGGGGTTTCCCGGCAGTCTTTCGGCTTTCCGGGGCGGGTCGGTCTGTCAAGGGTGGCCGAAGGCCATCGCGAAGCGACGCGACGAAGGAGCGCCCTTGACAGGCCGGCACGACACGGAAGGACGATGGGACTGACGGGAAGCCCCCAACCTTCTCTGAGACCGCCCGAGGGGATCCCGCTCCCCGCGGCCACCCACCCGCACCCGGGAGGCGGGTGGGCAGGCGCCGATCGGCGGGCAGGGGTCGAGGGGGAGATAGCGGGCCCGGGCCGCAAGCCCCGTACCCCCCCCCCGCCCCCCCCGCGAGCCCCCCTCAGCTCTCCGTGCGGTACATCAGGTCGATCTCGTGCGTCGTGAAGCCCAGCCCCTCGTACACCGCCAGGGCCGCCGGGTTGTCCGCGTCGACGTACAGCATCGCCGTCGGCAGGCCGGACTCCGCCAGGTGGCGCAGGCCGATGGCGGTGAGGGCCTTGCCGAGGCCGCCGCCCTGGGCGCCCGGGCGGACGCCGACCACGTACACCTCGCCCAGCTGCTCCTCGGCGTGGACCTTCGTCCAGTGGAAGCCGACCAGTTCGCCGTCCCGCTCCGCGAGGAAGAAGCCCTTGGCGTCGAACCACGGCTGCGCGATGCGGTCGTTCAGGTCCCGCTGCGTCAGTGCGCCCTGCTCCGGGTGGTGGGCGAAGGCGGCGGCGTTGGCGGCGAGCCAGGCGGTGTCGTCCTGGCCGGGGACGAAGGTGCGGACGGTGACGCCGGCCGGGAGCGCCGGCTCGGGCAGCGGCGGGGCGTCCGGGCCCAGGGGGCGGCGCAGCTGCCGGAGTTCGCGGAAGAGGGTCAGGCCGAGCACCTGGGCGAGGTGCCGTGCGGCGGACTTGCCGCCGTGGGCCCAGACCCGGATCCGCTTGCCGGAGGCGTGCAGCAGGGCGGTGCCGAGGGCGCGGCCGTGGCCGCGGCCGCGCAGGGCGGGGTGGATGACGAGTTCGGCGGCGGGGGCCTCCACCGGGTCGGTGTCCTCCAGCTGCCCGTACCCGCACAGCCGGCCGCCGTCGGTGAGGAGGAAGTGCCGGATGCCCTCGCGCGGGCCGCCGCGCAGCTGGAGGCGGCCCTGTTCGGAGACGGCGGTGGTGCCGTCGGTGCGGGCCGCCTCTCCGATCAGCTCCAGTACGGAGGCGGCCTGCTCCTCCGTCAGCTCTTCGAGGATCTCAATCTGCCGTCCCGGCTCCAGGGCCGCTGCTGCGTCAGTCATGTTCCGAGCCTACGGCGCCACTGCCCGACGGCCGCGCGTAACCAGCTCGCAACCCGCTACCCCCTGTCGTAGCTACGCGCGTTGACCATAGGCTGCGTGGCACCTCCCAAATGTTGTCTCGCTGTCCACAAAGGGGAATAAATGTCAGCGAAGCCACAACGGCCCCGTACGGCCCGCCGGTTGACCCTCGGCGCTCTCGCTCTCACGGCGGGTGCCGGCGCGATGGTCGCCGCCGCACTGCCGGCCGGTGCCGCGAGTGGTGGCGGTACGCCTCCCAAGGGCCGCACCGTCGACGTACAGATGCTCTCGTTCAACGACTTCCACGGCACGCTGGAGCCCCCGCAGGGCTCGTCCGGCACCGTGAGCGAACGTCAGGCAGACGGCACCACCAAGGCCATACCCGCCGGTGGCGTCGAGTACCTCGCCACCAGCCTGCGCGAGGCCCGCAAGGGCCACGAGTACTCCGTCACGGCCGCGGCCGGCGACATGATCGGCGGCAGCCCGATGCTGTCCGGTCTCTTCCACGACGAGCCCTCCGTCGAGGCGCTCAACAAGCTGAACCTCGACGTGTCGAGCGTCGGCAACCACGAGTTCGACGAGGGCAAGACCGAGCTGCGCCGGATGGCGTACGGCGGCTGTCACCCGACCGAAGGCTGTTTCGAGTACGGCAAGACCTTCACCGGTGCGCAGTTCCAGTACCTCGCCGCGAACGTGACGGACGAGAAGACCAAGCGTCCGCTGATGTCGCCCACCTTCATCTGGAAGAAGGGGGACGTGAAGATCGGTTTCATCGGCGTCACCCTGGAGGGCACTCCGGACGTCGTCACCGCCGAGGGCGTCAAGGGCCTGAAGTTCGGCGACGAGGTCGAGACGATCAACAAGTACGCCGCCGAGCTGAACAAGCAGGGCGTGAAGTCGATCGTGGCGCTGATCCACGAGGGCGGTCTGCCCGCGAGCGGCGCGTACAACTACGACTGTGACGTGCCGGGTGCCGGCGCGGGCATCTCGGGTGCGATCGTCGACATCGCCAAGAACGTCGACGCGAAGGTCGACGCGCTGGTGACGGGCCACACGCACCAGGCGTACAGCTGCAACATCCCGGACCCGGCGGGCAACCCCCGTACGGTCACCTCGGCCGCCTCCCTGGGCCGGCTGTTCACCGAGACCAAGCTGACGTACGACCGGGCCACGAAGGACATCGTCCGTACGCCGGTGCTCGCGCCGAAGCCGGTCAACAAGGTCGTCTCCCGGGACGTGCCGAAGGCTCCGGACATGACCGAGCTGATCGACCGCTGGAAGACGCTGGCCGCCCCGGTCGCGAACCGTCCGATGGGTTACATCTCGGCGGACATCCCGGGCCGCGGCTCGGAGTCGCCGGAGAAGCCGCTCGGTGACCTGATCGCCGACGCGCAGCTGGAGGCCACGGCCCCGGCGGACAAGGGCGGCGCCCAGCTGGCCATCATGAACCCGGGCGGCATCCGTTCCGACCTGGCCTACAAGGCCTCGGGCGACGAGGGCGACGGGGTCGTCACGTACGGCGAGTCGTACACGGTCCAGCCGTTCAACAACCTGATGAACATCGTGGACCTGACCGGCGCGCAGCTGATCACCGCGCTCCAGCAGCAGGTCAGCGGTACGGTCAACGGCCCGAACCCGAAGATCCTCCAGGTCTCGAAGGGCTTCACGTACACCCTGGACATGACGAAGGCGGGCGCGGACCGCATCGTCGTGGACTCGGTGAAGCTGAACGGCGCGGCGATCGACCCGGCGAAGACCTACCGGGTCGTGATGAACGAGTTCCTGGCGGGTGGCGGTGACGGCTTCACCGTCCTGAAGGAGCACAAGAACAAGCTGGTGGGCGCGTCGGACCTGGACGCCTTCAACGCCTACCTGGGCAAGTCGACGGCGGCGTCCCCGATCGCCCCGCCGAAGGCGGACCGCATCACGGTCGTCAAGTAGTACCTCTCGTACCTCCGGTACGTCCCCGAGGGGGCGGTGGGCCTCGGCCCGCCGCCCCCTCGGCACGTCCGCCCCCGGGCTCGGTTCAGAGGGTCGCCAGGAACGTTCCGACGGCCGCGTGGAAGCCTTCGGGGTCGGTGAAGGGCACGAAGTGGTCGCCCTCCAGGGCCGTGTACGAGGTCCCCGGGCGCCCGCCGACCATCGCGTCGGCGACGTCCTGGGTGAGCGCCCGGCTCCGGCGGCCGTGGACGAGCAGGGCGGGGCAGGTGCTCGCGGTCCAGGTGCCGCGGTGGTCGCCGGCGCAGGCGTGGATGGAGTCGAGCATGTCCTGGCCGTGGAAGGCGAGCCGCCAGCCGCTCTTGTCGGCGAGGGGCCGCACCCCGTCGGCGACGAAGGGCAGGGCGGCCGGGTCGACGGCGCCGAGGAGTTCCTCGCGGGTGGGAGCGGAGTAGGGCAGGGCGCCGAGGAAGTCGAACCACTGCGGGCCGGCGGAGATGTCGATGACGACGGTGGCGTCGACGCCGATCAGGGCGCTCACCCGGTCGGGGTGGGCGGCGGCGAGGTGGTAGGCGTTGAGGCCGCCGAGGGAGTAGCCGAGGACGGCGACGGGCCCGGTGAGCCCGAGGTGGTCGAGGAGGGCGACGGCGTCGGCGACGTAGCCCTCGCGGCGGTAGTACGGGGCGCGGTCGGAGTCGCCGTGGCCGCGCTGGTCGGGGGCGATGACCCGCCACCCGTCGCCCAGGGCGGCGGCGAGGCCGGTGAAGGCGGCGGCTTCGGACATGCCGCCGTGGAGGGCGAGGAGCGGCCGGCCGGTGCCGCCGAAGTCCAGGTACGAGAGCGTGCGGCCGTCGATGTCCAGCGTGTCGCGCATGTGCGTGTCTCCCCGTGTCCGTGGCCGGCGGTGCTCGTGGGCATCACTCTGCCAGCGTTTGGGCAAGCGTGCAATACGCTCGTATTGCGCGCTTGCCCAAGTGTCGGCGGGAGGGGCGCGGATACCATCCGGGGCATGGGAAATCGCGAGGACCTGCTGGCCGGCGCCCGCCGCTGCCTTGAGGAGAAGGGCTACGCGCGCACGACCGTGCGCGACATCGCCTCGGCGGCGGAGGTGAGCATGGCCGCGATCGGCTACCACTTCGGGTCCCGCGAGGCGCTGCTGAACCAGGCGCTGTTCGCCGCGATGGACGACTGGGCGGCCGGCTCCGGCCGGCTCGCCGGGCAGGGCGGGACGGCGGCGGAGCGGTACGCGGACACCTGGGACCGCAAGATCCGCGACTTCCTCGACATGCGCTGGCTGTGGATCGCCAACATCGAGGCCTTCGTCCACGCCCAGTCCTCGCCCGAGCTGCTGGCGGCCCTGGCCGAGGGGCAGCGCCGGTCCCGGCGGATGGTGGCCGCCCACCTGGCCGGGGTGTCCGAGGAGGCGGTGACCGACGAGGACGTACGGGCCCTCGGGTCGGTGCACCTCGCGCTGCTGAGCGGGGTCATGGTGCAGGCCCTGACCGACCCCGGGCAGGCGCCGACGGGGGCCGAGCTCACCCAAGGGCTGCGCAGGATGGTGGAGTTGCTGGAGGAGCCCGCCCCTACCGACGGGTAGTAAACGCCGGTCCCGCACGCCATAATCCGGTCCCACCAACGGGTCGGCGAAGGGGCGGGACATGGGCGCGGGCAGAGGCACGGACACCGGCAGGACCACGGCCGGGTACACGGGCACGACCACGGCCGGAGGCACGGGCAGGACCACAGCCGGGGACACGGGCACGGCCGGGACCACGGCCCCGACCAAGCCCACGGCCCCGACCCCGACCCCAGCCCCGACCCCAGCCCCGACCACGCGCCCCGGCATCCGTACGGACACGCGCACGCGCCCCGGCACCCGTCCGGCGCCGCCCCGCCGGGCCTTCCTCGCCGGCGCCGCCGCGGTGGGCGCGGGCGCGTTCCTCGGGCTCGGCGCGGCGGCACCGGCCCGGGCGGCAGCCGCCCCCGCGCGGACCCTGGGCACCCAGGACTGGATGGCCGGCCTCGCGGACTCCACCGCCCTCCAGCGGATGACCATCCCCGGCACCCACGACTCCGGCGCCACCAAGGGCGGGCTCTACGTCGCCTGCCAGAACACCTCCATCGCCCAGCAGCTCGACTCCGGCATCCGCTTCCTCGACGTCCGCTGCCGGGTCACGGGCGGCTCGTTCGCCATCCACCACGGCTCGTTCTTCCAGGACCTGATGTTCGGCGACGTCCTCGCCGCCTGCTGGAACTTCCTCGCCGCGCACCCCTCCGAGACGGTCCTGATGCGCGTCAAGCAGGAGTACTCCGCCGAATCCGACGCCGCCTTCCGGGCCGTCTTCGACGACTACCTCGACCACCGCGGCTGGCGCCCGCTCTTCCGGATCGCCGACACCCTGCCCGCCCTCGGCCAGGCCCGCGGCCGGGTCGTCCTCCTCGCCGACAACGCGGGCCTGCCCGGCCTGCGCTACGGCGACGGAGGGGTCTTCGACATCCAGGACGACTACAACACCGAGCCCTTCGCCAAACGCGGCCGCATCGAGGACCACTTCCGCAAGGCCGTCCGCGAGCCCGGCAAGCTCTTCGTCAACTACGTCAGCACGGCCGCCTACATGCCCCCGCGCTGGAACTCCGACCGGCTGAACCCGCAGGTCCACGGCTTCGTCGACGGCTCCGAACTGGCCGGCCGCACCGGCCTCGGCATCGTCCCGATGGACTTCCCGAACACCCGCTCCGGCCTGGTCGCCTCACTGCTCCGGCACAACTGACGGCTGCTGCGACGGCTGCTCCGACGGCGGCGGCGCCGGCGCCCCCGGGATGCGCAGCACCGCCTCCGTGCCGCCCGCCCCGTCCGCGGCCGCCCGCAGTTCGGCGCTGCCGCCCGAGCGGGCGGCCGTACGGGCCACGATGGACAGGCCCAGCCCGCTGCCGGGCAGGGCGCGGGCCGACTCGGAGCGCCAGAACCGCTCGAAGACGTGCGGGAGGTCCTGCGGCGGGATGCCCGGCCCGTGGTCGCGCACGGTCAGCTCGCCCGCGTGCAGCGAGACCTCCACCGCGCCGCCCGGCGGGCTGAACTTCACGGCGTTGTCCAGCAGGTTGACCACCGCCCGCTCCAGCGCCGCCGCCTCGCCGCGTACGTACCAGGACTCCAGGGCGGAGCCGAACCGCAGCTCGGGTCCGCGCAGCCGGGCCCGGGACAGCGCGGAGGCGGCGATCTCGTGCAGGGCCACCACCCCGAGCGGGGCGTGCGGGGCCGCGTCCGGGCGGGACAGCTCCTGGAGGTCCCCGATCAGCGCGGCGAGTTCCGTCATCTGCGCCTTGACCGAGGCCAGCAGCTCCCGGCGGTCGTCGGGCGGGATGGCCCGCCCGGTCTCCTCGCTGCGCGCGAGGAGCTCGATGTTGGTGCGCAGCGAGGTGAGCGGGGTCCGCAGCTCGTGTCCGGCGTCCGCGATCAGCTGGGCCTGCCGCTCCTGGGAGGAGGCGAGCGCGGCGGTCATCGCGTTGAAGGACCGCGACAGGCGGGCGATCTCGTCGTCGCCCTCGTCCGGGATCCGCACCGTCAGGTCCTCGGTGCGGGCGACGTGCTCGACGACACCGGTGAGCTCGTCCACGGGCCGCAGCCCCGTACGGGCCACCCACAGTCCGGCAGCGCCCGCGCCGACGACCCCTATGCCGGAGACCAGGAGCAGCACCCAGGCCAGGGTTGACAGGGGCTTGTCGATGTCGGCGAGGGGTTTGGCGATGGAGATCCCGAAGGTCGGCCCGCCGGTGGTGAGGCGCCGGCCGATCGTGTAGACGCGCATCCGGTCGCCCTCGGCGGTGGTGGCGTCGTGCAGCCGGGCGGTGCTGCGTCCCGCCGCGACGTCCTTGTCGGCCTCGGTGACGGGCAGGTCGGTGCGCCCGCTCACCCAGCAGCGGCCGCCTTCGGCGGTGACGATCTGCACGGTCGCGTTCAGGTCCCCGGCGATGTCCATCTGGTTCGGGGGCGGGCGCAGCGTGCAGCCCTCGCGCAGGGTGCGGAGCACCTGTTCGCTGGGGTCGGTGGCCACCAGCGACTGGTTCAGCTGCTCGTTCAGCTGCGCCCGCACCATCACCCAGGACACGCCCGCCACCGCCGCGACCGCGACGGCGACCGCGACGGTGACCAGCAGCGCCAGCCGGGAGCGCAGCGGCAGTGCGCGGAACCTGGCGGCCGGACCCGTCATTCGGGCCCGCCCTCGCCTACGCGCAGTACGTAGCCGACCCCGCGCACGGTGTGCACCAGGCGGGGCTCGCCGGCCGCCTCGGTCTTGCGGCGCAGGTACATCACGTACACGTCGAGGGAGTTGGAGCTGGGCTCGAAGTCGAAGCCCCACACCGTCTTGAGGATCTGTTCGCGGGTCAGGACCTGGCGCGGGTGGGCCAGGAACATCTCCAGCAGCGTGAACTCCGTACGGGTCAGCTCGACCGGGCGCCCGCCGCGGGTGACCTCGCGGGTGGCGAGGTCCATGCGCAGGTCGCCGAAGGCGAGGGAGTCCCCGGCCGGTCCGGGGCCGGCGGCGGGGACGGCGTAGGAGCTGCGGCGCAGCAGGGCGCGGACCCGGGCGAACAGCTCGTCCAGCTCGAACGGCTTGACGAGGTAGTCGTCGGCGCCCGCGTCGAGGCCGGTGACGCGGTCGCCGACGGTGTCGCGGGCGGTCAGCATCAGCACCGGGGTGACGCTGCCGGAGGCGCGCAGCCGGCGGGCGGCCGTCAGTCCGTCCATCCGGGGCATCTGGATGTCGAGGACGATCAGGTCGGGGGCGTACGAGGCCGCCTGGTCGAGGGCGTCGAGCCCGTCGACGGCGGTCCGTACGTCGTACCCCTCGAAGGCGAGGCTGCGGCGCAGGGCCTCCCGTACGGCCGGCTCGTCGTCGACGACGAGGATCCGCTGCGGGTCGCCTTCGGCAGGGTTCATGGTGGTGGTCCCCCAGGGGTGGTGGTCGGTGCGCGGGGCACGTCCCAGGGTGTCAGAAGGATCAGAACGAGATGCCGAAGCCGTTGCCGCTGCTGTCCGCCCCGCTGTCGGCCCCGCTGTTCCCGTTGCCGCCGCTGCCGCCCTTGCGGAGGGAGTCGAGGTCGGCCTTGAGGGTGTTGACCGGGATGGCGAAGCCGAGGCCGACGCTGCCGGCGCTGGAGCTGTCGCTGCCGGGCGAGTAGATCGCGGAGGGCATCCCGATGATCTCGCCGTTCATGTTGACGAGGGCGCCGCCGGAGTTGCCCGGGTTGAGGGAGGCGTCGGTCTGGATGGCCTTGTACGAGGTCTTGTCGGAGCCGGTGTCGCCGTTGAACTGCTGGCCCTCGAAGGAGAACGGCCAGCCGCCGCCGCGCTGCCGCTGCGGGCTCTGCTGCTGGCGGCCGTCGGACTTCGGGACCTGCACCTCGCGGTTCAGTGCCGAGACGATGCCGCTGGTGACGGTGCCGGTGAGGCGGTCGGGGGAGCCGATGGCGACGACCTGGTCGCCGACCTTGAGCTGGTCGGAGTTGCCGAGCTTGGCGGGCTTGAGGCCGCTCGCGCCCTGGAGCTTGATCAGGGCGAGGTCCTTGGCGGGGTCGGTTCCGACGACCTTGGCGTTGTACTTCTTGCCGTCGCTCATCGTCACCTGGATCTCGGAGGCGCCGTCGATGACGTGGTTGTTGGTGGCGATCTCGCCGTCGGCGGTGAGCACGAAGCCGGAGCCGGTTCCCTGGCCGGAGGCGGTGCGGGTGTCGATGCGGACGACGGACGGGCTGACCTGCTCGGAGACTCCGGAGACGGTGCCGTTGGCGGTCTGCGAGACGTTGGTGCCGTTGACTCCGCCGACGACGGCGCCGGCCTGTCCGAGGAACTGCTGCACGGCGACGGCCGTCCCGCCGCCGACCACGGCCGCGGCGAGGGCGACGGCGGCGAGCAGTGCGACGGGGCGCTTGGCGCGGGCCGCGTGCGCGCGTCCGGCGGGGGCCGCCGCGGGGGCGGAGCCCCAGGCGTCCCACCCGCCGCCGTGGCCGCTGCCGCTCGTGCCGGCCGGGACGGTCTCGCCCTGGATCACCGGGGGCTGGTGCGCCTCGTGCCATCCGGGGGCCGGGGCGGCCGGCGGGTACGCGGGCGGCGGCGGATAGGCGGCGTCACCGGCTCCGGCGGCTCCGGCCCCGGTGTCCCGCGCCAGCCGCTCGCGCCCCCGCTGCCAGTCGTCCCCGAAGGGCGCGTCGTGGGCCGGGCCGTTCTCCTGGGGGTACTCGCCTTCGCGGCGGAAGCTCTCGGTCATGTCTACGACTCTGTCCGCGGATCATGAAAGCTTTCTGAGTCCCGGCTGAGAAGCCCGACAGAACCGCGTATGCCCGGAATAAGGGGGTGGCGGCCCGGCCCCCGCGCAGCCGCGCGGGCGGCGCGTCAGGAGGGGCGGCAGCCGCAGCTGCGGCGGATGACGAGGGCCGACGGGAACTGCTTGAGGCGCTCCCGGCGGGAGCCGGCCACGCGGAGGGCGTCGTCCAGGACGAGGTCCACGGCCGCGCGGGCCATCGCCGGGCGGTCCGAGGCGATCGTCGTCAGCGGCGGGTCCGTCAGGGCCGCTTCCTTGACGTCGTCGAAGCCGGCCACCGCCAGCTGCTCGGGCACGTCGATGCGCAGCTCGCGCGCGGCGCGCAGCACCCCGATGGCCTGGTCGTCCGTCGCGCAGAAGATCGCCGTCGGCCGGTCGGGCCGGGCGAGGACCTCCAGGGCGACCCGGTAGGCGTCGTAGCGGTTGTACGGGGCCTCGATGAGCCGGCCCTCGACCGACCGCCCGGCCTCCAGCATGGCCCGGCGCCAGCCCTCGACGTGGTCGGCGACCGGGTCGCCGACCGAGGGGGTGTTCTCGATGCCGCCGATGCAGGCCACGTACTCGTGCCCGTGTTCCAGCAGGTGGCGGGTGGCGAGCTGGGCGCCGCCGATGTCGTCGGTGACGACGGCGACGTCGTCGATGGCCTCCGGGCGCTCGTGCAGCAGCACCACCCGCGCGTCCCAGGCGTCGATCTCCGAGGCGGCGCGCTCGCTCATGCCCTGGCTGACCAGGATCAGCCCCGACACCCGCATGCCGAGGAAGGCGCGGAGGTAGTGGACCTCGCGCTCGTCCCGGTAGTCGGAGTTGCCGACCAGGACCATCTTTCCGCGTTCGGCGGCGGCCTGCTCGACCGCGTGCGCCATCTCCGCGAAGAACGGCTGGCGGGCGTCGGGGACGATCATGCCTATGAGGTCGGTGCGGCGCGACGCCATGGCCTGGGCCACGCGGTCGGGCCGGTACCCCAGCTCCTTGATCGCGGCGAGTACACGCTCGCGCGTGGCCGGGGCGACCGGCCGGGGTCCGTTGTTGATGACGTAGCTCACGACGGCGGTAGAAGTCCCCGCAAGTCGCGCTACGTCATCCCGCGTCACCTTGGCCACGCGCGGAAGTCTACGCGGGGTGACCTACCTCTGGGCAGGGTGTTTGGCCGACTGGATGGTCACAGGAGCTTCCTCCGAACGGGCTACCGGTCCGCTCGTACGGTCCGCGGCCTGCGCCGGGGCCTGTCCCTGGCCCTTTCCGGAGGTCTGCTTCGCCGCTGCCTCGGCGGCCGCGCGCTCCACCTTCTCCGGGGTGACGAAGCGGTAGCCGACGTTGCGGACGGTGCCGATCAGGGACTCGTGCTCGGGGCCGAGCTTGGCCCGCAGCCGCCGTACGTGGACGTCGACCGTCCGGGTGCCGCCGAAGTAGTCGTAGCCCCAGACCTCCTGGAGGAGCTGGGCGCGGGTGAAGACCCGGCCGGGGTGCTGGGCGAGGTACTTCAGCAGCTCGAACTCCTTGAAGGTGAGGTCGAGGACCCGGCCCTTCAGCTTCGCGCTGTACGTCGCCTCGTCGACCGACAGGTCGCCGTTGCGGATCTCCATGGGGGAGTCGTCCGAGCCCAGCTGCTGGCGGCCGGTGGCCAGCCGCAGCCGCGCCTCGACCTCGGCGGGGCCGGCGGTGTCGAGGAGCACGTCGTCGATGCCCCAGTCGGCGGTGACGGCGGCGAGGCCGCCCTCGGTGACCACCAGGACGAGCGGGCAGCCGGGTCCGGTGGACCGCAGCAGCTGGCACAGCGACCGCACCTGCGGCAGGTCGCGGCGGCCGTCGACGAGGATCACGTCGGCGCCGGGGGTGTCGACGAGGGCCGGTCCCTCGGCGGGGGCCACCCGGACGTTGTGCAGCAGCAGGCCGAGTGCGGGCAGCACCTCGGTCGACGGCTGCAGGGCATTGGTCAACAGGAGGAGAGAGCTCATGCCCGGCCACCTGCCCGGTTCGGGCGGCCGTGCTCCTGTTTGCTTCGCTGGTCCATCACGTCGGTTCCTCCTCGGTCCCGTCGAGGACGTGCGCTGTAATGCTTCGTACGTCGTGCCCGGCACCCGCCGCGGCCCCCGCGCCCTGGGGTCCCGATGGATGCCACTGTTCTCGGTCCGTTCAACGTGCTGAAAGCACAAAAGGACCCGGGGGCCACGTTGCCCGGATCCTCTACGCCGCCAGAATAGCCCACCGGCCCTTTCGGGGCCGAGGGCTGCCGTGCACCGCATTCTGTGGTTCGCGCCACGCCTTCCTCCTGCGTATGCCCTGGTTTCACCGGATCGAGCGGTCCGCCGACCGGTCCTGCGGGGCCTCGGGGCGCATGGACGGCGCGCTGAGGCACGCCGGGGTGACGGGCCGGAGGGGTCATCATGGAGGCCGACGGTAGAGAGCCGACGGAGCCGACCGATAGGAGCTGCAGTGGCAACCGGAACCATCCGCTACTGGGCGGCGGCGAAAGCCGCGGCCGAGACGGCGGAGGAGCCGTACTCGGCGCACACACTGGCCGAGGCGCTCGACGCCGTGCGGGACCGCCATCCGGGGGAACTCACCCGGGTCCTGCAGCGCTGCTCCTTCCTCGTGAACGACGAGCCCGTGGGCAAGCGCCCGCACGATGCCGTCCTGCTGACCGAGGGGGGCACCGTCGAGGTGCTCCCGCCGTTCGCGGGCGGGTGAGCGGAAACCGATGAGCACTCCAGAAGAGCAGCAGAGGCAGCGGCAGCAGGCCGCCGAGCAGGACCCGTACGCCACCCAGACCTGGCAGAGCGACACCTGGGAGACCGGCTACCAGCCGGTGCAGCCGCCGCTGGGCTCGGTGCCCGGCCAGCCGGCCGCCCCGGCGCCGGCCCAGGCCCCGCAGCAGCAGTGGGGGCAGGTCCCCGGGGCCGTGCCGTGGCCGGACGCCACCGGGGGCGGTGCGGCCGCCGAGACGGCGTACCTGCCGCCGGTGCCGGCCCAGCAGCCGCAGCAGCCGCAGTCCGCGGTGCCCGAGGGCTGGTTCCGCGACGAGCCGGCGCAGCAGCCGCAGGCTCCCGCGCAGGGTGGCTGGTCCGCGGACGCGGCCGCGCAGACGGCGTACCTGCCGCCCGTGCCGGCCCAGCAGCAGCCGGTGCCGCCGCAGCAGCCGCACTCCGCCGTGCCCGACGGCTGGTTCCGCGACGAGCCGGCGCAGCAGCCGCAGGCTCCGGCCGTGCCGTGGCCGGACGCCACCGGGGGCGGTGCGGCCGCCTCCGCAGTCGCCGAGACGGCGTACCTGCCGCCCGTGCGGGAGCCCGCCGGGGCGGCCGAGCAGACCGCGTACCTGCCGCCGGTGCAGCCGCAGGCGCCGCAGCAGCCGCAGCAGGCCTCCGCGCCCGACGGCTGGTTCCGCGAGGAGCCCGGGGGGCCCGGTTCCGCGGCCGCTTCCGCCGCCGCCGAGACCGCCTACCTGCCGCCCGTGCGGGAGCCCGCCGGAGCCGCGGAGCAGACCGCGTACCTGCCGCCCGTGCAGCCGGGTGCCGCCGCGCCGGACGCGTGGTCCGCGGGCGCCGCGGCCGCCGCCGAGACGGCGTACCTGCCGCCCGTGCGGGAGCCCGCCGGGGCGGCGGAGCAGACCGCGTACCTGCCGCCGGTCCCGTCGGAGCCGCAGCCGCAGCCGCAGTCGCAGCCGCAGCCGCAGCCGCAGCCGCAGGGCGGCCCGTCCGCCGAGTACTCGCCGCCGACCCTCGGCGGCAACACGCTGCGCGCCGTCGACCCCGCCCAGGCCCGCGCCGAGGGCCGGTCGCCGATCATCGACCCGGGTCCGCAGTCGGCGATACTGACCGCCGCCCTGGGCCTGCTGATGGCCGGTGCCGCCGCGTTCGGCCAGTGGGCGCTGCTCCTCCCGCTGATCGCCCTCCAGGGGCTCACCGCGGCCGGCTGGTTCCGCCTCAACGGCATGTGGCCGGCCCGTCAGGGCATCGTCCTCGCCTTCGCCGGGGCCCTCGTCGCCGACGGGGCGGTGCTCGCGCTGGACCGTACGTACGCCCCCGGTGCGATCGTCGGCACGCTCGGCGTCTGGGTGCTGCTGACGCTGGTGCTCCAGCTGCGCAGCCACGCGGACCCCGACGAGCGGATGTACGGGCTGATGGCCTCGGTGGCCTCCGCCGCGCTGGCCGTCGTCTGCGCGGGCTTCCTCGCCGCGGACTGGGAGCCGGTGACCACCGGTGCCGCCGCGGTGGCGGTCGCCGTCTTCGCGCGGGCCCTGCCGCTGCCCACGCCGGCCTCCGTCGGCGTCTCGCTGGCCGCCGCGGCCGGTGCGGGCATCGCGGTCGGCGGGCTGACCGGGCTGGGCGCCGGAGGGGCCCTGGTGGGCCTCGCGGCCGGCGTGTGCGCCCTGATCGGGCTGCGCGTGGCCGCGTACGACTACCCGTCCAAGTTCGTCCACATGACGGCCGGCGTCGCGCTGCCGCTGGCCGCCGCGGCCCCCGCGGTCTACCTGATGGGCCGGGTGGTCGGCTGACGTCCCGCCGGCGGGCCCCCGCCGGCACCGCCCGCGCCGCCCCCACGGCCGATCATGGTCCACTAGAACGTACGTACCGACTAGTTGGGGGAGGGACACGTGCGTTTCCTACGTGTCGTGGTGATCATCGGCGTGGTGCTGGGGGCGCTGTTCGTGGGCGCCGACCGCTGGGCGGTCGGCTACGCCGAGGACCGGCTGGCCGAGCAGGTCCGGTCCCGGCAGGGGCTCGCGGGCAGCGCCGAGGTGGAGATCCACGGCTTCCCCTTCCTGACCCAGGCGCTCAGCCGGGACCTGGAGCAGGTGGACCTGAAGCTCGGGGGCGTCGACGTCACCGCCGACGGCCGCAAGACGCGCCTGTCGGAGCTGAAGGCCTCGTTCCACGAGGTGAAGCTGAACGAGGGCTACAACGGCGGCACGGCCAAGCGGGCCGAGGGCTCCGCGCTGATCTCGTACGAGGACCTCACCAAGGCCTCCCAGAACGGCGTGGTCCTCACCTACGGCGGGGCGCCGAACAAGGTGAAGGTCACCGCGACCCTGGACTTCCTCGGCAAGACCGTGACCCGCAGCGTGGTGTCGACCGTCGCCCTCGTCGAATCCGGCGGCTCCAAGGTCGTCCGGGTCCGCGCGGACTCCGTCCCCGGTGAGGGCATCCCGGGGATCGAGAGCGCGGTGCGCAAGCGGACCGACTTCGACCGCCGCATCGACGACGGCCTGCCGGCCGGGCTCAAGCTCTCCTCGCTGACCTCGGACGAGTCCGGCGTGCACCTCGCCCTGAGCGGTTCGGACGTGTCCCTGGCCGGATCGTGAGACGGAGCGGTCCGATCCGCAGGAGGACGGGCCGCCCGACCAGCCCCGGAAGGCCGTGGGACGGCCGTCCGGGGCTTTCTCATCCCGAAATCCGGACGATCCTGTCTCGCTATATGACACGCCGGTGACAGGGCGGCCGGTTCGTCCCTACGATCCATGGCTATGAAGCATCAGCAGGCGGACCTCACGAAGCGGCGGGCAGTGGACCTGTGTCGCGTCGCCGCCATGCTCTGTCGCTCCATGTGAGGTGTGAGCCTTCCGCTCCACCGGCCGGACCGACGGCCCTTCATCCGCGTGACCGCACCGCCGCGCACCAGCCTCCTGCCCCCTGACGCCTCCCCGCGCAGGGCCCGAGAGCCGCACCCGGAACGGCACGCACAGCACAGCCCGCTTCGCAGCAGCCCCAGCACAGCCCCGCCGCAACTGCCCCGGAGGAGAACACCATGAGCCGCAGCGACGTCCTCGTAGACGCCGACTGGGTCGAAGCCCACCTGAACGACGCCAACGTCGTGATCGTCGAGGTGGACGAGGACACGTCCGCGTACGACAAGAACCACATCACCAACGCCGTCCGGATCGACTGGAAGCAGGACCTCCAGGACCCGGTCCGCCGCGACTTCGTGGACCAGGAGGGCTTCGAGAAGCTCCTCTCGGCCAAGGGCATCTCCAACGACGACACCGTCGTCCTCTACGGCGGCAACAACAACTGGTTCGCGTCCTACGCCTACTGGTACTTCAAGCTCTACGGCCACCAGGACGTCAAGCTCCTCGACGGCGGCCGCAAGAAGTGGGAGCTCGACTCCCGCGACCTGGTCGACGGCAAGGACGTCCCGAACCGCCCGGCCACCGAGTACAAGGCCAAGGCCCAGGACACCTCGATCCGCGCCTTCCGCGACGACGTCGTGGCCGGCATCGGCGCCCTCAACCTGGTCGACGTCCGCTCACCCGACGAGTTCTCCGGCAAGCTGCTCGCCCCGGCGCACCTCCCGCAGGAGCAGTCGCAGCGCCCCGGCCACGTGCCGAGCGCCCGCAACATCCCGTGGTCGAAGAACGCCAACGACGACGGCACCTTCAAGTCCGACGAGGAGCTGACCGCCCTCTACGAGGCCGAGCAGGTGGACCTGGCGAAGGACACCATCGCCTACTGCCGCATCGGCGAGCGCTCCGCGCTCACGTGGTTCGTGCTGCACGAGCTCCTGGGCCAGGAGAACGTCAAGAACTACGACGGCTCCTGGACCGAGTACGGCTCGCTGGTCGGCGTGCCGATCGAGCTCGGCCCCAACAAGTAATCCGGCGGCGGGGCGGGCACGCGACGCCCGCCCCCGCGCCCCCGCAGCAGCAGGACCTCTCTAGGACAGGACAGAGAACATGTGTGGAGCACAGATCGGCGGGCCCGACCTCGCGACGCTGAAGCCCGGTGAGACCGCGATCCAGGGCCAGGTGACCAAGGACGGCGAGCCCATCAGCGGCTACGTCCGCCTGCTGGACTCGACCGGCGAGTTCACCGCCGAGGTCCCCACCTCCGCGACGGGCCAGTTCCGCTTCTACGCGGCCACCGGCTCCTGGACCCTGCGGGCGCTCGTCCCGGGTGCCCAGGCCGACCGCGCCGTCGTGGTCGCCGAGGCCGGCGGCGTGACGGACGTCGCCATCGCGGTCTGACGCACGACCGCACCGCTGTACCGGCCGAAGGGCCGCACCCCCGGGGGTTGGACGCCACTGGAACGGGGTGCGGCCCTTCGCGCCGTCCGCCTCCGGCCCTACGCTGGAGGCATGTACGCGCGGCGCCGGCGCGCCTATTTCTGGCTCATGGGCGGATGCCTGTTCCTCTTCGTCTCCGCCTGGTCCTTCGTGCGCCTCTTCTCGGTCGAGGCGGCGGTCGCGCTGTGCGTGGTCGCCATGGTCATCCCGCCGGTCGCGGCGATGGTGGCGAACCGGCGGGGGCCGGACGACCGCTGGTGGGACGACCCCTCGGGCGATCCGAAATCGGACGAGTGGTGGGACGAACTGGACGGAAAGCGGCGCCCCGAAGACTGAAGACCGCCTATATAAAAGCGTAATAAAGATGCGTACAACGGCTCCCCGGCCCAGGGTGTCTTGGATGTGCGCGGGCGAACCATCCCGCGGCTCCATTCCCGTGGGGGGAACCCGTCTTGGAAACCGAAAACCAGGATTCGGGCACTCCGGAAATTCCGCCGGCTGATCCGGCCATTCCGGACGTACCCGTTCCGACCCGTGCGCCGCGCCGCCGCGGCCGTACGGCGCTCCTCATCGCCGCCGCCCTCGCCCTGGGCGCGGCCGCCGGCACCGTCACCGGCTACGCCGTCCAGTACCACCGCCCGCCCACGGCCCTGCCGCCGCTGGCGCAGCAGAAGCTCGACACGCCGAAGGCGCTGGCGCCGGACGACGCGACGACGGCCAAGTCGGTCAACGCGAACCGCTGGCACAAGACGGACGGGAGCCTGGCCGAGCTGCTGCTCCCGGCGCCGGACGGAGCCATGATCATGGGCAGCGGCTACGAGGCCCTGGACGTCTTCGCGGCGGACTACTTCGAAGAGCCCGGCGCGGCGCTGGCCGAACTCGCCGACGACCGGTTCCGGCGTGTCGCCTCCACGGTGTGGGCCGACGGTCACGTGGTGGTCGAAGCCCGGCTCCTGCAGTTCCGCGAGCGCGCCGGGGCGGAGACGTACCAGCAGAACCAGTTCTCGTACATGCCCGAGCCGAACTTCGCCGGCAACCGCGGAGTGGCCATCCCCGGCATGGCGCCGGACCTCGGCCACGTGTGGGTGCATTCCAAGGCCGACGGCGGCGTCCTCGGAGCCCGCGCCCTCGCCCGCCGGGGCGACATCGTCGTCGACATCAACTATTACGACGACCGGGGCAAGATCGCGGAGAGCGACGTCATCGACCTGGCCAAGCGACAGCTGGAGCGACTGTGACCGAGCCGCTGAACGACCCCGCCCCCTCGCCCACCGTCGCCGTGGGCCCGGGACGCCGCCGGACCCGCGCCTTCATCGCCGCCGGGATCGGCACCGCCCTTCTGGCGGTCGGCGCGTTCGGGGCCTCCTGGGCCCTCGACACGGCCGACCGGACTGCGACGACCCGCTACTGGGGCACCGAAGACGTCAGCCCCCGGGGACCCGGGACGCCGGAGTCCGTGCCGCCCAACGCCCTGTCGGCCAAGCTGCTGCCCCTGCCGGGCAGCCACACCCTGGGGCCGGACCTCGGGGGCGACGGCAACGACTTCTTCGTCTCCGGGGACGACGCGGTCCAGGGCTTCAAGGACGCCCGCAAGGGCCTCTCCAACACCGAGCGCAAGAAGCGCGACGAGGCGCTCGCCGAGCTCAAGCTCAAGGGCCGGGCCGGCCGCACCTACACGGAACCCACGGGCCGGTCGGTCGTGGAGATCCGGCTCATGCAGGCCGATCCGCGGTTCCTGGGCAAGACCTCCGAAATCAGCAAGAAGCTCATGGAAGCCGTCTCCCAGGGACGCGAGACGCCGAAGGTGGACGGCTACCCCGACGCGAAGTGCGCCGTGGTCACCCTCGGCGACGAGAAGCAGAAGGACAGGATCGACTCGATGGAGTGCGTGGCACTCGAGGGTGACGTCCTCGTCAGCTTCCGCGCCTACGGCCCGCAGCCCTTCTCCTCCGCCGATGCCGTCAAGTTCTTCCGGAACCAGCTGAACCACCTGAAGTCCCCCGGGGAGTCCGCGTGACCGAGCAGAGCACCACCGTCGCGGACCACCCCGAGGTACAGCCGGCCGAGGCCCCCGTACCGCCCGCCCCGAAGGACCGGCGCCGGCTCCGCGCGGCCCTCCGATGGACCGCCGCCGTCCTCGCCTTCGCGGCCGCCGGCACCGGAGCGGCGTACGGGATCACCCGGGCCGAGCGCACCGACCTGCCGGGTCTGTCCACCCTGGACGACGGCCGCTGGACCTACCCGGCGCTCGCCAAGCCGACCCTGGCTCCCGGAGCCGCCCAGCCCTTCGCCCGGGACAACGAGGACGGCATCCACTACGCGGCCCTGTCCCAGCTCCTGCTGCCCGCCCCCGAGGGCTCCGCCCCGGACCCCGCGCTCAAGCTGGAGAAGGACCAGGCGGTGTCCGTCGACACCTTCCTGGAGGAGTACGAGCCCTCCGTCCGAACCAAGATGAAGCAGGCCTTCACGGACGACGGGCTGCGCCGGATCGCCGCCCGCGGCTGGACCATGCCCGACGGCACCCGCACCCGCGTCTACCTGCTGCGCTTCCACTCCTCCGGGTTCGTCGACGCCTTCGAGGGCTGCGGCATCAACATGAACCTCAACGGGGTCAACCGCATCGAGCACGACAGCGACTGGAGCAAGGTCAAGAACGACCAGAACCCGCCCGACCTCGCGGACGTGTCCCTCTTCGCCGAAGCCGCTCCGGCCGGTGACGAGGAGGTGAAGGCCGGCTGCGTCAAGGGCGGCGACGTGCAGGCCGTGGTCCTCCAGACCCGCAAGGGGAAGGTGGCGGCCGTCCCGCTCCACCAGACGGTGATCCTCCAGGACCAGCTGCTCCACTAGGCCGCTACGGCCCACCTCACCGCGTGCGCCGGGCCCCGGGCCAGTAGGCTTGGGGACCGGCCCCGTCCACCCGCACCGAATCCTCCGAGGAGCACCCCGTGCTTGAGGCAGTCTTCACCTCCCTGCTGGTCCTGGTCTGCGTCGGCGTTCTCGCCTTCACCGGTCTGGCCGTCAAGAAGCTGTACCAGGGTCAGCGCTGAGCATCCGCCCAGCCGACCGCCCCGGAACCCCTCCCACAGATCGCCTGAGCAGCCAACCATGATCCAGATCCCGTCCGACCTGAACCCGGGCCTCGTCCCCCTCGCCTTCCTCCTCGGCACCTGGGAAGGCGCCGGCGTGTTCGACTTCCCCGGCGAGGAGAAGTGCAACTTCGGCCAGGAAGTCGTCTTCAGCCACGACGGCCGGGACTTCCTGGAGTACACCTCCCACTCCTGGGTGCTCGACGCCGAGGGCAACAAGGTGCGCCCCCTGGAGTCCGAGTCGGGCTACTGGCGCATCGACAAGGACCGCAAGGTCGAGATCGTCATGGTCCGCGACCAGGGCGTCGTCGAGGTCTGGTACGGCGAGCTCGCCGACCAGAAGCCCCAGATCGACCTGGTCACCGACGCGGTCGCGCGTACCGCCGCGTCCGGCCCGTACAGCGGCGGCAAGCGCCTCTACGGCTACGTGAAGAGCGACCTCATGTGGGTCGGCGAGAAGGCCACCCCCGACGTCGAGCTGCGCCCGTACATGTCGGCCCAGCTCAAGAAGGTCGTCACCCCGGAGGAGATCGCCGACATGGCGCGCAACCTCCCGGAGCTCCCGGAAGACGGCATCGCCTTCTTCCGCTGATCAGGCGGGCGAACGAACGGAGGAAGGGGACCGCGGGCTGACCGCGGTCCCCTTTCCGCGCTTACACTGGCCGGGTGGTGACCACCGACTGGAAGAGCGATCTGCGGCAGCGCGGCTACCGGCTGACACCGCAGCGCCAGCTCGTGCTGGAAGCGGTCGACGCCCTGGAGCACGCCAGCCCCGACGAGATCCTCGTGGAGGTCCGCAAGACGGCCTCCGGGGTGAACATCTCCACCGTCTACCGGACCCTGGAGCTCCTGGAGGAGCTCGGACTGGTCTCCCACGCCCACCTCGGGCACGGGGCCCCCACCTACCACCTCGCCGACCGGCACCACCACATCCACCTCGTCTGCCGCGAATGCACCGGCGTCATCGAGGCCGACGTGGACATCGCCGACGAGTTCACCGCGAAACTGCGCGCCACCTTCGGCTTCGAGACCGACATGAAGCACTTCGCGATCTTCGGGCTCTGCAAGAAGTGCGCGGCGGCCGAGCGCAAGCAGGGCTCCGCGTAGCTCCGTCGGCTCCGTCGTACGCTGGTGGCATGACCAGCAGCCCCTTGCTCCATCTCCCCGGCGCCGTAGAGGCCGAAGGCCGTGACGCGGGCGTGGCCGCCCACTACGGAGAGCTCTACGGCGAACAGCGCGCCCTCGCCGACGGCCGCGGCTTCGTCGACCTGTCCCACCGGGGCGTCATCGCCGTCACCGGCGCGGACCGGCTGAGCTGGCTGCACCTGCTGATCACCCAGCACGTCAGCGACCTCCCCGCCGGCCAGGCCACCGAGGCGCTGATCCTCTCCGCCAACGGGCACATCGAGCACGCCCTCTACCTCGTCGACGACGGCGAGACGGTCTGGGCGCACGTCGAGCCCGGCACCCGGGAGGCGCTCCTCGGCTACCTGGAGTCGATGAAGTTCTTCTACCGCGTCGAAGTGGCCGACCGCACGGACGAGTTCGCCGTCGTCCACCTCCCGGCCGGCTCCATCGCCGAGGTCGCGAAGGAGCACGTCGTACGGGAGACCGCGCACGGCCGGGACGTCTTCCTGCCCCGCCCGCAGCTGGAGGAGTTCGCGGCCGCCCACGGCCCCGCCGCCGGGCTCCTCGCCTACGAGGCCCTGCGCGTCGAGGCCCACCGGCCGCGCCTCGGCCTGGAGACCGACCACCGCACCATCCCGCACGAGCTGGGCCTGATCGGTGTCGCCGTGCACCTCCAGAAGGGCTGCTACCGGGGCCAGGAGACGGTGGCCCGCGTCCACAACCTGGGGAAGCCCCCGCGCCGCCTGGTCTTCCTGCACCTGGACGGCTCCGAGGTACTGCTCCCCGCGCACGGCACCCCCGTACGCCTCGCCGCGGACGGCGAGGACGGCCGCCAGCTCGGCTTCGTCACCACCGCGGTGCGCCACCACGAGCTCGGCCCGATCGCCCTCGCCCTGGTCAAGCGGAACGTCCCCGTGGACGCACCGCTGCTGGCCGGGAACACGGCCGCCGCGCAGGAGGTCGTCGTAGCGCCCTGACCGGGACGGCCCGGACGTCGACGGCTAGACGTCGATGACGATGGTGAACGGGCCGTGGTTCGTCAGCGAGACCCGCATGTCCGCGCCGAACCGCCCCGTCGCCACCGTCGCGCCCAGCGCCCGCAGCTGCGCCACGACCTCGTCGACCAGCGGTTCGGCCACCGGCCCGGGCGCGGCCGCGTTCCACGTGGGGCGACGGCCCTTGCGGGCGTCCCCGTACAGCGTGAACTGCGAGATCACCAGCAGCGGGGCGTCCACGTCGCTGCAGGACTTCTCCGCCTCCAGGATCCGCACGGACCACAGCTTGCGCGCCAGCACGGCCGCCTTCTCCGGGGTGTCGTCGTGGGTCACCCCCACCAGCACGCACAGCCCCTCGCCGACGATCTCGCCGACCGTCTCGCCCGCCACGACGACGCTCGCGCCGTCCACCCTCTGCACCACTGCTCGCATACCACCTGTGTACCAGGCGTGCACCCGTCCGGGGCCGATCGGGTGGACTGGGACTGCGTCGGCACCACGGAGAGTGGCACCATGCACGCAGGCGGTGCCCCCAGCACCGGTCGAGGGGACGGATACAACGTCATGAACACTTCTGGTACCTCCGCACCTGCACCCGCGTCACCCGCCCCGGACACCTCCGCGGGCGCCACGGGGCGGCCTCCCGCGCAGCGCACCGGCGAGCCGCTGGGGCCGACCACCCCCGCCACCGCCCTCGGCCTGCCCGAGCTGCGGGCGATGCGGCGCGACGCGCAGCGTGACGAGGCCGACCTCAGCTACGTGCGCAGACTCCTGCAGGGCCGCATCGACATCCTGCGCGCCGAGCTGGCCCGCCGTACGGACCCCGAGGCGCCGGTGGTGGACCGGCTCTCGGAGATCCTCGCCGACGCCCCGTCGACCCGCAGCGCCTCCGCCCGGCACGTCACCCTCGGCACCCCGCACAACGAGGAGTACCGGCTGCTGGCGGCGGAGATGCTGTCGGACGTGGAGCTGTCCGACCTGGAGGCGCGCACCGACGGGGAGCTGCACGACGCGATGGGCCGGCTGGTCCGCTACGAGCAGCAGGTCTCGCGGCGCCGGCAGCAGCTCCAGCGGACGGCCGACGACTCCAGTGCGGAGATCACCCGCCGCTACCGCGAGGGCGAGGCGCAGGTGGACGACCTGCTGGCGTAGCGCCGGGGCGGGTGGCCGGGTGGTGGCGCGGCGGCGGCCGGGCGGAGGCTCGGTCGGCGGCGGCTCGCCCGGCGGCGGTGAAATTGGGGCGACCCGGCCGGGGACCGGCGGTTAGCGTGGCCGGTTATGAGCGCTGACGTGCGGCCGATCGCCGCATCCGAACTTCCCGCCTGGCTCACCGCGTTGAACTCGGGCTTCCTCACCCCGGGGGCTCCGACCGAGTCCGATGTGGCCCAGCGGGCCGCGCACAGCGACCTCGCGCGCATGCAGGGGGCCTTCGACAAGGAGACGGGCCGGTGCGTCGCCACCTTCCGCTCCTTCGCCCAGGAACTGACCGTGCCCGGCGGCGCCGCCGTCGCGAGCAGTGCGATCTCGAACGTGGCCGTGCTGCCCACCCACCGCCGGCAGGGCCTGCTGACGCGCATGATGGAGGCCGAACTGGCCGCCGCCCGCGCGCGCGGTGACGTCCTGTCGACGCTGATCGCCGCCGAGTACCCGATCTACGGGCGGTACGGCTACGGCGCCGCGACCGTCCACGCCGAGTGGGAGGTCGACGTCGCCCGCACCGGCCTGGACCGCAGCCGTCCGGCGCCGGTGGACGGCGGCCGGATCGACCTGGTCGACGCCGCCGAGGTGCGGCGGGTGGGACCGGCCCTGCACGAGCGGATGCGGGCCTCCCGCCACGGCATGGTCGACCGGGACGCGCGCTGGTGGAGCCTGAAGACGGGCCTGGAGCAGATGTCGCACCGCCCGTACCGGGAGAAGATGCAGGCCGTGTACCGGGACGCGGCCGGCGAGGTGGCGGGTCTGGCCGTCTACCAGGCCGACGACCACTGGACGGACGCGAAGACCCCGCTGAACACGGTGCAGGTCGTCGACCTCCTCGCGGCCACCCCGGCGGCCGAGCGGGCGCTGTGGCACTTCCTGTGTTCCATCGACTGGGTGCTGAAGGTCCGCACCGGCAACCGCGCCCCCGACGACCTGCTGCCGGAGCTGCTGCCCGACGCGCGGGCGGCCCGGCCGGTGTCGGCCGCGGACTTCCTGTGGGTGCGCGTCCTGGACGTCGTACGGGCGCTGGGCGCGCGGACGTACGAGGTGCCCGGGGTGCTGGTGCTGGAGGTCGAGGACCCCACCGGTCCGGCGGCCGGGCGCTACCGGCTGGACGCGGGCGCCGGCACGTGCACCCGTACCGGGGAGCCGGCCGGGGTGCGGCTCGACGCGTCCGCGCTGGGCTCCCTGTACCTGGGCGACGCGTCGGCGGTGCGGCTGGCCGCGCTGGGCCGGGTCGCCGAGCTGGAGCCGGGGGCGGTGCGGCTGGCCGACGCGGTGTTCCGCACCGCGCGCCGGCCGTGGTGCCCGGACGTCTTCTGAGGCCCGGACGGGCGGGGGACATGACGGACCCGGCCGCCCGGCCGGGTCCGGGCGCCGCGGGGGGCCTATCGTCGCCACCGGGACTGCCGGGTTCCGGTGCTGTGCAGAACCAAGAGGACTGAGTGATTTGACATCGATTGTGGAACGGCTGCGCGCGGCCGGCTGCGTCTTCGCGGAGGAGGAGGCCGACCTGCTGGTCGCGGCCGCCACCGACGACGGGCACCTGTCGGGCATGGTGGCCCGCCGGGTGGACGGCGAACCGCTGGAGCACGTCGTCGGCTGGGCGGAGTTCTGCGGGCTGCGCGTGGAGGTGGGCGCGGGGGCGTTCGTACCGCGCAGGCGTACGGAGTTCCTGGTCCAGGAGGCGGTGGGGCTGGCCCGCCCGGGTGCGGTGGTGCTGGACCTGTGCTGCGGGGTCGGCGCGCTCGGGGCGGCGGTGGCGGCCCAGGTTCCGGGCGGGGTCGAGCTGCACGTGGCCGACATCGACCCGGCGGCGCTGGCGTACGCGCGGCGCAACGTGGCCCCGTACGGCGGTGCGGTGTGGGAGGGCGACCTGTACGCGGCGCTCCCGGCCGGGCTGCGGGGGCGGGTGGACGTGCTGGTGGTCAACGCCCCGTACGTGCCGACGGGGGAGATCGGGCTGATGCCGCCCGAGGCCCGCGACCACGAGCCGCGGGTCTCCCTCGACGGGGGCTCGGACGGCCTGGACGTGCACCGCCGGGTCGCGGCGGGGGCGCTGGAGTGGCTCGCTCCGGGCGGGCACCTGCTGATCGAGACCAGTGCCCGGCAGGCGCCGCTGACGGCGTCCGCGCTGACCGGGGGCGGGCTCGTGGTGCGGGCGGTCAGCTCGGAGGAGCTGTACGCGACGGTGGTCATCGGACGGGCGCCGGCTCCGGCTGCCTGACGAGGAGTAGGGGAGGGGCGGACGTGGACGAGCAGGTGGACGAGCACGTGGACCTGGACGGGGACCCGGACGGGGGCGCGGCCCGGGGGGCTTCGCTCACGGAGCGGTTCGAGGAGCACCGCGGCCATCTGAGGGCGGTGTCCTACCGGATGCTCGGCTCGCTCAGCGAGGCCGACGACGCGGTCCAGGAGGCCTGGCTGCGGCTGGACCGCACCGACGTGAGCGAGGTCGGGAACCTCGGCGGCTGGCTGACGACGGTGGTCTCGCGGATCTGCCTCAACCTGTTGCGTTCGCGCGAGGCGCGGCGCGAGGACCCGGTCGAGCGGCTGGAGACTCGGGTCCCGGACCCGCTCATCAGCCCGGTGCGGAGGATCGATCCCGAGCAGGAGGTGCTGCTCGCCGACTCGGTGGGGCTGGCGCTGATGGTGGTGATGGAGTCGCTGGCCCCGGCGGAGCGGCTGGCGTTCGTCCTGCACGACATGTTCGCGGTGCCGTTCGACGAGATCGCGCCGCTGATCGAGAAGTCCGCCGCGGCGACCCGGCAGCTCGCCAGTCGCGCACGCCGCAAGGTGCAGGGGCAGGCCCCGGCGCCCGACGCGGACCTCGCCCGTCAGCGGGAGGCGGTGGACGCGTTCTTCGCCGCCGCGCGGGACGGGGAGTTCGAGGCGCTGGTCGCGGTGCTCGACCCGGACGTGGTGCTGCGTTCCGACGGGGGTGTGGGCGGCCGGCAGACGGTGGTCTTCACCGGTGCGCGGGAGGTGGCGAGCCAGGCCGCGGGCTACCGGGCGCTCACGCCGTTCGTGCGGCCCGTGCTGGTCAACGGCGCGGCGGGCGTGGTCGTCGTACCGAAGGCGAACGCGGTGGCCGTCATGGCCTTCACGGTCGTCGGCGGGAAGATCGTGGCGATCGACGTGCTGTCCGACCTGGCCCGGCTCAAGGAGCTGGACCTTTCGGTGCTGGAGGGCTGAGGCGGCGGGGCCGCCGCCCCGCCCGGCCGTCGTCAGACGGTCAGGGCGAGGGCGACGGCCATCGGCGCGGAGTAGATCACCGGGAAGACGACGTGGGCGTAGTCCTTGGCCCGCAGGGTGGTGATGACGGCGCCGATGAAGTAGAGCACCAGGCCGATGCCGGCGGCGATCCCGATGGCGGGGACGGCGAACCCGACGAGGAGGCCGATGGCGCCGGCGACCTTGGCGGCGGCCATCCGGTTCCACCAGCTCTCGGGGACGCCGTACTGGACGAGGGGCTCGACGGTGTACTTGGAGCGGGCGAAGAGCGAGGCGCCGGAGTAGCCGGCCAGGACGGCGGCGATGACGGTGAAGACGGTGGCGGTGGTGGACATCGGGGGCTCCTTCGGGGTGTGCTCGCTTGCTGCGACATCCCTCTGACCCGCCGCGCCGCACGGATGTGACAGCCCGCCGGAAGTTTTTTCCGGCGGGCTTTCCGGGGGTTCTCCGCGGCCTAGCCGAGGAGGAGCGGCACCCGCGCGCCCAGCTCCCCGGGCTGCCCGAGCGCGGCCTCCTCGGCGGCGGTCGGGGTGCGGCGGCCGGTGCCGACGAGCAGCGCGTCCTCGTCGGAGAACGACGGCGGGAAGGGGGCACCGGCGACGCGCTCCAGCAGTGCGCGGGCCCCGGCGAGCCCCGCTGCGGGCGGGCGCGGCGCGCGGGGGAGGTGGGCGACGAGGTCGAGGTGGTGCAGCGTCCACTCCAGGACGTACGCGGACAGGTAGTCGGCGGCGGTGAGCACCTGGCCGCGGGTGCCGACCCGGGCCGAGGGGTCGGCGAGGGCGCCGGCGCGTCCGGCGGCGGAGCCGACGTCGTCGAGGTGGAACTTCAGCAGCCACGGCTCCCCGTACGCGGCGGCCAGCCGCACGGTCAGCGCGTCGAGGGGGTCCTCCGCGGCCGGGTCCCCGCCGGTCTCCCAGTACGTGGCCGCGTCCCGGGTGGGTTCCGCGCCGGAGGGCGTGGCGAGGGTGATCAGTACGTCCTGGGCGTCGATGACCAGGTGGCAGGCGAGGTCCCGGACGAGCCAGCCCCGGCAGCCCGAGGGGCGGCCGAAGTCCTCGTCGGCGAGCCCGGCGACCGCGGCGCGCAGCGCCGCCCACGTCAGTGAGAAGAGGTCCACGTCCGCAAGCTAGCACCGGCCGCGTCCGGCGGGTGGGAGCTATTGCTAGCAAGCGCTTGCAATAGTTAGCACGGTGCGGCAGGATCGGGGCATGGCATCGCTCAACGTCGGAAACCTCGGCGAATACCTCCGCGAGCAGCGGCGGCAGGCCCAGCTCTCGCTGCGGCAGCTGGCCGAAGCGGCAGGGGTGTCGAATCCGTACCTGAGCCAGATCGAGCGCGGGCTGCGCAAGCCGAGCGCGGACATCCTCCAGCAGCTGGCCAAGGCCCTGCGGATCTCCGCGGAGACGCTGTACGTGCAGGCCGGGATCCTCGACGAGCGGGACCGGGACGAGGTGGAGACGCGGGCCGTCATCCTCTCCGACCCGTCGATCAACGAGCGGCAGAAGCAGGTGCTGCTCCAGATCTACGACGCGTTCCGCAAGGAGAACGCGCTGGAGGACGAAGACGCCTCCGGCGAGAGCGCCGGCGACGACGCCGCGATGCCCCCTACGAATTGACTGTGATCCGGGAGGACCCGCACATGGCCATCGCCGATGACCTGAAGAAGACCCTCACCGACCCCACCCCCCTCTACTTCGCCGCCGGCACGGCCGACCTCGCCGTCCAGCAGGCCAAGAAGGTGCCCGCGCTCATCGAGCAGCTGCGCGCCGACGCCCCCGCGCGCATCGAGGCCGTCAAGAACACCGACCCGAAGGCCGTGCAGGAGGCCGTCACGGCCAAGGTCACCGAGGTCTTCGGCTCGATCGACCCGAAGAAGCTCGGCGAGACCGCCCAGGACCTCGCGCTGCGCGGCGTCGGCGTGGCCGCCGAGTACGCCGTCCGGGCCAAGGAGACCTACGACAAGGTCGCCGAGCACGGCGAGCAGACCGTGCGCGCCTGGCGCGGCGAGGTCGCCGAGGAGATCGTGGACATCGCCGAGGCCGTGGAGCCGGAGCCCGCGCAGGCGGAGGCCGCGCAGGACGGGGCCCCGGCGGAGGCCGCGGGCGAGGAGAAGCCCGCCGCCAAGAAGCCCGCCGCGCGCCGTGCGGCGGCCAAGAAGGCGGCTGCCGAGCCGGCCGCCGCCTCGGCCGAAGGGGCCTGAACGGACGGATTCCGGGCCGGGCACCCGGCGGGTGCCCGGTTCGTTGTCGTTTGGGAAAGCGGCTCCGGCGGTAGCGTGGAGTCAGTGGTGCCGGATGCGAGAAGGCGGTCGAGACGATGCTGATGCAGGGGTTCGATAACGGGGTCCTCCCGTTGCTCGGCTACGCCATGCTGGCGCTCGCCGTCGTGGCCTTCGTCCTCGCGCTGCTGGCGCGCGAGGACGCGTACCGGGCCGCCGACAAGCAGACGAAGACGTTCTGGCTGGTCATCCTCGGGATCACCGTCCTCGTGGACTTCTTCCTCGGGATGCTGTTCCTGCAGATCGCGGGGCTGGTCGCGAGCATCGTGTTCTTCGTGGACGTGCGCCCGGCCCTCAAGCAGGTCTCCGGCGGCGGCCCGCGCCGCGGCGGCAGCAGCAGCGACGGCCCCTACGGGCCGTACAACGGCGGCCGCTGAGCGGCCCCGGGGTTCCTACCCCGCCGCGCGGGAGAGCAGGACCACGGCGACGTCGTCGGTGAGCTCGCCGCCGTTGAGGCGGCGGGCCTCGGTCACGGACGCCTCCAGCAGCGCCTCGCCGCTCAGGCCGCGCTCGATGTGGCGGTTGATCATCTCGACCATGCCGTCCTGCCCGAGGCGCTCACGGCCTTCGCCGATGCGGCCCTCGATGAGCCCGTCGGTGTAGAGCATCAGGCTCCAGGTGCCGCCCAGGTCGACCTGGCGGCGGGGCCAGCGGGCCCGGGGCAGCAGCCCGAGCGCCGGGCCGCTGTTCTCGTACGGGAGCAGCCGCGCGGGCTTGCCCGGCCTGGAGATCAGCGGGGCCGGGTGCCCGGCCAGGCACAGGCCCGCGCGCCGGCCGTCCGGGGATATGTCGACCGTGCACAGCGTCGCGAAGATCTCCTCGCAGGGCCGCTCCACCTCCAGGACCTCCTGGAGGGTGGCGAGCAGGTCGTCCCCGCACAGCCCGGCCAGGGTCAGGGCGCGCCAGGCGATGCGCAGCTCGACACCGAGGGCCGCCTCGTCGGGGCCGTGCCCGCAGACGTCGCCGATCATGGCGTGGACGGTGCCGTCGGGGGTGCGGACGGTGTCGTAGAAGTCGCCGCCGAGCAGGGCCCGGCTGCGGCCGGGGCGGTAGCGGGCGGCGAAGCGGAGGTCGGAGCCGTCCAGGAGGGGCGTGGGGAGCAGTCCGCGTTCCAGGCGGGCGTTCTCCTGGGCGCGCAGTTTCGATTCTGCAAGCTTGTACTGGGCGATGTCCGCCCGCTTTCTCTCCACGGCGTAGCGGATGGCGCGGCTCAGCAGCCGGCCGTCGAGCTCGTCGCGGTAGAGGAAGTCCTGGGCGCCCACGCGCACGGCCTCGGCGGCGCGGTCGGCGTCGGCCTCGCCGGTCAGGACGAGCACGGCGTGGCGCGGGGCGATGCGGAGCACCTCGCGCAGGACCCCGAGGCCGTCCTCGTCGGGGCCGGGCAGGGCCAGGTCGAGCAGGACGCAGTGCACGTCCGGGGTGAGCAGCCGCGCGGCCTCGGTGAGGTTGCGGGCGCTGCGGATGCGGATCCGGTGGCCGTCGGCGTCGAGGATCTCGGGGACGGTGAGGCCGCCCGCGGGGTCGTCCTCCACCACCAGCAGCGTCAGCGACGCCTGGGCGGCGGGGCCGCCGTCCGTGGCCGGGGTGTCCCGCTGCCGCGGTACGGGTACGGGCATCGTCTCCGGTTCCTTGCCTCCCCCCGAAGGTGCGCTCATGCGGCAGACCCTAGCGGGCGGGTACGGGCGAGCGGAATGGGAGCCGGGGGAGGGCCGCCGTCATATGCCCCTATCGCGGGGGAAAACCGCGCGGCCGGGATGACCAACGTCACGGCCGGACCCCTGCCGTCTCGCCCACCGAGATCCCCTGGACGGGCGGCCTCCGGCAGCCTCGGGAGCGGGGTTCCCGGGACCGGTCGCCGCCCGGCCGCGGCTCACGCGTCGGGGCGGACCACCGCCTTGATCGGCATCGAGCCCGCGCCCGCCATCGTCACCGTGCGGCCCGGGCGCGGGGCGTGGACCATCGCGCCGTCGCCGACGTACATGCCGACGTGGGTCGCGTCGTCGAAGTAGATGATGAGGTCCCCCGGCCGCATGTCCTTGACCGCCACCTTCGGCAGCAGCCGCAGCTGCTCCTGCGAGGTGCGCGGGATCCCCCGCCCCGCCGCCAGCCAGGCCTGCGAGGTCAGTCCGGAGCAGTCGAAGGAGTCCGGGCCCGTCGCCCCCCAGACGTAGGGCTTCCCTATCTGCGCGGTCGCCCACTGCACGGCCCGCTTGCCCGCGTCGGTGGCGGCGCCGTTGACGTCCTTCATCCCGCCCGACGACAGCCACGCCGTCTGCGCCTTGTACTGCGCCTCCTGCTCCAGCTGGAGCAGCCGGGCCTTCTCCTCGGCCGCCAGCCGGTTCTCCAGGGCCTCCGCCGCCTTGATCTTCTCCTCGATCTCCTTCTTGGCGGCTTCCTTCTTGACCCTGTTGTCCTCCATCTTCTGCCAGAGCGCGGCCGCTTCCTTCGCGTACCGCTCCAAGTCCGTCTGCGTGCGGTTCAGTTCCGAGAGCAGGTCCGTGGTGGCCTTCTCGCCCTGCCGCAACCGGCCCGTCCCGTCCAGGTAGTCGGCCGGGCTGTCGCTCAACGCCAGCCGCGCGCCCGGCGGCAGGCCGCCCGAGCGGTACTGGGCGCGGGCGGCGGAGCCCGCGCGGTCCTTCAGGGAGGAGATCCGGTCCTGGCCCGCCACCACGAGGTTGGCGATCTGGACGATCCGCTCGGACTGCGCCTTCGTCTCGCCCTCCGCGAGGTTGTACGCGTCCGTCGCGGTGCCGGCCTGCCGGTAGAGGTCCTCGATCTCCTTGCGGACCTGTTCGAGGGACTTGGCGCCCGGCTCGGGAGCCGCCGGCGCGGCGGGGGCCGAAGGGGCCGAGGGTGCGCCCGGAGCGGCGTACGCGGTGCCCGCGAGCCCCGGGGCCGCCAGTATCGTCATGGCGCACAGCAGCGTGAGGGCGGACACGCCCTGCCGACGCGACGACGCTCGCTTCACGGTCCCCATGGCTCCCCCAGGCGCCCCAGGTCAGACCGATGCCACCGGCGGCCCGGCGGGCGGGCAGCCGGAATTCCGGGCAGAAGGGCGCGAACAGCCCTCATCCGGACCGGACATCAGATCTGACTATTCATCAGTAACTTGGCACTGTCACCGGGATGGTGCCACGACTCGGTGAATTCCAACACCCTCCGGATGCCCCACCGATCATGACGGCCCACACCCCGACCGTCCCAGCCGACTCAACGGACCGCCCCCGACGCCGGTTCCCCACCGCGCGAGGTTCACCCCGCCGGGCGCAACGCCTCCCACCGCACCGTCAGTTCCCCCTGCCGCCACCGCACCGGACCGTCCGCCAGCGGCCAGTCCGCGGCCAGCGCCCGCGCCGTCCGGATCCACCGCTGCCGCGCCCCGTACGAGGCGTACGGGGCCGCCGCCGCCCACGCCCGGTCGAAGTCGCGCAGGAACGCGTACACCGGCTCACCCGGCACGTTCCGGTGGATCAGCGCCTTCGGCAGCCGCTCCGCCAGGTCCGACGGCCGCTCCAGCGACCCCAGCCGCGTCGCGAACGTCACCGTGCGCGGCCCCTCCGGCCCCAGCGCCACCCACACGTGCCGCCGGCCGATCTCGTCGCAGGTCCCTTCCACCAGCAGCCCGCCCGGCGCCAGCCGGTCGCACAGCCGCTGCCACACCTCCGCGACCTGCTCCTCGTCGTACTGCCGCAGCACGTTCGCCGCCCGGATCAGCGCCGGCCGCTCCCCGCGCTCCAGCGGCACCTCGAAGCCGCCGTGCCGGAAACTCAGCCCCTCCCGCTCGTACGGCTTGGCCCCCGCCACCCGGGCCGGCTCGATCTCGATCCCGACCACCCGCACCGCCGGAGCCGCCTCCCGCAGCCGCGCCAGCAGCTCCACCGCCGTCCACGGCGCCGCCCCGTACCCCAGGTCCACCGCCACCGGCGCGTCCGCCCGGCGCAGCGCCGCCCCGTGCGCGGCGGCGATCCAGCGGTCCATGCGGCGCAGCCGGTTCGGGTTCGTCGTCCCGCGCGTCACGGTGCCCACGGGGCGCTTCGGGGACGGCGGAGTGCTGCGGGAGACCATGCGCCGAGCGTAAGCGGAGCCCGCGCCCAAGATAAAAATCCGGCAAACGAGCAGGAACTTCCGGGCTCCCGGAATGCGGCGGACCGCCATCCGGGTTGCACTCCTTGCAGGGCGCCGACAGCGCTCCCGCAGCCATGCCGCCCCACCGGCACTGCCGACCCGAACGCCAGAACGGGTCGCAGAGGACCGCCGACCGTCGTCCGAGCGAGAGGAACTGCTCCCTTGAGCCAGTACGTGTCCCGTCTCGGCGGCAGCATCAGCGGCCGCATCGCCGCCGCCCGCGGCGCCCGCCCCGACGCCCCCCGCCTGCGCCTCCCGGCCGTCGGCCACCACCGCAAGCCGCGCCGCGTGGCCATGCTCAGCGTGCACACCTCACCGCTGCACCAGCCCGGCACCGGCGACGCCGGCGGCATGAACGTCTACATCGTCGAGCTCGCCAAGCGGCTCGCCGCGATCAACATAGAGGTCGAGGTCTTCACCCGCGCCACCACCGGCGGCCTGCCGCCCGTGGTCGAACTGGCCCCCGGGGTCCTCGTACGGCACGTCGACGCCGGCCCCTACGAAGGCCTCGCCAAGGAAGAGCTGCCCGCCCAGCTGTGCGCCTTCACCCACGGCGTCATGCAGGCCTGGGCCCGCCACCGCCCCGGCCACTACGACCTCGTCCACTCCCACTACTGGCTCTCCGGCCACGTCGGCTGGCTCGCCGCCGAACGCTGGGGCGTCCCGCTCGTCCACGCCATGCACACCATGGCCAAGGTCAAGAACGCCGCCCTCGCCGAGGGCGACACCCCCGAGCCCGCCGCCCGCGTCATCGGCGAGACCCAGATCGTCGCCGCCGCCGACCGGCTCATCGCCAACACCGCCGAAGAGGCCGAGGAACTCGTACACCACTACGACGCCGACCCCGGCAAGGTCGCCGTCGTCCACCCCGGCGTCAACCTCGACCGCTTCACCACCGGCGACGGCCGCGCCGCCGCCCGCGCCCGCCTCGGCCTGCCGCAGGACGCCGTGATCCCGCTCTTCGCCGGCCGCATCCAGCCCCTCAAGGCCCCCGACATCCTGCTCCGCGCCGTCGCCGAACTCGTCGACCGCGACCCCTCGCTGCGCCGCCGCCTCTTCGTCCCCGTCGTCGGCGGCCCCAGCGGCAGCGGCCTCGCCAAGCCCGAGGGCCTCCAGAAGCTCGCCGCGAAGCTCGGCATCACCGACCTCGTCCACTTCCACCCGCCCGTCGCCCAGGACGGCCTCGCCGACTGGTTCCGGGCCGCGTCCGTGCTGGTCATGCCCTCGTACAGCGAGTCCTTCGGCCTCGTCGCCATCGAGGCCCAGGCCACCGGCACGCCCGTCCTCGCGGCGGAGGTCGGCGGGCTGCCCGTCGCCGTCAACGACGGGGTCACCGGGATCCTCGTACCCGGCCACGACCCGGTCGACTACGCCCGCCAGCTGCGCCGCTTCGTCGACGACCCCGGCCTCACCGACCGGATGGGCGCCGAGGCCGCCCGGCACGCCCAGTTCTTCGGCTGGGACACCGCCGCCAGCGGCACCGCCGACGTGTACACCGCGGCCATGCATGATCATCGCCGTCGCGTACGCTCCCACCATGGCTGACGCTGACACCGCCGCGATCATCGAGTCCACGCTGGCCGGCGCCGAGCTGAGCTGGGAGAGCCCCGAACCGGGCACGTACGTCGTCCAGCTCCCCGGCACCCGCAAGCTGAGCACCACCTGCGCGCTCCGCATCGGCCGGCACTCCCTGTCGGTCAACGCCTTCGTCATCCGCCACCCCGACGAGAACGAGGCGGGCGTCCACCGCTGGCTGCTGGAACGCAACCTCAAGCTCTACGGGATGGCGTACGCGGTGGACCCCCTCGGCGACGTCTACCTCACGGCCAGGCTCCCGCTCTCGGTGATCACCCCGGACGACCTGGACCGCCTCCTCGGCACGGTCCTGGAGGCGGCGGACGGCGCCTTCAACACCCTCCTGGAGCTGGGCTTCGCGAGCGCGATCCGGCGCGAGTACGAATGGCGCGTGGCGCGCGGCGAACCGACCCGCAACCTGGACGCCTTCAAGCACCTCACGCGGCCGGCGTCCCCTCCTTCTTGACGCGCCGCACTCCTTTTTCACGCGCCGCTCGCGCGGTGCGGCCGCGGGCGGCCTTACCGGCTTCGCGCCGCTGCGACAGCCTCCGGCCGTCGGACCGGGGGCGGGGCCGGTTTGGGTGGCTGGTGCCGGTGGGAGTGTGCGGGTGGGTGGGCCGCTGCGCGGAAGCGGGTCCCCTACCCACCCTTCCACCGTTCCCAGGGGCTCCGCCCCTGACCCCCTACGGCGCTACCGCGCCCGCGCCTCAAACGCCGGCGAGGCTGAAATCAGCCTCGCCGGCGTTTGAGGCGCGGGGGTCTGGGGGCGGAGCCCCCAGGAAGGGGTCCGGGCGCAGCCCGGGGAACGGGCGAAGGGCGGGTAGGGGAACCAGCCCCGCGCAGCGGCACCGCCGCCCCACCGCACCGGCCCCCTGCCAAGGGTCAGGCACCCCCGCCCGCAGGGGCGGCCACCGCCTCCGGGGCCTGGCCGGAGGCGGCGGGCACGCCCCCGGGCGCCGAGGCGACGGGCTCCGTACCCCCGTCCCGGAGCCCGCCCATCAGCACCCAGTACCCCACCGCCGCCACCGTCCCGAGCACACCGGTGGCCCCCCACAGCCACCCCGCCCCGTACCGGTCGATCACGAACCCGGCCATCAGCGGAGCCACCAGCGCCGCCACCGCCCACGACATCGTGTACATCCCCTGGTACCGCCCCCGCCCGTGCACCGGCGACAGCCGCACCACCAGCGCCATCTGCGTCGGCGAGTTCACGATCTCCGCCAGCGTCCACACGCACACCGTCAGCGCGTACGCCCACAGCGACCCCGCGAAGGCCGTCATCGCGAACCCGTAGCCCGCCAGCAGCGCCGAGGCGACCAGCAGCATCCGCGGGTCGCGGTGCTCGATGAACCGCGTCACCGGGATCTGCAGCATGACGATCAGCAGCCCGTTCGCCGCCACGACCAGCCCGTAGTCCCCCGGGGAGAAGCCCGCCTGCCCCATGGCCACCGGCAGCCCCACCGAACCCTGCGTGAAGATCAGCGAGATCAGGAACGACAGCCCGACCACCGCCATGAACCGGCCGTCCCGCAGCACGGTCCCCAGCCCGGTCTCCGGCTCCGTCCCCTTCTCCGCCTCCTCCTGCACCGGACGCGACTCCGGCAGCTTCGCGAACACCAGCACCGCGCACACCAGGGTCAGCGCGGCCTCGCCCAGGAAGCCGGCCAGGTAGCTGTACTCGGCGACCACGCCCGCCACCACCGAGCTGATCCCGAAGCCCAGGTTGATCGCCCAGTAGTTCAGCGCGAAGGCCCGCACCCGGTCCTCGGGCGGGACGATGTCCGACATCATCGCCTGGACCGCCGGCCGCGAGGCGTTCGACGCCATGCCCACCAGGCCCGCCACCGCCGCGATCGCCGCCGGGTGCTCCATGAACCCCAGCAGCGCCACCGACAGCGCCGTCGACACGTTCGCCGCCAGCATCGTGGGGCGCCGCCCCAGCCGGTCCGTCATCACGCCCGCCACCAGCGAGGACACCACCCCGCCGAGCCCGTGCAGGGCGACCACCAGTCCCGCGAAGGAGGCCGAATAGCCCCGGTCCAGGGTCAGGTACAAGGTCATGAACGTCGCGACGAAAGCCCCGAGCCGGTTCACCAGCGTGCTGGCCCACAGCCACCAGAACGCGCGCGGCAGACCTGAGACGCTCTCCCGGGCGGCCCGTCTCAAACTGGCAGCGGACATGCGGATTCCCCCGATGATGTAAGTACCCCTGGATCTGCTGGCACATTACGAACGAGGGCCCGTCGCAGTCCACTGGATTGACGCCGTCCGTCAATCGGAGGCGCGCGACCGCCCGCCGCCGTCCACTAGGCTCGTACGCATGGCCGACGCACCGTACAAGCTGATCCTCCTCCGCCACGGCGAGAGCGAATGGAACGCGAAGAACCTGTTCACCGGCTGGGTGGACGTCAACCTCAACGAGAAGGGCGAGAAGGAGGCGGTCCGCGGCGGTGAGCTGCTCAAGGACGCCGGCCTGCTCCCCGACGTCGTGCACACCTCGCTCCAGAAGCGCGCGATCCGCACCTCCCAGCTCGCGCTGGAGGCCGCCGACCGCCACTGGATCCCCGTGCACCGCTCCTGGCGCCTGAACGAGCGCCACTACGGCGCCCTCCAGGGCAAGGACAAGGCCCAGACCCTCGCCGAGTTCGGCGAGGAGCAGTTCATGCTGTGGCGCCGCTCGTACGACACCCCGCCGCCGGCCCTCGAGGACGGCACCGAGTTCTCCCAGTCCGAGGACCCGCGCTACGCCTCCATCCCGCCGGAGCTGCGCCCGCGCACCGAGTGCCTCAAGGACGTCGTCGTCCGCATGCTGCCGTACTGGTACGACGCGATCGTCCCGGACCTCCTCGACGGCCGCACCGTCCTGGTCGCCGCCCACGGCAACAGCCTCCGCGCCCTGGTCAAGCACCTGGACGGCATCTCCGACGCCGACATCGCGGGCCTGAACATCCCCACCGGCATCCCGCTCTCCTACGAGCTCGACGCCGACTTCAAGCCCCTCAACCCGGGCGGCACCTACCTCGACCCGGCCGCCGCCGCGGCCGCGATCGAAGCCGTCAAGAACCAGGGCAAGAAGTAGCACGTTCCGTGATCACGCCCCCCACCTGCGCCCGCGGCGCGGTGGGGGGCGTTTTCGTGTGGCCCGGCAAAAGTGGGCCGGGCCTAGTTCTGCTGGTGGAACTGCCTGGGAGCGGGGTCGGCCGCCGTGGTCGACTGGGTCTGCCGCGGGGGCGCTCCGCGCGGGCGGGCAACCCCACCGCCCGCGCAGGGCGCCCCCGTACGGCTCCCCCTCCAGCAGAGCGAAAGGCAAGACCCACCATGAAGCAGAAGGTCATCCTGCTCGCCGGTGCCCTGGCCCTGGCCGGCGGTGTCGCCATCGCGGTCCCCGCCACCGGTCAGGCGTCCGACGCCGGCCGCGGCCAGTCCGTCTCCACCCCCTCCCCGTACGCGACCGTGGCCGGCGAGTGGGGCACGGGCCGGAAGAACCCGCGCGCCTAGCGGCGTACGTCCCCGGGAACAGGAAGGCCCGGGGACGTACGCGCGCAGGGACGCCAGAGGGCCCCGTCCGGATCGGACGGGGCCCTCTGCGTGTCGTGGGCGGGTCAGCCGCCGCACTGGCACGGGGCGCCGGACTGGCAGCCGCAGCCGCAGCCCGAGCCGCAGCCGCAGGCCGCGAGCAGCGGGAGGCGCAGCGGCTCCGGGCGGGGCGGCTGCTCCTGTTCCGGCGTGATGGGGACAGGGGACTCGGGCATGGTGCCTCCTCGCAGGCGGCGTACGGGAAGTCGTGGTGCCTTCGCCTCATTCATGCCCAGCCACACCGGCGCGTCAACGGCGCATTGGGGCGTGCCGTGCGGAGCGGCTCAGACGCCCTCGACCTGCGTCGGCTGCTGCAGTTCGTCCGCGTGCTCACCCGTCACCAGGTACACCACGCGCTTCGCCACCGACACCGCGTGGTCCGCGAACCGCTCGTAGTAGCGGCCCAGCAGCGTCACGTCGACGGCCGTCTCGATGCCGTGCTTCCAGCGGTCGTCCATCAGGTGCTGGAACAGCGTGCGGTGCAGCTGGTCCATCTCGTCGTCGTCCTGCTCCAGCTGGAGCGCCAGGTCCACGTCCTTGGTGATGATGACCTCGGCCGCCTTCGCCATCAGGCGCTGCGCCAGCTGGCCCATCTCCAGGATCGTCGCGTGCAGGTCGCGGGGGACCGCGGTGTCCGGGAAGCGCAGCCGGGCCAGCTTCGCCACGTGCTGCGCCAGGTCGCCGGAGCGCTCCAGGTCGGCGCTCATGCGCAGCGAGGTGACGACGATGCGCAGGTCGGTGGCGACCGGCTGCTGCCGGGCCAGCAGGGCGATGGCGCGCGCCTCCAGGTCGTGCTGGAGGTCGTCCACCTTCTGGTCCGCGGCGATGACGCTCTCCGCGAGCTTCAGGTCGGCGTCGAGCATGGCGGTGGTGGCCCGCCCGATCGCGGAACCGACGAGCCGGGCCATCTCGACCAGGCTCTCTCCGATCGAGTCCAGTTCCTCGTGGTACGCGTCGCGCATGGTGTCCCTCTCCTGCCTGCTTGCCTGCTGCTCGCTACTGCTCGTGCGGGGCGTTCCGGCCCCACGTTTACACGTTCGGTCGCCAACGCGTCCGACTCCGGCATCACAAATGAATCAACCCCGTCGTCAGGGTGAACTCTGGGCGACGACTGTTCGAGGTGCCACCCGAACGGCTGTGGAAGTGTCGTCGTGCCTGCTTAACCTGGACGCATGGACGTGAACGCGGCGGTCGCCGCAGCTGCGGCGATCGCCGGTCTCTGCACCGGAGTGATCGCCATGCTGGCGTTCCGCTGGAGCGAGCGCGACCAGGCCCGCCCCACCCGGAGCTCCATGCGCCCCGACATCAACGCGGTGCTGCCGCCCGGAGTGGACACCGTCCTCTCCGTGCTCCGCTCCTCCGCCGTGGTCCTCGACGAGGGTGACGCGGTGGTCAAGGCCAGTTCGGCCGCGTACGCGCTCGGGCTGGTCCGCGGCGGCAAGCTGGCCGTGGAGCCCATGCTCCACATGGCCCGCGACACCCGCCGGGACGGCGAGATACGCCAGATCGAGCTCGACCTGCCCCGGCGCGGGACCGGCCGCGGCGAGGCCCTCGCGGTCTCCGCCCGGGTGGCCCCGCTGGGCTCCCGCCTGGTGCTGCTGCTGGTCGAGGACCTCACCGAGGCCCGCCGGATCGAAGCGGTGCGCCGCGACTTCGTCGCGAACGTCTCGCACGAGCTGAAGACCCCGGTCGGGGCGATCTCCCTGCTTTCCGAGGCGGTCATGGACGCCGCCGACGACCCCGAGGCGGTCACCCGCTTCGCCGGCCGCATGCAGATCGAGTCCACGCGGCTGATCAACCTCGTGCAGGAGCTCATCGACCTCTCCCGGGTACAGAACGACGAGGCCCTGGAGGACGCCGAGCCCGTACGGGTCGACACGCTCGTGGCGGAGGCCATCGACCGCTGCCGCCACACGGCCACCTCGAAGCAGATCACCATGGCCGCCGGCGGCACCGCCGACCTGCGGGTGTGGGGACACCGGGGGCAGCTGGCCGCCGCCCTCGGAAACCTCGTCGAGAACGCCGTGAACTACAGCCCGGCCCGCACCCGCGTCGGCATCGCCGCGCGCCGGGTGACGGCTCCCGGGGGAGACTTGATCGAGATCGCCGTGACCGACCAGGGCATCGGCATCCCGGAGAAGGACCGCGAGCGCATCTTCGAGCGCTTCTACCGCGTCGACCCGGCCCGCTCCCGCGCCACGGGAGGAACCGGCCTGGGCCTCGCGATCGTGAAGCACGTGGCGGCCTCGCACGGCGGGGAGGTGTCGGTGTGGAGCTCCGAGGGCCAGGGCTCCACGTTCACCCTGCGACTCCCCGAGGCGGCCGCGCCGGCCCCGGCGACCGCCACCGGACCCGCCAGACCCCAGCTTGACCCAGAACCTGTCATTCCTGCCCCGGAGGTCCTTCCGTGACCCGAGTGCTCGTCGTCGAGGATGAGGAATCCTTCAGCGACGCCCTGTCCTACATGCTCCGCAAGGAAGGCTTCGAGGTCGCGATCGCCGCGACGGGGCCCGACGGGCTCGACGAGTTCGAGCGCAACGGCGCCGACCTCGTCCTCCTGGACCTGATGCTGCCCGGCCTGCCGGGCACCGAGGTCTGCCGGCAGCTGCGCGGCCGCTCCAACGTTCCCGTGATCATGGTGACCGCGAAGGACAGCGAGATCGACAAGGTCGTCGGGCTGGAGATAGGAGCCGACGACTACGTCACGAAGCCCTTCTCCTCCCGGGAGCTGGTCGCCCGCATCCGCGCGGTCCTGCGCCGCCGCGGGGAGCCGGAGGAGGTCACCCCGGCGGCCCTGGAGGCCGGGCCCGTACGCATGGACGTGGACCGGCACGTGGTCACCGTCGCCGGCGCCAAGGTCGACCTCCCGCTGAAGGAGTTCGACCTGCTGGAGATGCTCCTGCGCAACGCGGGCCGCGTGCTGACCCGCATGCAGCTGATCGACCGGGTCTGGGGCGCGGACTACGTCGGCGACACCAAGACCCTGGACGTCCACGTCAAGCGCCTCCGGGCCAAGATCGAGCCGGACCCGGGTGCCCCGCGCTACCTGGTGACGGTGCGCGGCCTGGGCTACAAGTTCGAGCCGTAGGCCGACGGCGTACGGACGGGCCCCCACGGCCGGCCGGAGGCCGGCGCAGCGTCCCGAAGCCGGTGAGGCCCCCCGGGGCCGAGCCGCGCAAGGGGCGCACGGGGGAGGGGTTCGAGCCGGACCCGGGTGCCCCGCGCTACCTGGTGACGGTGCGCGGCCTGGGCTACAAGTTCGAGCCGTAGGCCGACGGGCTTCGAGTGGTCCTCTGGTGCTCCGGAGGCGTCCGCCAAAAGGGGAGGGCCCCCGCCGCGATGCGGCGGGGGCCCTCCCCTTTTGCTGCTGCTGCGCTCAGTGGCCCGCGCTGCGCGACGGCGACGCCGAGGCGGCGCCCGAGGCGGTGCCCGACGGGGTGGCGCCGGCGGACGGGGAGCCCGAGGCGGCGGGGGTGCCCGAGGCGCCCGGGGAGGGGGAGCCCGAGGGGGTGCCCGACGCGGCGGGGGCCGGTGCGGGGGCCGGGGCCTCGGTCGGGCCGTAGCCCGCGTACATGCCGGTGGCCGGGACGACGAAGGCGCCCAGCTCCACGTCACCGGCGGTGCTCAGCTGGAAGACGACGTCCTGCACGTTGCCGTTCTGCACGGCCTCGCGGCCGCCCTCGACGACGGCGGAGGCGTTGCCCTTGCCGCCCAGCACCACGGAGCCGCCGGCCGGCACGGTGATCTTGCCGGAGCCCTCGGCGGCCTTCAGGACCACCTTGGACTTGCCACCCTTGAGGGTGATCCCGTCCAGGGTCTGGGGCTTGCTGCCGGAGTTGAACACGGTCGCCGAGACGGCGGCCGGCCCCTTCTTGTCCTTCTCGCCCTTGGTGATCACCAGGGCGTTCTGGATCTTGATGTCGCCCTTGGTGACGGCGGCGTTGTCCGGCTTGATCTGGAGAGTCTGCGCGTCGTTGCCCGCACCGCACGCTGCGAGCGAAGCAAGGGAGAACACGACGGCGGTAGCGGCGAGAGCGCCGCGTCGAAGGCTGCGGCTCACGGCGGCGGCAACTCCTTGGACGTACGGACGGGACGGGTACAGGCTCAGGGTGGCCGAGGTAAAGCCGCCCTAAGGGTGTGTCAGCGCGCTTAGGTTACCGAGCCGCCGCCCCGCCCCCGCACCCGACCCTCCGCAGTGCGCGCACCGCGCTGCGCCGGTCCGGCGATCTTGCATTCCGCTATCCCGTCCGGGGCCGTCCCGTGATCAATTCCGGGAATCCCTCGAACGCGGCCGGATGATCAATTCGAGATTGGGCCTGAACCCGGTGCGTACGGGTGGCCGCCAGTCGAACGGAGTACTTCCGTTTCATGTCCAGGAACCCGGCAAAACGGGACGTACGTCACACTGGTGGCCGCGTCCGCCAGGTGTAACGTGGTCGTTTCGCCCGGTCCGCACAGCGCCTCCGACCTGCGAATACCCCCCTCCGGAAGCCTTCCGCAGCACGTTCGTGTCGCTGTTGTCAAGCCCCGAGATGTGCCCTGACCTGCGAAAACGCCATTCATAACAGTCAGTTCTCGTGTTACCCTGGATAGCCACGGAAGGGGTACCTGTCACATGACGTTCAAGGTTGGCGACACCGTGGTCTATCCCCATCACGGGGCCGCGCTGATCGAGGCCATCGAAACTCGCCAGATCAAAGGCGTGGACAAGACCTACTTGGTGCTCAAGGTCGCCCAGGGCGACCTGACGGTTCGTGTGCCTGCGGACAATGCAGAGTTCGTCGGCGTTCGCGACGTAGTCGGCCAGGACGGGCTGGACCGGGTCTTCGAGGTGCTCCGCGCACCGTATGCAGAAGAGCCCACGAACTGGTCCCGTCGTTACAAGGCAAATCTGGAGAAGCTCGCCTCCGGCGATGTCATCAAGGTCGCCGAAGTGGTGCGTGACCTGTGGCGTCGTGAGCGTGAGCGCGGTCTCTCCGCTGGAGAGAAGCGCATGCTCGCGAAGGCGCGTCAGATCCTGGTGAGCGAGCTCGCGCTCGCCGAGAACACCAACGAGGACAAGGCCGAGGCCCTCCTCGACGAGGTTCTTGCGTCCTGACGCACGAACCGGCCACAGTGTGCCGCGGTGCCCGATGACCCGCCCTCTCGATTCGAGAGGGCTGTTGCCGGGCGCTGCGGCACGTCTGCGTCCGGCCACCTCACCCGATTCACCCGGTCCGGGCACCGCGCCCGTCCGGTCCCGCTCCACCCGGTCCCGGCTCCGCCGGCCCCGGGTCGTACTGCCGTACCCCGACGGCCGTACCCTGCGCTCATCCCGCCGTACCCTGCGTGTGCACACCCGCACGGTCCCGTTCTGGCGTGCCGGGTCCGGGCAGCCGGCTCGACCGGTCGTCACGGAAGGGGCGAGGGCGTCGCACCCGGCACTCCCCCCGGCCGGAGCCGGGGGTACGCCCAAGGCCATACCCATGTCGGCCGAAGTCACAAACCTGGCTCGGAGCTACTGATGTCTGACGAATCCCGCCCCCACCGCACCGCCGCGGTGATCCCGGCCGCCGGCCGCGGGGTACGCCTCGGTCCCGGCGCCCCCAAGGCCCTGCGGGCCCTCGGCGGGACCCCGATGCTGATCCACGCCGTCCGCGCCATGGCCGCCTCCCGCGCGGTCGCCCTGGTCGTGGTCGTCGCCCCGCCCGACGGCGCGGCCGAGGTCCGCCACCTGCTGGACGAGCACGCCCTGCCCGAGCGGACCGAGATCCGGGTCGTCCCCGGCGGCGACACCCGCCAGGAGTCCGTGAGCGCCGGCCTGGCCGCCCTGCCCGCCGACATCACCTCCGTGCTCATCCACGACGCGGCCCGCCCGCTGGTCCCCGTCGACACCGTGGACTCCGTCGTCGAGGCCGTCCGCGACGGCGCCCCGGCCGTGGTCCCCGCCCTGCCCCTGGCCGACACCGTCAAGGAGGTCGAGCCCGGCGCCCCCGGCGAGCCCGAACCGGTCGTCGCCACGCCCGAGCGGGCCCGGCTGCGCGCCGTGCAGACCCCGCAGGGCTTCGACCTCGCCACCCTGCTGCGCGCGCACGAGGCCATCGCCGTCAGCGGCGAGGGCGCCACCGACGACGCCGGCATGGTGGAGCGCACCGGGGTCACCGTCGTGACCGTCCCCGGCCACGAGGAGGCCTTCAAGGTCACCCGCCCGCTCGACCTGGTCCTCGCCGAGGCCGTACTCGCCCGCAGGAGGGCCACCGATGTCTACTGACCTGCCCCTGATCCCGCTCGTCGGGATCGGCACCGACGTGCACGCCTTCGAGACCGGCCGCGAGCTGTGGTGCGCCGGCCTGCTCTGGGAGGGGGAGGACGGCCTCGCCGGGCACTCGGACGGCGACGTCGCCGCCCACGCCGCCTGTGACGCCCTCTTCTCCGCCGCCGGCGTCGGCGACCTCGGCGCGCACTTCGGCACCTCCCGCCCCGAGTGGTCCGGTGCCGCCGGGGTCACCCTGCTGGCGGAGGCCGCCCGGATCGTCCGCGCCGAGGGCTTCGAGATCGGCAACATCGCGATCCAGGTGATCGGCGTGCGCCCGAAGATCGGCAAGCGGCGCGAGGAAGCGCAGAAGGCGCTCGCGGCGGCGGCGGGCGCCCCCGTCTCCGTCTCCGGCACCACCACCGACGGACTGGGCCTGACCGGCCGCGCCGAGGGCCTCGCCGCCATCGCCACCGCCCTCGTCTACCGGACGAACCGGACCTGAGTACGGCCCGGGGCCACGGGCCGCCCGTTACGGATGTCACCTCTTCGGCAACAAACCGTCCGGGCGGCCTCAATAGGTCCTCGGGCACTCCCGCTGGCGCACTACCCTGGATGCCGTGACTATTCGCCTGTACGACACCAGCGCCCGGCAGATCCGCGACTTCGTCCCGCTCGAACAGGGCTGCGTCTCGATCTACCTGTGTGGCGCGACCGTGCAGGCCGCCCCGCACATCGGGCACATCCGGTCGGGCCTCAACTTCGACATGATGCGCCGCTGGTTCACCCACCGCGGCTACGACGTCACGTTCATCCGCAACGTCACGGACATCGACGACAAGATCATCTCGAAGTCCGCGGAGCAGGGCCGCCCCTGGTGGTCCATCGGCTACGACAATGAGCGCGCGTTCAACGACGGCTACACGGCCCTCGGTTGCCTGCCGCCCACCTACGAGCCCCGCGCGACCGGACACGTCACCGAGATGGTCGAGATGATGCGCGGGCTCATCGAGCGCGGCCACGCGTACGAGTCCGAGGGCAACGTCTACTTCGACGTGAAGTCCTTCCCGGGCTACCTCTCGCTGTCCCGCCAGGAGCTCGACAACATCCGCCAGCCGGAGTCCACCGGCGAGACCGGCAAGCGCGACGCGCGCGACTTCGCCATGTGGAAGTCCGCCAAGCCGGGCGAGCCCTCCTGGGAGACCCCCTGGGGCCGCGGCCGTCCGGGCTGGCACCTGGAGTGCTCCGCGATGGCGCACAAGTACCTCGGCGAGGCCTTCGACATCCACGGCGGCGGGCTCGACCTGATCTTCCCGCACCACGAGAACGAGATCGCCCAGGCCAAGGCCTTCGGCGACGGGTTCGCGAACTACTGGGTGCACAACGCCTGGGTCACCATGTCCGGCGAGAAGATGTCGAAGTCGCTGGGCAACTCGGTGCTCGTCTCCGAGATGGTCAAGCAGTGGCGCCCGATCGTCCTGCGCTACTACCTCGGCACCCCGCACTACCGGTCGATGATCGAGTACAGCGAGGAGGCGCTGCGCGAGGCGGAGTCCGCCTTCGCCCGCATCGAGGGCTTCTACCAGCGGGTCATGGAGAAGGCGGGCGGCTCCGTCGAGGCCGCCGCCGAGGTCCCGCCGGCCTTTGCCGAGGCGATGGACGACGACCTGGGCGTCCCGCAGGCGCTGGCCATCGTCCACACCACCGTCCGTCAGGGCAACAGCGCGCTCGCCGCGGACGACAAGGACGAGGCGATCGCCCGGCTGTCCGAGGTGCGCGCCATGCTGGGCGTCCTCGGCCTGGACCCGCTCGACCCGCACTGGGCCGGCGAGGCCGACCGCGGCGAGGACCTGCACGGGGCCGTCGACACCCTCGTGCGCCTCGTCCTGGAGCAGCGCGAGTCCGCCCGCGCCCGCAAGGACTGGGCGACCGCCGACGCCATCCGCGACCAGCTGAACCAGTCGGGTCTGGTCATCGAGGACAGCCCCAGCGGTCCGCGCTGGACCCTCGCCCCCCGCTGATCCGGACCCACCCGGACCAGCCATGTTGTGCCGCCCGGGCTTCCGGGCGGCACACTCTTCATACGTACATATCGCAGCACGAACGAAAACAGGTAGAGGTCATGGCCGGGAACAGCCAGCGCAGGAACCGCCGCACGTCCAACAAGAAGGGCGCGACGGTCGGCAGCGGTGGCCAGCGGCGCAAGGGCCTGGAGGGCAAGGGCCCCACGCCCAAGGCCGAGGACCGCAAGAAGCACAAGGCGAACCGCATCGCCAACGCCATGGCCCGCCAGGCGGCCAAGCGCCGCCCCGCGCCCCGCCGCGGCGGCCCCAAGGGCACCAGCGAGATGGTCGTCGGCCGCAACCCGGTCTTCGAGGCGCTGCGCGACGGCGTGCCCGCCACCACCCTCTACGTGCAGCAGTTCATCGACAACGACGAGCGCGTCCGCGACGCCCTCAAGCTCGCCGGCGAGCGCGGCAACATCAACCTGATGGAGGCCCCGCGCCCCGAGCTCGACCGGATGACCAACGGGCTCAACCACCAGGGCCTCGTCCTCCAGGTCCCGCCGTACGAGTACGCGCACCCCGAGGACCTCCTCGACGCCGCCCACGACAACGGCGAGGACGCCCTCATCGTCGCCCTCGACGGCGTCACCGACCCGCGCAACCTCGGCGCGATCGTCCGTTCCGTCTCCGCCTTCGGCGGCCACGGCGTGGTCATCCCCGAGCGCCGCGCCGCCGGCATGACCGCCGGCGCCTGGAAGACCTCCGCCGGCACCGCCGCCCGCACCCCGGTCTCCCGCGTCACCAACCTCACCCGCGCGCTCCAGGACTACAAGAAGGCCGGCATCACCGTCGTCGGCCTCGCCGCCGAGGGCACGCACGAGGTGCAGGACCTGGACGCCCTCGGCGGCCCGGTCGTCATCGTCGTCGGCTCCGAGGGCAAGGGCCTCGGCCGCCTCGTCGGCGAGAACTGCGACTACCTCGTCCGCATCCCGATGCCGGGTGGCGCCGAGTCCCTCAACGCCGGTGTCGCCGCCGGCGTGGTCCTCTACGAGGCCGCCCGCAAGCGCGCCGAGCGCGGCCGCGTCTGACCCGGACGGCCGCAAGGGCCTGATCCACTTGGCCCACGGGACGTGACCCGTGAGCGTGTCGCCCCGCCCGTCCCGGGCGGGGCGACTTGATCTTGACGGGTCTCGGACAGATCCCTCGTGTCAAGGCAGTGTCCTAAACACTCATCACTCGGTTAGATGAGTGTGGACACCAGAACGTCAGGGTTCGACGACCAGCCCGCGCTGAGCATGGTCAAGGTGCCGTGCGACCCCGCACAGGTCATCGTCAACCACGCCAGCTTCCGCGTGCGGCTCGCACCGAGCCCGAGCGCGCGTTCCAAGCCCGCGAAGGCCCCCGGCCGCGCGCCCCTCCTCGGTGCCGTCGCCGTCGCGACCGCCGGAGCCACCCGCCGCCGCGCACCCGTCGTCTGGAGCGGCAAGTCCGCCCCCGGTGACGCCGCGGCCATGGGGGGACTCCTCCAGGCCGTGCGCGAAGCGGGCCGCGGCCACGACGACCACGACGGCGGAGCCGCCACCCAGACCATCCCCCGGGTCGACCTGGCACACGACCTGGGCGAGGACACCCTCGCCACCCCCACCGTCATCGGCCAGCGCACCTACGGCGACCCGGACGAGACCCGCCCCCTCGCCGCCGTGCGCGACCTCCCGCGCGAGCCGTACCCGCCGTACGACGCGCACGACGGCGGCCACCCGGGCCACGACACCGGCCCCGACAGCCGGCGCCCCGCCGCCGACGCCCGGGGCCAGGCCTCCTACTACCCCGGCCGCCGGATGAACCTCGGCGTCGTCCTGCTCCCGCTGCGGGTCTTCCTCGGCTTCATCTCCATCTACGCCGGCATGGGCAAGCTGTGCGACCCCGTCTACTTCGACGGCGGCGAACGCGGCTCGATGGTCACCTGGCTCCAGACCCTGCACCCCTGGGCCCTCGCCGAACCGCTGCGCGACTTCGCGCTCGCCCACCCCGTCGGAGCGGGCCTCAGCGTCGCCTTCCTCCAGGTCATCGTCGGCGTCCTGACCGTCTTCGGCCTCTGGCAGCGCTTCGCCGCCTGCATCGGCGCCCTGCTCTCCGCCGCGCTCCTCATGACGGTGAGCTGGAAGACCGTCCCCGCCTACGACGCCCCCGACATCATCTACCTCGCCGCCTGGAGCCCGCTGGTCATCGCCGGCGCGCCCGTCTACTCCCTCGACGCGCGCCTGACCGGCGAGGCCTGGCGCACCCTCGGCCCGCGCTCCGAGATCTGGCGGCTGCGCCGCCGGGTGCTGCGCCGCGGCGCCGTCATGGCCACCGTCGTCTGCGGACTCACCCTCCTCATCGGCTCCCTGCTCGGCGGGGCCGTCCGCTCCTCCACCGTCGTCACCGTCCCGGGCCCCGGCCAGGCCCCCAGCAACTACCTCCCCGGCAGCCCGCTCCCGCAGCCCCCCGCCCAGCAGCCCGCCCCCGGCAGGCAGCAGCAGCCCTCGAAGCAGGCCTCGCCGTCCGCCGCGCCCTCCGAGCCCGCCGCCAAGTCCGGCCGCACCGGCAGCAGCGCCCCGGCCCGCGACAGCTCCACGACCGGCTCCGGGGCCCCCAGCGCCACCAAGAGCTCCGGCAGCGGCAGCCAGACCCCGCGCAGCAGCGCCCCGAAGCAGTCCAGCCCGCAGCAGCCGCCGGCCACGTCCTCCGGGACCCGCAGCGGCTCCGGCGGCGGCGACGGCACGGCCAAGAAGCCCGGTCTCGTCGGCGGCCTCCTCGGCTGACCGGGCCACCCACCGGACGAAGGGCCCGGCGCGCGTACGGCGCGCCGGGCCCTTCCGCACGTTCCCGGCGGCACGGGTCGGCGTACCGGCGGACGTAGCAACACGGAAAGCGCTCAGACGGCGCCCTGGGCCGCCAACTCCCGTGCGGCCTCGCTCAGGTCCTTCGCCGTGTCGATCGCCCGCCAGTACGCCCCCTGCGGCAGCGGAAAGCCGGCCAGCCGCCGCTCCCGGGCCAGCCGCGGGAACGTGGTCCGCTCGTGGTCCCCCAAGTCCGGCAGCAGCGCGGCGAATCCGGGGGCGAACACGTACACCCCGGCGTTGATCGGATAAGGCGACGGCGGTGCCTCGATGAAGTCCAGCACCTGCCCGAACTCGTTCGTCTCCACCACCCCCCACGGCATGCGCGGCCGGGCCAGCGCCAGCGTCGCCAGCGCCTCCCGCTCCGCGTGGAAGGCCGCCATCTCCCGCAGCGGGAAACGCGTCCACACGTCGCCGTTGGTCGCGTACCAGGCCCCGTCCGGACGCGGCAGCCGGCGTGCCGCGAACTTCAGCCCGCCGCCGCGCCCCAGCGGCTCCTCCTCCACCACCGTCGTCACCCGCAACGGCAGCACGGCCCGCGCCAGCCACTCCTGGAGCACCTCCGCGAGGTGTCCGCAGGACACCACGGCGTCGGTGACCCCCTCGGCCGCCAGCCACGCCAACTGGTGCCCGATGATGGGCAGTCCGGTGCCCGGGATCTCCACCATCGGCTTGGGCCGGTCGTCCGTATACGGCCGCAGCCGCGATCCCTGCCCGCCCGCCAGGACCACAGCCTGGGTGGGAGGGGCCGGGAACGCGGCCGCGTCATCGGTGGATTGGGGTGGTTCGGGGCCGGTCTCGGTCATGGCCGCCAGCGTAGGGACGGCCCCCGGTCCGGGAGGGGCAGGCGCGACGGGCCGTCAGCCCATCGAGGCGACGCCGGTCGCGTACGAGGTGTCGCAGACGGGGCGCGCGTACGACTGGGCCTTCGTCGGCCCGTACGCCTCCACCGCGGCCCGGCCCAGCGCCCGCGCGATGCTCACGCAGTGCTCCGCCAGCGACGGCCGCCCGTTCACCTCCTGCTGGAGGTGCGTGAGGACGGCGCCCGGCTGCTCGCCCTGCTGGAGCTCGCCGAGGAGCTTGTCGCGCAGCTGGTCCTGGGGTGCTGCCGGCTTCTTGGGGACGGAGACGTCCTCGGCGGAGGCGGTCAGGATCTGGGAGGAGTGATCCGCCCAGGGGACCATGGTGACCGCGAGGGTCCCGGACAGGACCAGGACGACGGGCAGGACCAGGGCGAGGGAACGGCCGATTCGGCGGGCAGTGTGGGTCACGAGGGCGAGAGTAGCGCTCGGTGAGGATTTGGCGACATTTAGTCACCCGGTCGGGGGATGGTTCGACGTGGCTTTTCGATTTAAGGGTTGACGGGTGCGGCCGAATGGCCCGGTCTGCCGGGGTTCGTGGCACCCGTCCCCGCAACTGCCGGGACGGGGGCGCCCCTTGGCGGAACGCCCCCGCCCGTCACTCAGTTGGACAGCCGTGCACCGGAAGACGTCGAGAAAACATGGATCTCGTCCGGGCGCGGCACGACGTGCAGCGAGGAGCCCTTCTCGGGCACCTGGCGGCCGTTCACGCGCACCACGATGTCCTGGCCGTCGTGGCTGCCGTAGACGTAGCCGTCGGCGCCCAGCTCCTCGACCACGTTCACGGTGATCGTCAGGCCGCCGGTGTCGCCGATGTCGAAGTGCTCGGGGCGCACGCCGACGGTGACGGTCTTGTCGCCCGAGTCGGCGGCGGCGGACAGCGCCTCGCGCGACACCGGCACGACGCTCTCGCCGAACTTCACGCCGCCGTCGGTGATCGGGACCTCGACGAGGTTCATGGCGGGCGAGCCGATGAACCCGGCGACGAACAGGTTCGCCGGCCGGTCGTACATGTTGCGCGGGGTGTCGACCTGCTGGAGCAGCCCGTCCTTCAGCACGGCCACGCGGTCGCCCATCGTCATGGCCTCGACCTGGTCGTGGGTGACGTAGACGGTGGTGATGCCGAGGTCGCGCTGGAGCGCGGCGATCTGCGTACGGGTGGACACGCGGAGCTTGGCGTCGAGGTTCGACAGCGGCTCGTCCATGAGGAACACCTGCGGCTTGCGCACGATGGCCCGGCCCATGGCGACGCGCTGGCGCTGGCCGCCGGAGAGCGCCTTCGGCTTGCGGTCGAGGTACTGGGTCAGGTCCAGCATCTTGGCCGCCTCCTCCACCTTGCGGCGGATGGTGGCCTTGTCCTCGCCGGCGATCTTGAGCGCGAAGCCCATGTTGTCGGCGACGCTCATGTGCGGGTAGAGCGCGTAGTTCTGGAACACCATCGCGATGTCCCGGTCCTTGGGCGGCAGGTGCGTGACGTCGCGGTCGCCGATGCGGATGGCGCCGCCGTTGACGTCCTCCAGGCCCGCGAGCATGCGCAGGGAGGTGGACTTGCCGCAGCCGGAGGGGCCGACGAGGACGAGGAACTCGCCGTCCTCGATCTCCAGCTCCAGCTGGTCGACGGCGGGCTTGTCGCCGCCCGGGTAGAGGCGGGTCGCCTTGTCGAAGGTGACAGAAGCCATGGTGGTGAATCCCTTCTACCGGCAGGAACGTGCCGGACGATCCGAGTGGAAGGTCTAGTCCAGTCGCCTGGACTCCGCCCGACGCTACCTGGCGCAGCGCCTCCTGTCAGCCCCTCGGGCCCCGGGTGGACTGTCCGGTTCCGCACATCTGGTCCTCGTCGGCGCCGTTAACGTGATGGCTCGGGGAAGAGCGTGCTGTGTAGAGTGATGGCGGCCCTGCCTCCTTAGCTCAGCTGGCCAGAGCACCGCTCTTGTAAAGCGGGGGTCGTCGGTTCGAACCCGACAGGGGGCTCTGCTGGTGAAGGCCCCGGACCGTCTCGGTCCGGGGCCTTCGTCGTGCCCGGGGCCCCCTCAGTCGCGGCCCGAGACGCGGTTGGCGAGACGGGCCAGGGGGGTTGTGGTGGGGCGGTGGGTGGTGGTCTCGCGGCGGTCCGCCTCGCGGTAGGCGGCGTAGAGGGCGTGGACGCCGAGCCAGCGGAAGGGCTCCGGCTCCCAGCGGCGGACGCGGTGCTGGACCCAGGGGAGGGCGGTCAGGTCCGTGCGGTCGCCGAGGACCAGGTCGCGCAGGGTGCGGGCGGCGAGGTTGGAGGTGGCCACGCCCGAGCCGACGTAGCCGCCGGCCCAGCCCAGGCCCGTGGCGGCGTCCAGGGTGACCGTCGCGCACCAGTCGCGGGGGACGCCGAGGACCCCCGACCAGGCGTGGGTGATCTCCGTGCCGGTGAGGAGGGGGAAGAAGGTGGTGAGGAGGGCCGTGAGGGAGGCGATGGTGGCCGGCTGGGTGCGGCCGTCGCTGTCGGTGCGGGAGCCGAAGCGGTACGGGACCCCGCGGCCGCCGATGGCGATGCGGTCGTCGGCGGTGCGCTGGGCGTACATGTAGGCGTGGGCCATGTCCCCGAGGAGCGGGGCGTCCTGCCAGTTGAGCTGCTTCCAGACCGAGGGCGGCAGGGGGGCCGTGACGATCATCGAGGAGTTCATGGGGAGCCAGGTGCGCTTCTGGCCCTTCAGGGCGGCGGTGAAGCCCTCGGTGCAGCGCAGGACGTACGGGGCGCGGACGGTGCCGTAGGGGGTGACGGCGCGGCGGGGGGCGATCTCCGAGACCGGGGTGGACTCGTGGATCACGACGCCGAGGCGTTCGCAGGCGTCGGCGAGGCCGCGGACGAGCTTGAGGGGGTGGATGCGGGCGCCGTGCGGGGTCCAGCTGGAGCCGACGGCGTCGGCGACGTCGATGCGGGCGCGGGTGGCGGTGGCGTCGTACAGCTCGCGTCCGGTCTCGCCGAAGGAGAGTTCGGCGGTGTGGAAGGCCCTGAGGCGGGTGAGCTGGGCGGGGGTGCGGGCCACTTCGAGGACGCCGCCGCGGTGGATGTCCGCGTCGATGGATTCGGCGTCGGCGATCTCGATGACCTCGGTGACGGTGTCGTTCATGGCCTGCTGGAGGCGGCGGGCGGCCTCGTGGCCGTGCAGGGCGGCGTAGCGGTCGCGGCCGGCGATGCCGTTGTAGAGCCAGCCGCCGTTGCGGCCGGAGGCTCCGTAGCCGCAGAACTTCTGCTCCAGGACGGTGACGCGGAGGTCGGGGGCGGCGCGCTTGAGGTAGTAGGCCGTCCACAGGCCGGTGTAGCCGCCGCCGACGATGACGACGTCCGCCGTGGCGTCGGTGGTGAGGGGTGCGCGGGGCGGCTGCCGGTCCGGCGTGCCGGTCGCGTACCAGAAGGAGATCCCGCCGTTGATCGTCATGGGGGAGTTGGTACACGGGGCCGCGCGGGGGTGTCCAGGGACCGGGTGTCGTGGTCCGGGCCCGGTTGCGCGGCGGGATGTGCGATGTGCGGGCGGGGTGATCCGCCGTAGGGTGGCGGGGGGTTCGTGCCGGTTCGGGAAGGGGTGTCCGGGTGGTGGAGGCGTTCCTGGAGCGCTGGGGGCTGCGGGTGACCGGGCCGGGGATGCGCGGGATGACGGCGGTGGTGCTGCCGGTGGAGCGGGCGGACGGTACGGCGGCGGCGCTGAAGGTGCTGACCCCGGACGAGGAGACGGTGGGGGAGCCGCTCGCGCTGCGGGCGTGGGGCGGGCGGGGCAGCGTACGGCTGCTGGAGTACGACGCGCCGACCGGGACCCTGCTGCTGGAGCGGCTGGACGAGAAGCGGCCCCTGTCGGGCCTCGCGCGGCGCGACGTGCGCGCGGCGGTCGCGGTGATCGGAGGGCTGCTGGCGCGGCTGTGCGCGGTGCCGGCGCCGGAGGGGCTGCGGGGGCTCGGGCCGATCGCGGCGGGGATGCTGGAGCGGGTGCCGCGGGCGGCGGCCGGGCTGGCCTCGGCGGCGGACCGGCGGGTGCTGCGGGACTGTGCGGGGGCGCTGGCGGAGGTGGCGGGGGAGCCGGGTGACCGGCTGCTGCACTGGGACCTGCACTTCGGGAACGTGCTGGCGGGCGGGCGCGAGCCGTGGCTGGCGATCGATCCGAAGCCGCTGGCCGGGGACCCGGGCTTCGAGCTGCTGCCGTCGCTGGTGAACGAGTACCGGGAGCGGGACGTGCGGTGGCGGTTCGACCTGCTCACGGAGGCGCTGGGGGCGGACCGGGCGCGGGCGCGGGCGTGGACGCTGGGCCGGGTGCTGCAGAACTGCCTGTGGGAGGCGGAGGAGGGGTGCCGGCGGCTGCCGCGGCGCGAGGTGGCGGTGGCCGGGCTGCTGCTGGGGCGGTGAGGGAGGGCACGCCCTAGGGTGGCGGCATGATCCGTGCAGCGGTGGTCGACGACGTTCCCGAAATCCACGCCATGATCCGCGAGTTGGCGGAGTACGAGAAGGTGCCGCACGAGGCGCGTGCGACGCCGGAGCAGTTGCGCGAGGCGTTGTTCGGGGAGCGCCCGGCGGTGTTCGCGCACATCGCGGAGACGGACGCCGGGGAGGTCGTCGGCTTCTCGGTGTGGTTCCTGAGCTTCTCGACGTGGCGCGGGGTCCACGGGATCTACCTGGAGGACCTGTACGTACGGCCGGGCGTGCGCGGGGGCGGGCACGGGAAGGCGCTGCTGGCGGAGCTGGCGCGGACGTGCGTGGAGCGCGGGTACGAGCGGCTGGAGTGGTCGGTGCTGAAGTGGAACGCGCCGACGATCGCGTTCTACGAGGCGCTGGGCGCGCGGCCGCAGGAGGAGTGGTCGGTGTACCGGCTGACGGACGGGGCGCTGGCGCGGCTGGGCGGGGCGGGGGTGTAGCGGGGCCGTTGTCAGTGCCGTGGGTCAGGATGGTCGGATGGTGCGAAACGGACATGGGGTGCGGTCGGGGCAGGCGAAGGTGAAGGAGGCGCGGCGGCCGGAGGTGCGGCTGCCGGAGCTGGTGGCGTGGGGCGGCGGCGGGCTGGAGCCGGACGGGGACTACGACGGGCTGGAGTTCGCGGACCTGGACCTGGCGGGGGAGGACGGGATCGGGTCCCGGTTCATGGACTGCGCGCTGCGGCGGTGCGCGCTGGACGAGGCGCAGCTGTCGAAGGCGCGGTTCCTGGACGCGGTGCTGGAGGGGGTCCGGGGCGTCGGTACGAACCTGTCGGGGGCCTCGCTGCGGGACGTGGAGCTGCTGGACGCGCGCCTGGGCGGGGTGCAGATGCACGGGGCGGTGCTGGAGCGGGTCCTCGTCCGCGGCGGCAAGATCGACTACCTGAACCTGCGGGCGGCGCGGCTGCGGGAGGTGGTGTTCGAGGGGTGCGTGCTGGTGGAGCCGGACTTCGGGGGTGCGGTGCTGGAGCGGGTGGAGTTCCGGGACTGCGCGGTGCGGGGGGTGGACCTCGCGGGGGCGCGGCTGGCGGACGTGGACCTGCGCGGGGCGACCGAGCTGGGGATCGCGCGGGGCGTGGACGCGCTGTCGGGGGCGGTGATCAGCCACGGGCAGCTGTTCGAGCTGGCTCCGCAGCTGGCGGCGCACCTGGGGCTGCGGGTGGTGGGGTAGGGGTGGGTAGGGGGGTGCGGCCCGTACGGACGGGGGGCGTACGGGCCGCGGGTGCCGGGGTGCCTGGGTGCCGGGGCGTCAGCGCTTCTTCGGGTCTTCGGCGCCCCGCCAGACGGTGAGGTCGACGGTGATGAAGTTGCTGGCGTCCTTGGCTTCGGACTTGCCGCGGTAGGTGACCACGGCGATGTGTCCGGCGTTGCTGAGGACGCAGATCTCGGAGCCGTCGGTGAGCTGGTCGAGGCCGACCTTCTCGGTGTAGCGGGTCTCCGCGCGGCAGGTTTCCAGGGAGCCCTTCTGGGCGTTGTTCAGGACGACGAGCTTGCCGTTGTTGGTGCCGACCTTCGTGTCCCCGAACAGGGTGTCGTAGTAGTAGAAGAAGTCGCCGCCGTTGTACAGGACGCCGGCGTTGCCGCCGGTGCCGGGGCGGGGCGGGTTGTCGGCGAGCATCACCTGGTAGTTGGCCGTGATGTCGACGCCCTGGTACGTGGCCGGGGTGGGGTCGGGCCGCTTCTGGTTCTTGTTCTGGGCGGCCGAGCTCCCGGGGGCGGGGGTGGTGGCGCCGCCGCGGCTGCTGCCGGAGTGGCCGGCCTCGTCCTTGGCGGAGCCGTCGGGGAGCAGGGAGACGATGACGGCGATGCCGATGAGCGCGCCGATGACGGCCCCGGCGATGACCCGCCCGTTGGGTCCGGACTTCTGCGGGGCGGCGGGCGGGTAGCCGGGCGGGGGCGTCTGGTAGCCCGGCGGCGGGGTCGGGTGGCCCGGGGCCGTCGGCGCGTATGCGGGGGTGTGCGCGGGTGCCGCCGGGGCCGTCTGCGTCGGCGCGTACGCGGGGGCCGGGGGCTGGAGCGGGTACGCGGCCGGTGCGGTGGGGGGCTGCGCGTATGCGGAGGGCGTGGAGGGCGCGGTCGGGGTGGGCGCGGCGGCGGGCTGCGGGGGCGGGGTGCGGGCCGGTTCCGGCAGCCGCAGGCGTTCGGTGATGGAGCCGGCGACGGCCTGGGGGAGCCAGTCCTCGCCCTGGCGCAGCGGCGCGGGGGACAGGGCGTGGCAGATCTCGATGATCTCGCCGAGGGCGGGCCGGGCGGCGGGGTCGCGGCTGAGGCAGCGGCCGACCAGCGGCTGGAGCTCGGCGGGCAGGGCGCTGAGGTCGGGGTCCTCGTGGACGATGCGGTAGAGGATCGCGTGCGAGTTCCCGTCGCCGTACGCGGGCGCGCCGATCGCCGCGAAGGCGATGATCTGGCCGAGGGCGAAGATGTCGGTGGCGGCGGTGACCGTGCCGGTGGAGGCCTGCTCCGGCGCCATGAAGGCGGGCGTGCCGACGCTGACCCCGCTGCCGGTGAGGGAGGTGGCGTCGGCGGCGCGGGCGATGCCGAAGTCGATGACGCGGGGGCCGTCGGAGGCGAGGAGCACGTTCGCCGGCTTCAGGTCGCGGTGGACGATGCCCGCGCCGTGGATGACCTGGAGGGCCTCGGCGACGCCGATGGCCAGCAGCAGGACGCTGCGCAGCGGCAGCCGGCCGTGGGCGGAGACGGCGTGTGCGAGGGAGGGGCCGGGTACGTACGCGGTGGCCAGCCAGGGCTGCGCGCCGTCGGTGTCGAAGTCGATGACGGGGGCCGTGTACAGGCCCTGGACGCGCTGGGCGGCGCGTACTTCCTGCTGGAACCGGCGCCGGAACTCGGGGTCCTCGCTGAACTCGGGCCGGATCACCTTGAGGGCGACGGGCCGTCCGCCGAGGGTGTACGAGAGGTAGACCTTGCCCATGCCGCCCGAGCCGAGGACGGCGCTGAGCCGGTAGCCGCCGACGGCGGCGGGGTCGTCGGGTGCGAGGGGTCGGAAGAGCTCGCTCGGATGCGTACCACTGCCGCTCATGAAAGAACCGTCCCCGTCAGGCAGTTCAAAGCCCGTCGATGCCCGAAGCCAACCGGGAGAGGGTATCCAACGCCGCCCCCGGCCGGCCGTCGGGCGCGGGGCGCCGGGCGTGCCTCAGGCGGGTACGCGGGGGAAGCGGGACTGGAGGGTCCAGACGACCGGGTTGTCGCCGAGGCCCTCGTGCATGTCGACGAGGTCGGCGATCAGGTCGTGGAGGAAGTCGCGGGCCTCGCGGCGCAGCAGGCGGTGGCTGAAGGTGAGGGGTTCTTCCTCGGGGGCCATCCAGTCGGCTTCGATGTCGACCCAGCCGAAGCGGCGCTCGAAGAGCATGCGGTCGGCGGACTCGGTGAAGTCGAGTTCGGCGTACCGGCGGTCGGAGGAGCGGCTGCCGCGGGGGTCCTCGTCGAGCTGCTCGACGATGTCGCACAGCGCCCAGGCGAAGTCGAGTACCGGCACCCATCCCCAGGCTGTGGACACTTCCGTGTCCTTGTCGGTGTCGGCGAGGTAGACGTCGCCGCAGAACAGGTCGTGGCGCAGCGCGTGGACGTCCGCGGAGCGGTAGTCGGTCTGCGGGGGGTCGGGGAAGCGCCGGGAGAGGGAGTAGCCGATGTCGAGCACGTTCCCGATGGTGTCACGGGTGCGCCCCTCCCGGCGCGGGGGGCCGTCCGGCCCGGACGGGTCAGCGGACGTTGACGGCGGTCCAGGCGGCGGCGACGCGGGCGGTCTCGGGGGCGGAGGGGCCGTAGAGGTCGGCGGCGGCGCGCAAAGTGGCGGTGCGGGCGCCCGCGTAGTTGGTGGTGGAGCGCATGTGGAGGGTCAGGGCCCGGTACCAGATGCGGGTGGCCTTGTCGCGGCCGATGCCGAGGAGCTTGGAGCCGTCGTGGGTGGGGGAGTCGTAGGCGACGCCGTCGATGACCCGGGGGCCGCTGCCCTCGGCGAGGAGGTAGTAGAAGTGGCGGGCGGGGCCTGAGCCGGCGTGCGGGTCGAGGCCGCCGATGTCGGGGGACCAGTAGTCGCGGGAGACGCCGTCGGCGCTCGGGCGGTCCATGCGGCGGGGCGGTCCGTCGAAGACGCGCTCGCCGAGGAGGTAGTCGCCGGGGTCGGCCTTGTTCTCGGCGAAGAACTCGCCGGCGGTGGCGAGGATGTCCGAGGTGCCCTCGTTGAGCGCGCCGGCCTCGCCGGTGTAGCCGAGGCGGGCGGTGGAGGCGGTCAGGCCGTGGGCGAGTTCGTGGCCGACGACGTCGAGGGAGGTCGGCGGGCGTCCGGGGGTGCTGCCGTCGCCGTAGGTGACGCAGGCGCAGCTGTCGCTCCAGTAGGCGTTGCCGAAGCCGTTGCCGTAGTGGACGCGGGAGGTGGTGCCGACGCCGTCGCCGCGTACGCCGTTGCGGTTGAAGGCGGCCTTGTAGAAGTCCCAGGTGACGGCGGTGGCGTAGTGGACGTCGGCGGCCGCGGTCTGGCGGTGGGCGGGGGTGCCGTCGCCCCAGGTGTTGTCGGCGTCGTTGAAGGGGACCCCGGGGTTGCCGGTCTGGTTCAGGGCGTCGAGGGTGCGCTGGCCGCCGCGGGAGGGGTCCGTGAGCTGGTAGGAGGTGCCGGTGTACGTGGTGCCGAGGGGGACGGTTCCGGAGTACTGGGTGAGGCCCGTACCGGTGGCCGGGGCGGCTGCGCCGGCGGCCGCGGTGGCCTGGGGGGCCGTGCCCGTGAGCGCTGCTGCGGCGAGCAGGGCGGCGGTGGCGGTGAGGACTCTGGTGGCGGGGCGGCGGGTGCGGTGGGGGTGTGACACGCGGGCTCCTTCGCGGTGGCCTGGGTGGCGGCCGGAGTGGTGGCCGGGTGGCGGCGGGGCCGAGCGTGCCACCGGGGGTGGCGGGCGGGGCAGGTGTCGGGCGGCGGGTTGTCCGAAGAGCGGGGCGGACTGTCCGGATCCGCCCCTCTCCCGGGGTCCCGCGCGCCTTCAGCCGTGCGCCTTCAGCCGTGCGGGGTCAGCTGTCCAGGGCCTGGTACACCGTGGTCCAGAAGTCGTGGATGACCCGGGCCGGGGCCGGGGTGGTGAGGCCCACCTGCATGAGGAGGACGCCGGTGAGCCCGTTCTGCGGGTCGGCGTAGGCCGAGGTGCCGGTGCCGCCGTCCCAGCCGAACTGGCCGACGGGCGCGTAGTCGCCGCGGTAGGTGCGCACCGCCATGCCGAAGCCCCAGCCGCCCTGCTGGCCCTGGCCGAAGGACACGTGGACGCTGTTCCGTGCCAGGGCGGAGCGGGTGGCCTCCTGCTCGGGCGTGAGGCTGTTGGTGGTCATCAGCTCGACGGCGGGGCGGGACAGGATCCGCCGGCCCGCGTGGGTGCCCTGGTTCAGGAGCATGCGGAAGTAGGCGTCGTAGTCGTCGACGGTGGAGACCAGGCCGCCGCCGCCGGACTGGAACGCCGGGGGCGTGCTGTAGCGGCCGCCCTCGGCCCCGTCCCACACGTGGAACTCGCCGGTCTGCGGGTCGGGGGCGTAGCTCGGGGGCAGCCGGTCGAGCTTGTCGGAGGGGACGTGGAAGCCCGTGTCCTTCATCCCCAGCGGGTCGAGGACGCGTTCGCGCAGGAACGTCTCGAACGGCTTGCCGGTGACCCGGGAGACGAGGACGCCGAGCACGTCGTGGCTGATGTGGTACTGCCACTGCTCTCCGGGCTGGCGCATCAGGGGGAGCGTGCCGAGGCGGCGCATCCACTCGTCCTGCTCGGGGGCGGGCTCGCCGCCCTGGGTGAAGACGCCCCGCTCGAAGAGGGCGGCCGTGATCGGGGAGCCCATGGCCGTGAGGTCGATGCCGAGTCCGAAGGTGGAGTTCAGCAGGTCCCGTACGGTGATCGGCCGCCGGGCGGGGACGGTCTCGTCCAGCGGGCCGTCGACCCGGGCCAGCACCTGGCGGTCGGCGAGTTCAGGCAGCCACTGCTCGACGGCGTCGTCCAGCCGGATCTCGCAGTCGTCGACGAGGGCCATCGCGGCCGACATCGCGACCGGCTTGGACGTGGACGCCATCCGGAAGATCGTGTCGCGGGACATCGGCGTGCCGCCGCCGTCGTGGTGCGTCGTGCCGATCGCCTCGACGTGCGTCTCGGCGCCGCGGCTGACGAGGGCGACGACGCCGGGGATCTTCCCCGAGTCGACGTGCCGGGTCAGCACGTCGCGCATCCTGCGCAGGCCGGCCTCGGAGAATCCGCTGTTCTGTCCCATGGTCGATCTCCCCGTGAGTGTTTGGGAACTGCTGAACTCGCTCGAAGCTATATTGCGTTTACAGATCCGTCAACGACTATTCGTGGCCTACTTGACCTGACAGATTGGGGATTGAGGGGTTGGCGTTGCAATGATTGTGCGGGTGAACGCAAGGGTGGGTGAGGGGTGAATTGCAATGGGGTTGGTGCGGATGCATACTGCGCGTGTCGACGAGGGGAGGCGGGTGCCGATGCCCGGAGGACGGCTCACCGGCGAGGACCGCCGGAACATCGCCGAGTGGCTGGCCGAAGGCCTCGGATACACGGAGATCGGCCGCCGCCTCGGCCGGCCCGCCTCGACCGTCATGCGGGAGGTCACCCGCAACGGCGGGCCCGGGGAGTACGGGGCCGACCGCGCGCAGGAGGCCACCCGCGACCGGGCGCGCCGCCGCAGGCAGCCGCCGCGGACCCCCGCGCCGCAGTCCGCGGACGGCGGCCACGGGCGCGACCCGCAGGCGGTACGGGAGTTCACGGAGTCCTTCACCGGACTGCTGGCCAAGCAGGGGCTGCCCCCGATGGTCTCCAGGGTGCTGGCCTGCCTCTACACCACCGACGCGGGCGCCCTCACCGCCGCCGAACTGGTCGAACGGCTCCACGTCAGCCCGGCGTCCGTCTCGCACGCCGTCACCTGGCTCGAACAGCAGGGGATGCTCCGGCGGGAACGGCCCCCCGGCGCGCGCCGCGAGCGCTACGCCATCGACGACGAGCTGTGGCTGCGGTCGCTGCTGGCGGCCGCGCAGATGAACGACGTCCTGGTGGCGGAGTCGCGGCGCGGCGCCGGGATCCTCGGCGCCGGAACCCCGGCCGGCGCGCGCTTCGAGTCCTCCGTCGAGCTGCTCACGCTCGTGAACGACTCCCTCCGGGCGACGATGGAGGAGTGGCGGCGGCGGCTCGCCGAGCGGGCGGCGGCCGCGTCCGGGTCCGCGGCCGCGTCCGAGGACACGGTCTAGGAGGGCAGCAGGCGCTGCTCCTTGGCCACCGCCACCGCGCCCGCGCGGGTGTCGACGCCGAGCTTGTCGTAGATGCGGCCCAGGTGCGTCTTGACCGTGGCCTCGCTGATGAACAGGGCGCGGGCGATGTCGCGGTTGCCCAGGCCCCGGGCCAGCTGGCCCAGGATGTCGAGTTCCCGGTCGGTGAGCGTGGGCCGCGTACCGCGCATGTGGGCCATGACCCGGCTGGCGACGGGCGCGGACAGCGTGGTGCGGCCGGCCGCCGCCGAGTGGATGGCGGCGAACAGCTCCTCGGGGCGTTCCGCCTTCAGCAGGTAGCCGGTCGCGCCCGCGCCGATCGCCCGGGTGATGTCCGCGTCCGTGTCGTACGTGGTGAGGACCAGGACGTGCGGCGGGGCGGGGAGGGCCGTGATGCGGCGGGTGGCCTCGACCCCGTCGATGCCCTCGCCCAGCTGGAGGTCCATCAGGACCACGTCCGGGCGGAGCTTGGCGGCCAGCGCGACCGCCTCCTCGCCGCTGCCCGCCTCGCCGAGCACCTCGATGTCGGGCTCGCTGCCGAGGAGCGCGAGCAGTCCGGCACGGACCACCACGTGGTCGTCGCAGAGGAGGATCGTGGTCATCCTGTGGGCTCCAGGGGGATGGAAGCGGAGAGGACGGTGCCCTCGCCGGGGGTGGATTCGATCGTCAGGGTGCCACCGAGCTGGCGCACGCGGGCGCGCATGGCCGGGAGGCCGTGGCCCCGGCCGGGGTCGCCGGCGGTGCCCGGGGCCTCGGTGAAGCCGGAGCCGTCGTCCGCGATGTCCAGGACCACCTGGTCGCCGAGGAAGCTGAGGGTCAGGGCGGCGGTGTGCGCGTGCGCGTGCTCGCGGACGTTGGCCAGGGCGCCCTGGGCGATGCGCAGCAGGGCCGATTCGGTGCGGTCCGGCAGGGGGGCGGGGACGCCCTCCAGGTGGAAGCGGACCTCGACGCCGGGTCCGGCGTCCAGGGCGCGCAGGGCCTCGGCGAGGCCGGCGCCGTTGTCCAGCTCGGGCGGGGCCAGGTCGTGGACCAGGCGGCGGGCCTCGGCGAGGCCGCGGGCCGCGATGCCGTTGGCGGTGCGGACGTGCGCGCGGGCGGTGGCCGGGTCGCTGTCCCAGGTGCGGTCCGCGGCCTGGAGCAGCATCTGCTGGCTGGACAGGTGCTGGGCCAGGGTGTCGTGGATCTCCATCGACAGCCGCTGCCGTTCGGCGAGGGTGCCCTCGCGGCGCTCGGTGGCGGCGAGTTCCCGGCGGGTGCGGATCAGGTCGTCGATCAGCGCGCGCTGGGCGCGGGCCTGGCGCTCCATGTGGACGTACACGGCCGTGGCGAGGGCGGCGATGGCGGGCGGGGCCAGGAGGAGGTTGGGGTCGAAGGCGGTGGAGAGCTTCATCTGGGCCGCGACGACGAAGACGGTGAGTACGGCGACCAGGGCGACGGCGGCGCGCGGGGGGAGGGTGCGCAGGGCGGTGAAGAACAGCGGCACGGCGCACCAGGCGAAGCTCGGCGCGAGCACGACGAGGACCACCCAGGTGGCGACGACGAGCCCGAGCCAGAGCCTGCGGCGCAGGGTGGGGGCGGGGTGGTCGGCCGCCGGGGCGGCCCGGGTGACGCCGACGGCGGGGCCGAGGACGTACAGCAGGGCGAGGGCGATGCCGAGGGAGATCACCCAGGGGGTGCGGGGTTCGCCGGGGTGCCGGAGCAGGAAGCGGGCCACCGATGCGCCGAGCAGGAGGAAGAACGCCGTGTGCATGACGGCGGCGAGGGTGCGGGTGTCGGGTTCGGTCGCGGCGGCGTGCCGGGTCACTGCGTGGCTCCTGGGGGGTGGCCCTGTGCGGTCGGGCGGGGTCGGGGGGCGTGCTGCGGTGGCCCTGGCCGGGCGGGGTGTCGGGGGCGTGCTGCGGGGGCCGGGGGCGGGCAGCGCCCTGGGGGCACCTCCCAGCGGTAGCCGGGGGAGGAACGGTGGAAGGGCGGGGAGGGGACCCCGCCCCGCGCAGCGGCACACCACCCGCACCCGACCCACCGGCACCGCCCGGCAGGCCGACGGACGGAGTCCGTGAAGAACAGCAAAACGGGCGGCCGGCCCCACCGCATCGACCGATCGGATGACCCCCGGGTCAACCGGTGCGGTCGGACGGCCCAGCCGGTACGGGGACGGGGCGGGGCGGAGGGCGGGGCGAGGCTTGGAGGGAGCCAAGCCGACGACCCAACAGGAGCTGAAATGAACACCCGTACCCGCGTCCTCACCGGTACCGCCCTCGCCGTCGTCCTCGGCGCGGGGACCTTCGGCGCCGTCAGCGCCAGCGCCACCCCCGCCGCGTCGGCCAAGAAGGACTCGGACAAGAACTTCACCACCTCCACGCACCTGACCATCGGTTCCGCCACCCGCGCCGCGCAGGCCGCGCTGGAGGCCGCCGAGAAGGAGAACCAGAAGGTCACCGTCGCCGTCGTCGACCGCAACGGCAACACCATCGTCACCCTCCGCGGCGACGGTGCGGGCCCGCAGTCCTACGAGTCGGCGCAGCGCAAGGCCTTCACCGCCGTGTCCTGGAACGCCCCGACCTCCGTGCTCGTCGGCCGCCTCGCGCAGACCCCGAACCTGAAGGACATCCCCGGCACCCTCTTCCTCGGCGGCGGCGCCCCCGTGCAGGCGAACGGCGCCCCGGTCGCCGGCATCGGCGTGGCCGGCGCCCCGAGCGGCGACCTGGACGAGAAGTTCGCCAAGGCCGGTGTGGAGTCCCTGCAGAAGTAGTCCCGGCTCCGGTCCTTAGGATCGGGGTGTGGAACTCAAGCGCCTGGCCGTCCCCGCCGTCACCGCCCTCCTCGTCCTCGCGACGGGATGTACGGGCGCGACGGTGCAGGGGCGGCCCGGTGCGTCCGGGCTGCGGGACCCGTTCTTCCCCCGGGCGGGCAACGGCGGCTACCAGGTCGAGCACTACGCGCTGGACCTCGCCTACGACCCCGCCGACGGGCAGCTGCACGGCACCGCCGTCATCACCGCCCGCGCCGAGCAGGGGCTCAGCTCCTTCAACCTCGATCTGAGCGGCCTGAAGGTCGAGGGCGTGGACGTGCAGGGCGCGGCGGCCCGGTACAACCGGACCGGCAACGAGCTGACGGTGCGCCCGGCCAAGGACCTGAAGAAGGGCGAGGTCTTCCGCACGACGGTGGACTACTCCGGGAGGCCGAAGGCGGTCGTCGATCCGGACGGCTCGCGCGAGGGCTGGATCACCACGGAGGACGGTGCCGTCGCCGTCGGCGAGCCGGTGGGCTCGATGGGCTGGTTCCCCGGCAACCACCACCCGAGCGACAAGGCCGCGTACGACGTGACGATCACCGTCCCGGACGGGTACGAGGCCGTGTCCAACGGGCAGCTGCGCTCCCGCCGGGAGGTGGGGGAGGGGCGGACCGAGTTCGCCTGGCACAGCCCGGAGCCGATGGCGAGCTACCTGGCGACCGTCGCCATCGGGAAGTTCAAGGTGAGCACCGGGCGGACCCCCGCGGGCGTGGAGGTGTACGACGCCGTCGCGCCCGGCGAGGCGGCCGGCAGCGAGCCGGCGCTGAAGCGGCTGCCGGAGATCGTGGAGTGGGGCAGCGCGAAGTTCGGCCCCTACCCCTTCGGCACCGCCGGTTCGATCGTGATGCCCGCGCAGACCCTGGAGTACGCGCTGGAGACGCAGACCAAGCCCGTCTACTCGGGTGCGCCCGACGAGGAGCTCGTGCTGCACGAGCTGGCCCACCAGTGGTTCGGGAACTCGGTCTCGCCGAAGTCCTGGAAGGACATGTGGCTCAACGAGGGCTTCGCCACGTACGCGGAGTGGCTGTGGTCCGAGGACCACGGCGGGCCGAGCGCGCAGCGTCGTTTCGAGGCGTTCCTGGCCGGTGACACCTCGGTCGACGCGCACGCCGACGGGGACTGGGCCGCGTTCCCGCCCGCCGCCCCGCCCGGTGCCGACCACATTTCCGACTCGCCCGTGTACTACCGGGGTGCGATGGTGCTGCACCGGATCCGGCAGGAGGTGGGGGACGAGAAGTTCTTCGACCTGCTGCGCGGCTGGGCCGCCGACCACCGGCACGGCAACGCGAGCACCGCGGACTTCACGGCGTACGCGGAGCGGCGCACCGGCCACGGCCTGAAGAAGGTGTGGGACGTGTGGCTGTACGGGGAGGGGCGCCCCAAGGCGTAGCCCCGCCGGTGCGGCGCCGCTCAAGTGGAGCTCGCGCGGGCCGTGACAAGGTCCACCCATGTCGGGGCTGGTGGTGCACACGGAGCACGGGGGGATGGAGCTCGGGCCGGGTGAGGGGGTCCGGTTCGGCCGGGGCGCTCCCGGGGTTCCGGTGGGTCTGGTGCTCGACGATCCGGCGGTGCCGCGGCTGGCGGGCGAGATCCTCGCCACCGAGGACCACTGGCACCTGAGCAACCTCGGGTACGGGCAGAGCCTGCTGGTGGAGAACCCGGAGGGGGCGGGCGAGTACTTCCGCGTCGCCCCGCGCAGGATCGGTGCCCCGGTGCCGTTCGAGTTCGCCCGGGTGGTCCTGCCGACCCGGTCGCCGGACGGTCTCGTCATCCACGTGTACGCGCCCGGGCACAGCTACGCCGAGACGGCCGGGGAACTGGACGGGGTGGGCACGGTCGCCGCGTTCAGCCTCGACGAGACGGCCACGTACTTCGCGGTGCTGGTCGCCCTGTGCGAGCCGCGGCTGCGGGACCAGTCCGCCACGGTGATCCCGACGACCCGGCAGGTGGCCGAGCGGCTCGCGGCGCCGAGCGAACAGGCGGTGAGCTTCCACATCGACTACCTCGCCCGCAGCAAGCTCCGGGTGAAGCCGGCCGGGGAGTCCGGGGGCCGGCTGGAGTGGAAGCGGGAGCTGGTGGTGAGCCTCGCCCTGCGCTTCGGGCTGGTGCGCGAGGAGCACCTGGCCGTGCTGCCGTCCAGGCTCCGGCGGTGAGGGGTACGGACGGGGCCGGGGTGCCGGCCGGCTACCGGGTGGGCGGCTGGGAGGTCACCGGTCACATCGCCTCGGGGAGCTGGGGCAGCGTGTACGCGGCCCGGGGGGCCGGGGGCGACGAGGTCGCCCTGAAGTTCCTCGGCACGCAGGGCCTCGCGCCCCGGCAGGCCCGGGAGCTGGCCGCGACCGCGCGGCGGGAGGCGGAGTTCAGCCGCCAGGCGGTGCACCCGCACCTGGTGCGGATCTTCGACACGCTGACCGTCGACGACCCGGGGCTGCCGGCCGCCGACGGGGCGGTCGTCCTGGTGATGGAGCGGGCGGAACGCAGCCTCTGGGACGTCCTCGCCGCCGGGGAGCCCCTGCCGGACGCGGGTGCGGTGCTCACCGAGGTGATCACCGCTCTCGCGCACCTGCACGCCGAGGGCTGGGTGCACGGCGATCTGAAACCGGCCAACATCCTGCTGTCCCGCGGCGGCTCGGTGCGGGTGGCCGACTTCGGGCTGGTCGCCCGGCTGGAGGGCACGCACGGGTACGCGCCCCCGTGGGGCTCCCCCGACTACCTGCCGCCCGAGCGCCGCGGGGCCCTGCTCGACGAGCGGGGCGTGCGCACCCGGCCGGACGCGGACGTGTGGGCGTTCGGGGTGACCGCCCACCAGGTCCTCACCGGCGGGTCGCTGCCCTTCCCCGGAACCACCCCGGCGGCCCGGGCGGCGGCCGTCGTGGAGTACGCGGCGGGCCGCTCCCCGCTACGGCTCGCGGCGGGCCTGCCCCCGGGCTGGACCGCCCTGATCGCCGACTGCCTGAGCGCGGACCCGGCGACCCGCGGCACGCACACCGCCCGCAGCCTGATCCCCCGGGTCAGGGAGGCGGCGGGCACCACGTCGCGTCGCCGGGGGAGGGGGCACCGGGTGGTGGGGGTGGGGGCGGCCGTCGCCTCGCTGCTGGCGTGCGCGGGCAGCGGCTCCGGCGGTGCGGGGCGCGCCGAGTCGTACGGGCTTCCGCCCGTGGCGGTCTACGTGGGTGTTCCCGGGGGGTGCGCGTACCCGGCCCTGCGGACGCCGGACTGTCGCGTGGACCTGGTGATCGACCCCCGTGGCTACAGGTGGGTCGGCAACCACCTGGCACTGGCTGCCTGGCCGGGTGACACGCTCACGGCGGAGTGCGAGGTCCGCGACGGGAGGTGGTTCGCCGACGGGGCTCACGGCGGGTCGCGTCGCTACTACCGGGTCCGGGTGCCCGGGGCGCCGGACGAGCACGCCCACCTTCCGGCTCTCGCCAGCGGATCGCAGCCCCGGCTCCCGAGGTGCCGCTGACCCCCTACAACGCCTTGCGCAGCACCACGCACGGCCGCCCCAGCTCGCGGTCGCGGGAGTGGCGCAGGGGGGTGTAGCCCTGGGACTGCCAGAAGGCGAGGGCCTTGGCGTTGGTCTCCAGGACGGCGATGCGGACGCCGGTGCGGCCCGTCGTGCGGAAGCGGGCCTCCAGGGCGGTGGCGACCGTGCGGCCGTGGCCCTCGCGGTGGGCGGTGGCGTCGATGAGGAGGAGGCCGATCCAGGGGTCGGGGTCCTCGGCGGCGGGATCGGGGTGGTGGGCCAGGGTGGCGGCCAGGCCGACGAGGCGGCCGGCGGAGCGGGCGAGGAGGACCTCGGCGCCCTCGTGGGCGAGCTCGTCGGCGAGCGAGGCCGCGACCTGCTCGACGGTGATGCGGCCCGCGTCGGGGAAGTCGTCGCTGAGTTCGAAGAACGCGTGGTTCGTCGCGTAGAGGGCGGCGACCTCGGTGAGGACCGGGCCGGGCAGGGCGCCGTCCACGGGGACGAGCGGTTCGAGGATCACCTGCCGAACGGTAGCGAAGCCCCCTGCCCGGCACCTGCCGGGAGGGGGCTTCGGCCGCTCGGGACGCGGGTCAGACGTTGACGCCGAAGTCCTGGGCGATGCCGACGAGGCCGGAGGCGTAGCCCTGGCCGACCGCGCGGAACTTCCACTCGGCGCCGTTGCGGTAGAGCTCGCCGAAGACCATGGCGGTCTCGGTGGCCGCGTCCTCGGAGAGGTCGTAGCGGGCGATCTCGGCGCCGCCGGCCTGGTTCACGACGCGGATGTAGGCGTTGCGGACCTGGCCGAAGTTCTGGCTGCGGTTCTCGGCGTCGTAGATCGAGACCGGGAAGACGATCTTGTCCACGTCGGCGGGGAGGCCGGCGAGGTTGACGTTGATCGCCTCGTCGTCGCCCGCGCCCGCGCCGGTGCGGTTGTCACCGGTGTGGACGATGGTCTGGTCCGGGGTGGACTTGTTGTTGAAGAAGACGAAGTGGCCGTCGGAGACGACCTTGCCCATGGCGTTGACCGCGATGGCGGACGCGTCCAGGTCGAAGTCGACACCGGTCGTCGTGCGCACGTCCCAGCCGAGGCCGACCGTGACGGCGCTGAGGCCGGGGGCCTCCTTCGAGAGCGAGACGTTGCCGCCCTTGGACAGGCTTACTGCCATTTTGACTGGTGTCCTTCCTCGACGCTTGACCGCGGGGTGAGGTCAAGTTACCGCTGTCCTTCATAACGCGGCGAGGGGGCGCGGAGGTTCCTGGACGCGGAAATGAGGGTGACGGGGGTCCGGGCGGGGGCCGATCATAGGGCCATGCCTGGTCCCTATGTCATCCGCGGTTCCGTCGTGCTCCCCGAGGCGGAGCTCGCCTGGCGGTTCTCGCGTTCCTCGGGGCCGGGCGGGCAGCACGTCAACACCTCCGACTCGCGCGTGGAGCTGCTGTTCGACCTGGCGGCGACCAAGGGGCTGCCGGACGTGTGGAAGGAGCGGGCGCTGGAGCGGCTCGCGTCCCGCCTGGTGGACGGGGTGGTGACGGTACGGGCCTCCGAGCACCGCTCGCAGTTCCGCAACCGGGAGATGGCGCTGGTCCGGCTGGCCTCGCTGCTGGCGGAGGCCACGGCCCCGCCGCCGAAGCCGCGCCGGGCGACGAAGATCCCCCGCGGGATCAACGAGCGCCGGCTGCGGGAGAAGAAGGCCCGGGGCGAGACCAAGCGGAACCGCAGCTCGCGCGACTGGTAGGCGGTGGGAGGCGGTCTCCCCTACGGGGCCAGGTGGCGGTAGCGGCCGCGGAAGTACGTCAGCGGCGGCGCCTCCGGGACCGGCAGGGCGGCGCCGAGGACGCGGCCGACGACCAGGGTGTGGTCACCCGCGGTGACCCGGGACTCGGTGCGGCACTCCAGGGTGGCCAGCGCCCCCGACAGCAGCGGCGCGCCCGACAGGGCGCCGCGTACGTGCGGCAGTCCCTCGAACAGCAGCCGGTCGCTGATCCGGTTCTTCATCGAGAACCGGGACGCCACCTGGACCTGGCTGTCGGCGAGGAGGGACACCGCCCACAGCGGCTGTTCGGCGAGCAGGTCGTCCATCCGGGACCCCTCGCGCACGCTGACCAGGACGAGCGGCGGGTCCAGGGAGACCGACATGAAGGCGGTGGCCGTCATGCCGACGTCCTCGCCGCGCGGTCCGTCGGCGCTCAGGGGCGGCTCCTGCGCGGTGATCAGGCACACGCCCGCCGCCAGGCGTGACATGGCGGCCCGGAACTCGTCGTCGCTCACCCCCTCAGGATGCGGGGTGGTGAGCACGGGGGCCGGGTGTACGGGGGTCGTCTTGGGCACGTACCGAACGCTAGTCCCGGCTCCGCGCGGCGCACATCGGACCCTGGTCCGAGCCGCGTCCCCGCCCCTCGGCCTAGGCCCGGGCGTATCGTTTGCGCGCGGGAAGGAGGGGGAGCGCTCCCACTTCCCGGACCGCTCTCAGAACGCCCTTGTTCATCTCATGTGACTTGAGTCACAGAGGGCAAGATTTGTTGACCCTGTGTACCTGCCGCACAGCTCACTGTGATTCAGTGGACGGGACACCGCAACGAAACGCCGATGACAAACCTGGAGTTGCTGTCGAGGTCTCGGGGAGAGCGAGCAATGGAGACCGAGTCGGAGCCGTACGTCCGTCTTGCGACCCTGCGGCAGCTGCACCAGGTGGTGGCCGAGCTCAACACGGCCAGGAGCCTGGCGGACACCCTGCAGACCGTCGTGGACGGCATCGTCAGGGGCCTCGGCTACGAGCTCGCCTGTGTCAACCTCGTACGCCCTGACGGGGATCTCGTCGTCGCCGCCTTCGCGGGCGACCCCGCAGCCGAGGCCCTGATCACCGGCCGCGTCGGCTCCCGCGGCGCCTGGGAACGCCGCCTGACCATGGGCGAGGACTGGGACGGCCTGCGCTTCATCCCGCACACCGAGGGCTGGGTCCTGATGGAGGACGACGTCCCCCAGTGGCACACCGACGGCCCCGATCCGCGCTTCCAGGACGAGTGGCACCCCGAGGACCGGCTCTACGCCCCCATGTACGCGACCGGCGGGGAACTTCTGGGTGTCATTTCGGTGGACAGGCCGCGCAACGGGCGCCGCCCCGGCGCGTGGGGGCGCGAAGCGCTCCAGATGTACGCCTTCCAGGCCGCCATTGCGATCAGCAACGCGAGGCTGCGCGCGAACATGCAGCGGGCCCTCGTCCGGCTGGAGCGCGAGCAGCAGGCGCTGCGGGCGAGCGAGGAGTCGTTCCGGCAGGCCTTCGAGTACGCGCCCAGCGGCATGGCCATCGCCGAGATGGGCGGCGACCAGCACGGCCGGCTGCTGCGCACCAACGACGCCCTGTGCCGCCTGCTGGGCCGGCCCGCCTCCGTCCTGCGCCGCTACTCCTTCTCCGACCTCGTCCACCCCGAGGACATCGGCACCCTGCTGCGCACCTCCGCCGAGGGCGGCCGCGCCGAACTGCGCCTCGGGCGGCGCGACGGCACGTACGTGTGGGTCTCCCTGCGCAACTCGGTGGTCGCCGACGCCGCCGACGGCCCCCGCTTCCTGCTCACGCACGTCGAGGACATCGAGGAGCGCAAGCGGCACGAGCTCCAGCTCGCGCACCGCGCCAGCCACGACTCCCTCACGGGCCTGCCCAACAGCGCCGAACTGCGCTCCCGGCTCGGCGCCCGCCTGTGCCGGCGGCCCCAGTCCGTACGGGCCAGCGCGGTCGAGGCCCTGGACGCGGCCTACGAGGGCCGCCCCGAGGCGGGTGGTGCCGGTGAGCACGGCTTTCCACCCGACGGGCAGTCCCACGGGCAGCACCACGCCTACGACGGCGGCTACCCCGCCGCCCCCGCCGCCGGGCAGCCCGCCGACGCCTTCGACTTCCCCGGCGCCTTCCCCGGCAGCCCGGACGGCCCGTACGACCACCACGTCCACACGGTGGCGCCCGCCACGGACGTCGACGACGGCACGAAGGGGCTCGCGGTGCTCTTCTGCGACCTCGACGGCTTCAAGTCGATCAACGACCGGTTCGGCCACCACACCGGCGACGCCGTCCTCATCGAGGTCGCCCGGCGCCTGACCACCTGCGTCAGGGACGGTGACACCGTCGCCCGGCTGGGTGGTGACGAGTTCGTCGTCCTCGCCGACGGACTGGGCGCCGCCGACGCCGCCGACCTCGCCGTACGGCTGCGCAACGCGATCATCCCGCCGATCCGGGTGGACGGCCGCGCGGTGCGCGTGGGGGCGAGTTTCGGCATCGGCTGGGCCAGCTGCGGGATGTCCGCGGACGAGGTGCTGCGCTCGGCCGACCAGCGCATGTACATCGAGAAGAGGTCCCGCTCCAAGGCACACCGGCGGGCCGGCTGAGTCCGAGGGCCACCCGTGGGTGCACGTGTTCGGGGTAGGCTCCCGTGGGTCGAAAGGAGTGACCTGCGATGACGACGCCCGCGAACAACGGCCCGCACGGTGGGGCGAACCAGCCCGGGGACGATGACCCGTTCGGCTACCTCTACGCGGACGGCCAGGCCGCCGGAGCCACCCCGCCCGGTCAGGGCGGCGGATACGGCTACCCCGGCCCGACGGCCGGCGGGCCGCACGGCGCGCAGCCCGGCGTCCCCCGGACCTCGTACAACCAGGTGCGCACGGTCGGCGAGCGGACGTACGGCGGCCAGCGCGGCGCCGTTCCGCAGCAGCAGCCCCCGCAGGCCTACCAGGCCCAGTACCAGGCGCCCGAAGCCCTCCAGGCGAACGGCTACGGCGTCCCGCAGCAGCCGTCCCCGCCGACGGCGCACGTCCAGCCCGTCCCGCCGCGCGGCGGCGGCCGCGGCGGCGGCTCCAGCCGCCGGGGCCTGCTGATCGCGGCGATCGCGGTGGTGGCGGCCGTCGGCATCGGCATCGGCGCGGCCGTGGTCTTCGGCAAGGACAAGGACAAGGACGACAAGAACCAGGCGACCGGCCCGACCCAGGCGGCGCAGCCCTCGCAGAAGTCCGAGCCGGAGCCGAGCGGCTCCCCGGAGCCCTCGAAGGCCCCGCTGCCCAAGGGCGAGGCCGCCGGCGCGGGCATGGCCCTCACCGGTGGAGCGGCGCTGCAGACCACCGTCCCCGGCTCCAAGAGCTCGGGCGGCCAGTACGTGGGCAACTTCAACCAGACGGGCGCCGCGCTGACCTGGACGGCCGAGCTGCCCGAAGCCGGCGACTACACGCTGAACGTCAACTACGCGGTCCCGGGCAAGGACGCGAAGGTCACGCTGACGATCAACGGGCAGACCCCCACGCAGTCCCTGAACCTGGCCAACTTCTCCAAGGCCGAGGCGGGCGCCTGGGACAAGGGCTGGACCCGGACCTACGCCTTCGTGACCCTCAAGAAGGGCACGAACACGATGAAGATCTCGTGCGAGGCCGGCAACCAGTGCGACGCCATATTCGACCAGCTGCGCCTGACCTCCGGCTGGGCCAAGGGCTGACGGCCGGCCGGCGACGGACGCCACGAGGGGGGAGGTGCACCGGGTGCGCCTCCCCCCTCGGCCGTTCCCGCGCGCCTACGGGGCGGCCAGCGGCACGGCCCTGATCTGCGGGGTGATCTCCTCGTACGTGCGCGGGTCGAAGTCCCCCGCCGTCGGGGCGTGCACGGTGGCCGCGGACAGGGCCACCGCCCGGACCAGGCGCGCGGGCCAGTCCAGGCCCCGGGTCAGGGCGGAGAGCAGGCCCGCGACGGCGGAGTCGCCCGCGCCGGTGGGGTTCCCGCGCAGCGGGCGGGGCGGGGCCGCCTCCCAGGTGCCGTCGGGGGTGGCGGCGAGCAGGCCGGCGGGGCCGAGCGAGGTCACCACCGCCTGGGCGCCGCGGCGGCGGGCGTCGCGGGTGGCGGGGAGCGGGTCGCGGGCGCCGGTCAGCTCCGCCAGTTCGGCCGCGTTCGGCTTGATGATGTCCGGGCGGGCGGCGACCCCGCGGCGCAGGGCCTCGCCGCTGGTGTCGAGCAGCACCGGGAGGCCGGCCGCGCGGGCCGACCGGACGAGGGTCGCGTACGCGCCGACCGGGACGCCCGGGGGGAGGCTGCCGCACAGGGCCACCGCGTGGGCGCCGGTGAGGAGTTCGGCGTACCGCTCCAGGAAGGCGGCCCATTCGGCGGGGGAGATCTGCGGGCCGGGCTCGTTGAACTGGGTGGTGTCGCCGGTGCTCTCGTCGACGACGGCCAGGGTGCGCCGGGTGGTGCCCGCGCAGGGGACGAGGGCGTCGGTCACTCCGGGTGCGCCGGCGAGGAGTTCGCGTACGGTCCGGCCGGCGGGGCCGCCCGCGAAGCCCGTCGCCGTGACCTCCTCGCCGAGCGCGCCGAGCACCCGGGCCACGTTCAGGCCCTTGCCGCCGGCGCGTTCGGTGACGGCGGTGACCCGGTGGGAGGTGTGCGGCAGCATGCGCGGCACCCGGTGGGTGACGTCGAGCGCGGTGTTGAGCGTCACGGTGAGGATCATGGCCAGCCCCGGTCTTGGTGTGTGCCGGGATCATGCCAAATCGAGGGCGGTCGGCCCAGTCCCGCGGGCGGACCGCCCCCTTTGCGCCGAATGAAAGGCCGGTTCAGCCCAGCGGGCTGACGATCCATTCGCCGCGCCGCATGACGCCCTTGACGTCGAAGGCGGCGTCGAGGACCACCAGGTCGGCGTACTTGCCGGGCTCCAGCGAGCCGACCTCGTCGTAGAGGCCGAGCAGCTTGGCCGGGTTGGCCGAGATCGCCTGGACCACGGACTCGACGGGCAGCCGGTCCACCGTCACCGACCGCTTGAACGCGGTGTCCAGGGTCAGCGTGGAGCCGGCGATGGAACCGCCCTCGACGAGCCGGGCGACGCCGTCCTTGACCTCCACCTCCAGCGGGCCGAGGTGGTAGGTGCCGTCGCCGAAGCCGGCCGCGTCCATGGCGTCGGTGATCAGCGCGACGCGGTGGGCGCCCGCGTGGTGGAAGGCCAGTTCCAGCATCGCCGGGTGCAGGTGCGTGCCGTCGTTGATCAGCTCGACGGTGACCCGCTCGTCCTCCAGCAGCGCCGCGATCGGGCCCGGGGCGCGGTGCTCCAGGCCGGGCATGGCGTTGTAGAGGTGGGTGGCGACGGTCGCGCCGGCGTCGATGGCCTGGCGGGTCTGGTCGTACGTGGAGTCGGTGTGGCCGATCGCGGCAATGACCCCGTGTTCGGCCAGCAGGCGTACGGAGTCCAGCCCGCCGGGGAGTTCGGTGGCGAGGGTGACCATGCGGGCGGCGCCGTGCGCGGCGTCGACCAGCTTGCGGACCTCGGCCGGGTCGGGGTCGCGCAGCAGGTCGGCCTTGTGGGCGCCCTTGCGGCAGGGGTTGATGAAGGGGCCCTCGAAGTGGATGCCGGCGATCTCGCCCTGCTGGGTGAGCTCGGCGAGCAGTCCGGCGCGGCGGGCCAGCTCGTCCAGGTCGCCGGTGACGGTGGAGGCGACGAGGGTGGTGGTGCCGTGCTCGCGGTGCGTGCGTACGCCCGTGAGGACCTCCTCGGCGGTGCCGGAGGTGAAGGAGGCGCCGCCGCCGCCGTGGTTGTGCATGTCCACGAAGCCGGGGACGATCCAGTGCCCGGACAGGTCGACGACCGTCGCGTCCTCGGGCGCGCTGCCCGCGACGCGGGCGCCCTCGACGATGACGCGGCCGCCCGCCACGATCCCGGTGGGCAGCACCACCCTCGCGCCGGAGAGAACGGTGCTCTGTGCGCTTCCGGACATCAGGCAGGTACCTCCGTGGCGAGTAGGTCCCAGGCGAGCAGCCCTGCGCCCAGGCATCCGGCGGTGTCCCCGAGGGCAGCCGGAACGATCTCGGGCAGCCGCTGGAACGTCACGCGCTCCTCGACGGCCGTCCTCAGTGGTGTGAACAAGGTTTCCCCCGCCTCGGCGAGCCCGCCACCGATGATCAGCGTGCTCGGGTCCAGCAGGGTGATCGCGGTGACCAGGCCGTCGGCGAGGGCGTCGATGGCGGCGAGCCAGACCGCGCGGGCGGCCGCGTCGCCGGACTCGACGGCCTTGGCGCAGTCGGCGGCGTCGGCGTCGGGGTCGCCGGAGGCGGCGGCCCAGGCGCGGCTGACGGCGGAGGCGGAGGCGAGGGTCTCCAGGCAGCCGTGCTGGCCGCAGCCGCAGGCGGGCCCGCCGGGGCGGACCACGATGTGGCCGATCTCGCCCGCGTAGCCGTGTGCCCCGGCCTCGATGCGGCCGGCGATGCCGATGGCTCCGGCGATGCCGGTGCCGAGCGGGACGAACAGGAACCGCTCGGCGCCGAGGCCCGCGCCGATGCGGCCCTCGGCGAGCCCGCCCGTGCGGACGTCGTGGCCGAGGGCGACCGGGATCCCGCCGAGGCGGCCGGTGAGCAGGTCGCGCATCGGTACGTCCCGCCAGCCCAGGTTCGCCGCGTACACGGCGATGCCGCGTTCGGCGTCGACGATGCCGGGGACGGCGACGCCGGCGGCCGAGGCGGGCACGCCGAAGCGTTCCCGGCCGAGGTCGAGGAGCTCGGCGGCGAAGTCCAGGATCGTCTCGACGACGGCTTCGGGGCCCCGCTCGCGGCCGGTGGCGCGGCGTGCCTCGTGCAGCAGGGTTCCGTCCGCCCCGATCAGGGCGGCCTTGATCCCGGTGCCGCCCACATCGAGGGCGATGACGTGTTTCACGGGTTTCACAGCAGACAGTCTCGCGTGCTCGGCGGGGAAAGGTCTAGTCCATTGGAGGGGATTGTTGACCGGCCATACAAATTCGGACCGCCCAAGTGACACAGTCCGGAAACAGTCCGCGGCATACCCCGTTCCGGATGTGGAGGAGCCGCCAAAGTGGTGTAGACCTTACGTCGGATCGTACGTACAACCTGGGGTGGATCAAGAACTGTGAAGGGCCGTTACCTGAGGCCGGCCGCGACCGGCGCCGCACTCTGCCTGACCGTGGCGACGCTGGCGGGCTGTGGAACCGTGTCCGGCCTCACCGGGGACAACGAGGTGACCCTGCGGGTCGTGGCGGCCGACTACGGGGACAATCCGCAGAACTCCTCCGCCGGCTACTGGAAGAACCTCGCCAGCTCCTTCGAGAAGGACAACCCCGGCGTCCACGTCGAGGTCAGCGTCTACTCCTGGTCCGAGGTCGACGCCAAGGTCGCCGCCATGGTCAAGGCCGGCAAGGCCCCCGACATCGCCCAGATCGGCGCCTACGCCGACTACGCCGAGGCCGGCAAGCTCTACACCGCCGACGAGCTGCTCTCCGTCACCACCGAAGCAGACTTCCTCGCCCCGCTCGCCGACGCGGGCAAGGTCAAGCGGGTCCAGTACGGGATGCCGTTCGTGGCCAGCACCCGGCTGCTCTTCTACAACACCAAGCTCCTCGGCGACGCCGGCATCATTCCCAAGGACGGGAACACCCCCTGGCAGCCCAAGAGCTGGGCCGACATCGAGGCCGCCGCCAAGAAGCTCAAGGCCGCCAACGTCCCGACCCCCTTCGCGCTGCCGCTGGGCCGCGAAGAGGCCCAGGCCGAGACGATGATGTGGATGCTCGCCGGCGGCGGCGGCTACACCGACAACGAGGAGGCGTACTCGATCGACTCCCCGGAGAACATCAAGTCGCTGGAGTTCCTCCGCGACAAGATGGTCGGCCAGCAGCTCACCGGCCCCGTCGAACCGGGCAAGCTCGACCGCCAGACCGCCTTCGACGCCTTCACGCGCGGCGAGGTCGGCATGCTCAACGGCCACCCCACCCTGCTCAAGCAGGCCGCGGGCAAGGGCGTGAAGTTCGGCATGGTCACCATGCCCACCGTCGACGGCACCGACCACTCCACCATGGGCGTCGCCGACTGGGTCATGGCCTTCAAGAACGGCCACAAGAAGGAGTCCGGGAAGTTCCTGGACCACCTCTTCTCCGCGAAGAACGTGACCACCTTCACCAACCAGTACGACCTCCTGCCCGTCACCACCAGCGGCTACCGGGCCATGGCCAACAGCACCGGCGGCTCCGCCGCCCAGCTGCGCACCTTCCTCACCGCCCTCCCCAACGCCCGGCTCTACCCGGTCGGCAAGAAGTCCTGGGCCGGGGTCAGCGAGGACGTCAAGCAGAACATCGGCAAGACCGTCCAGCCCGGCGGACAGCCCGCCAAGGTCCTGGAGGAGATCGCCGTCGCCGCGCGCAAGGCGGACGGGGAGCGCTGACCCGTCCCCGGCCGGGTGTCGGCGGGCGGCGTTAATGTGGCCGTATGACGGACGGCGGGCAGGCGGGTGACACGGGCGGCGCGGCGGCGGACGCGGCCCCCGGGCCGCTGACCGCCGCCGAAGCCGCCGTACTCGCCTACGAGGGCCGCAGCTGGCCCGGCCCCGGAGCCAAGGAACGCGCGATACGCGAGGCCCTGGGACTCACCCCGGTCAGCTACTACCAGCTGCTCAACAACCTCATGGACGACCCCCGCGCCCTCGCCCACGCCCCCGGCACCGTCAACCGCCTCCGCCGCATCCGCGCGGCCCAGCGGGCCCGGCGGTAGGGGGCGGCGGCGCCTGAGCACGCCTGGAGCGGCCTCCGCGAAGCCTGGGCGGGGCCCGCGCCACGCCGGTAGGGTCGTCCGTATGGGGAGCCAGCCGCACGAACCGCAGCCGAAGCCGCAGCCGATGCCCGTGCCCGCCACCGCAGCCGGACGCGAGGGACTCGAAGCCCTCCTCCGCGCACCCCGCAGAGCCGTCATCGCCCTCGACTTCGACGGCACCCTCGCCGAGATCGTCCCCGACCCCGACCAGGCCCGCGCCCACCCGGACGCCGTCCCCGCGCTCGCCGCGCTCGCGCCCCAGGTCGAGGCCGTCGCCGTCGTCACCGGCCGGCCCGCCGGGGTCGCCGTACGCTACGGCGGCTTCGCCGGAGTACCCGGACTGGAACACCTCGTCGTCCTCGGGCACTACGGGGCCGAGCGCTGGGACGCCGTCACCGGCATAGTCCGCGCCCCCGCCGAGCACCCCGGCGTCGCCGCCGTACGGGCCGAGCTACCGGGCTTCCTCGACGCCATCGGCGCGTGGCGCGGGACCTGGATCGAGGAGAAGGGCCAGGCGCTCGCCGTCCACACCCGCCGCGCCGAAGACCCCGCGGCGGCCTTCGAGGCCCTCCGCGAGCCCCTCGCGGAGCTCGCCGCCCGCCACGGCCTCATGGTCGAGCCGGGCCGCGCCGTCCTGGAACTCCGCCCGCCGGGCATGGACAAGGGCGTCGCCCTGACCGAGTTCCTCACGGAGCGCGGAGCCGAGGCCGTCCTGTACGCGGGCGACGACCTCGGCGACCTCGCGGCGTACTCGGCGGTCGAGAAGCGCCGCACCGAAGGCCTCCCGGGCCTCCTGGTGTGCAGCGGCTCGGCGGAAGTCCCGGAACTGGCGGCCCGAGCCGACCTCGTCCTCCCGGGCCCGGCAGCGGTATCGGCCTTCCTGGCACAACTGGCGGGGGCGCTGGAGGGGTGACGGCGGGGGCCCGCCATCTCCCCGTCGACCCCCTGGGGCCGAGCGGTGGCTGCCCACCCGCCTCCCTGGGTGCGGGCCGGTGGCCGGGTGAGCGGTAGCCCCTCGGACCGGATCAGAGCTGGTTGGGGGCTTCCCGTCAGTCCCATCGTCCTTCCGGTTCGTGCCGGCCTGTCAAGGGCGCTCCCTTCGGTCGCGTCGC
>NZ_JBIVEG010000032.1:0-9815 GCF_044747545.1 Streptomyces sp. NPDC090077
TTCGGCACCGGTAGGTCCGTCACCGTCCTGTACGACCCGGCCAACCCCCGCCGCTTCGAGATCCGAGGCTGGGATTCCAGGACGTTGTACGTGGTGTTCGCCGGCGTGGGGACCGCGCTCACAGCAGGCACGGTGTTGGCCCTCCTCGTCCTGGTGATCACACTTTGACCCGTCCGGAGCTCTTTGTGAGCCCACGGACTCTGTCCTCTGACAGTGAAGTTGGACCGATTGTCAGTGAAGTTGGATCAGGGAAGTTTTGATGGAGCACCGTAGTTCGCGGGTGGAGGAGCCTGGTTTGCGACTTCGGCCCCGCACTGCCAGGGCTGGGGCCAACCGATCCGCACCTGGTTGAATCAGCGGATGAGTGAGCCCTTTGTCGACCTGGGAGTCGTCACAACACCGTCCGGCGTGCTGGTCCTGGGGATGGCCAGCTGGATCGACCAGTGGCCCGAGCATGGCGACCCGCTGTCCGTGCGGGCAACGGCTGCGGCGGAGCAGGGCGGCGGCCATCTCCACGAGCCTGCGGACGGCCCGAGCCAGGAGTGGCTCTGCGAGGCGGTCGCGGTGCCGGCCGTGGCCGACCGGCCGTTGAAGGTCCGCGCTGAGACACGGGATTCGTATGACGGGCCGGTCATCGCGGTCCTGGAAGTCGACCTTGGCCTGCCCTGGCCGGGTGGTCCCGGCGGGGAGCCGGTCCATCTCGGTGACCTCCCGGTTGATCGGTGCGGCATGGTCCTTGGGGACGCCCGCGCCCTTGACTGGTTCGTCGGGCTGTCCGGCGAGTCGATCGACGGGCTAGCCGATGTCAGCTATTGGGGGAAGTACGAGGACGACGCCCACGCCTGTTTCGGTGGCGCCCCGATGTCCCAGGTCGACGGGCGCCGCGGCCCCTATGGGCGGCTCGATCTCCCCCTCCACGAGGCCCACGAGCTCGCCGACCAGCTTAGGGACTGGCTGTCGAAGGGACCTCGCACCGGCCTGGTGGTCTCCGTGGACGCGCACACCCACTTTCACCTGCTCGACAGGGCCGGCGAAACCCACCCCCTGCTCGCTGGGCAGATCGAGCTCGAGGGGTCCCGGATCCTGCGGCTGGGTTGGGACCCCGGCGACCACTCCACGCGCCACCGCGGCGAACGTGCCTGGGACCAGGTCTACGCCGTCACCCTGGAACAGGCCGGCACCACCACCCTGCTGCGCTGGACCATCCCCGCAGAAGCCGACGACCCCGAATAGGCAGCCAAGCCACACAACGCAGTCGGCCGCGCGGAGCAGCGGCGGGCGAACCACCGCACGGCACCGCCTCGCGAGGTATCGCGCTCCACTCTCGCAAAAAAACTGCCCCTGCACCGCCACGGCCTTGACCAGCAAGTTCTTAATGAGCGAGTCCTTGAGCGGGTGAGCGAGCAACTCTCCCGCCAGCGCACCTTGGCCGTGGTGGCGGCCGGACAGGTGGGTGGCCAGGCGGTGATGCTGATCCCGCACCGCGGGCCGGGCGTGGAGGAGGCCGTGCTCCCACCGGACTATCTGCGCATGCGACAGGCCGCCGGACCGGTCATGACGCGGCAGGTCGGCGAGATGCTGGGCGTGGACGTCAGCGTGAAGAGCAAGCTGGACCCGCTGCGCGGGAAGCTGGTCAGGCTCGTTGATCGTGGCTGGCTGTGGAAGCTACCCGACGGCCGGTTCACTGCACGGCTGTGACCTGAAACGCCACCGACAGGCGGCTGCGGCGTTCACGACCGGGTTCCGCTTAGGACTGGGCGGCCACACAGTCCAGCAAAAGGACTGAATCGCGGCTGGACTGGATTCAGTCCAGCTGCTAGATTCGATCCATGGACATCAGGACCGAACTCGACAACTTTCTCGGTGAGAAGCGTGCACTGGTCGATGCGATCGCGCGGGAGTTCCGCGCCGGCGCAGCGGCCAAGGAGATCGCCCGGATGGTCGCACCGGCCTTCAGCCGGGACCAGGTGACCCAGTACCTGTCTGCCGTCGCCCTGGCGGACAAGGCCCGAAAGGCGCTGGAGGAGGCCGGTCTCGCCTTCGCCGCCGACGTGTCGGTGAACGGGATCGACGCGCCGCGCGAGGCGCGGCTGATCCCCGCAGCGGATCCGGAGGAGACCCCCGACTACCCTTCGCTGCCCGCGCGGATCCGGGACGCGCTGCGCGACTTCCACATCACCCTGGGCCTGCTGCAGCCCGGCGAGCATGACGAGGACACCAGCGACGCGGAGATCGACGGCTTCTTCCTCGACGGCCAGCCCGTCCGCCTGATCAAACTGAAGCCGCGCACCTGACCCATCGACAGGAACAACTCCCCCGGGAAGGGCACGATGAGCCAGATCACCGCCACCGTGTACAGCCTCGCCTCCAAGTCCCTTGAGGACATCGAGCCCCTGAGGCAGATCACCCAGCGACGCGCCGAGGCCATCCTGGATGACAGTCGAAGGCAGTGGCCTGAGGTGTACCTCATTCAGCGGGCTGACGGCGGGCCTTGGCAGCCTGCCGGTTCCTGAGGCCTCGGACGCTGAGGCCGAAGCGGCTCTTTCGGAGGCGTAACCCAGATGCCCTCGGCGGCCGTTGGATTTGTGTGACGAAAGCCAACGAGCACGCCGAGGACACCTGCCTGCTTGTCTACCAGTGCCGTCTGCCGCTGTCCCCGCGCACGGGCTTGCCCACCTCGGCCGGGGTTCGTTGGGCAGGGCGGCATCGGTCACGGCCACTGCTGGCCTTCACGGGCAGGGCGCGCTGACCGATGACGCGTGACCGATGACCGGTCACCGCGCAGAGCGGAGTTGCATGGACCGGTCAGGGCGCTGACGTGCTGGTTGACCGATCGTGGGAGACGGGTCGGTCACGACCTGCTAGCCGACCGGCCACGGGTTCTGATGGGCAAGCCCTTGGCGCGGAGGGCTTGCCCAGGGTCCGGATCACGTGGCGGGACGGCTCCCGAAGTCGCGGCGTCACCCTCCGGGCCGCAGCTGCTCGGAGCCGGCCGACGCCTTCTCGTCGGTCGTACACCGGACCCATGAGACGAAATAGGCAGAACAACCCCGAGCCCGTGCCCAGCGCTGCGGGGGACATGTGGCACGCCCTCTCCGCCAGACCCACTGCGAACCCGTCGGGCGCCTCGCCCCCTTCGAGCGCCCCGACGCACTGCTCTCCCTCACCCGGCCCGGCGACATCGCCTTCACCGCGCGAGTGGAGCTGTCCGGCGGGGAGACGATGGGCCACGTCCACGACCTGCTCACCACAGTCACCCGCGGCATCACCTACGAACTGGGCGCCGCCGCGCCGGGCACCGCGCTGGAGATCCTGCTCGGCAAGCGCCACCGGCTCGCCCTCCACACCGACCACGTGGACGGCCTCACCCACCTCCTGCGCGACGCCGTCACCACCATCGAAGCGCACAGCACGCCCGGCGGGGACTGTGCTCCCACTGCCACGGCACCGGCCGTGCGCACCCCCTGTGGGCGCCGGCGACCGGGCACGCCTGAGCACCTGGGCAAGCCGTAGGCGACCCTGGGCAAGCCCTCCGCGAGGAGGGCTTGCCCAGGGCCTGTGGCTAGGAGGCTTCCCGCCCCGGGCGCAGGACGTCGGCGTAGACCCGGGCCCGGACACCGGGCTCGCCGGGATCCCGGCGCACCGGGCCGACGCCTGAGGTGGCCCGGCGCCCTTCCAGCGCGGCCATGACGGCGCGGACGGTGTCCTCGTCCCCGCCGGTGATGTCCAGGACCACCGGGCCGGGCTCCGCGATGTGCTGCTCGTCGATCGGTTTCATGAGCTCTGCGACGGTGCTGGGACCGGGCTGGTTCGCCGTCGGCCTAGGGGCCACCCGCACGCGGGACCCCGGCCGCGGGTGTCGCGCGGTCGGTTCTGTCGGGGTGCGGCCCCCGTCGCGGCCCTGGTGGCCAGGGCCGCACCCCGTACGTCCGAACGTACTCTGTGGCCGAGGCCAACGGTCTGGCATTTTCGCTGGCGGCCGCGCTCTGCGGCCTCACCCGTTCGCGCCTGGCCGGGTGACGGTGGGGTGCTGCGGGGACAGGCTGGGCGCATGGTCGCGAAGCTGATCGTCTACCCTATCGACGAGCAGGGCTGGCGCCGGGTGCGCTACGACGGGGTCGCCATCGCCATCGGGCTCGCGCACCGGCCGGCCGGCATCAGGGTCTTCCTCGCGGCCGCCGGGCTGGAGAACGCCGACGACGTGGACCTCACCGATCCTGACTTCGTGGAGTGGCGAGGCGCCGGCCCCGAGGCGTGGGAGCCCTCCCGCTGAGCCGCTTGTTCAGGGCCACCTGCCTACGGACCTTCGTGTCCTGGTCGCAGGATGTCGGCGTCGCGCGCGATCTGACTCTGTACTCCCCTCGAGAGCTGATGGCTGGGCAAGCCTGCCGGGGACCTGGGCAAGCCCGGTCGCACGACGGGCTTGCCCAGGGGTCGGGGGGCCGGCGGGGGTCAGCGGCGGTGGCGCCAGTGCTGGTGTGCCTTGAGGACCTCGTAGCTCCACGCGGTGTGCGGGCGGGTGCCGGACGGGGTTCTCCAGCCGAGCTGTTCGGCCACTGCCGGGAACCGGGGGTGCATCTGCCGGTCTCCGACGGTGACGAGCGCGGACAGGAGAGGTTCTCCCTTCCGCCTGTCTTCGTCGACCAGCCACAGGAGCACGCACTGGTCGTCGGCGTGCAGGCGGGGCAGGCTCGGCAGGCGCTTGTGGATCTGAGGCCAGGTGAGGGTGGAGCCGGCCCGGGCGGTCTGCTCCAGCAGCGGCCGCAACTCGGTCGCGATCTCCCAGAGCTGCCCGGCCTCCAGAAGCGCCGGCACTTCCCTGCGCGGCGGGCGCACCTTCACGACCGGCGCCACGACCGGCGTCCTGACCGGCGAGGGGGCCGGGGCTGACGGTATCGGCGCCGATACCGGGACGGGCGGCCGGGCCGGTGCGGAGGAACGCCGGGGTGCCGGAGCCGAAGACGGACTTCGGCGGGGAGACCGGGCGACGGGTTCACCGGTCCGCGCGGTGTCCGGCCGGACCCGGGGCGCCGCTACGACGGCTCGCGGCTGCGCCGGTGCGGGCTGCGGGGAAGCTGCGGCGGCCTGGCGGCGCTCTTCCTCCTGCCACCGGCGCGAGCCCAGGATCTCCTTGAGGTCCTTCAGCTGGGCCCGCTGCTCGCGGGTCTCGCTCGGCGGTGCTCCCGCGGCCTGCTGCCACGCCAGGGCGTACAGGTCGGCGGCGACCGCGACCGCGTACCGGTCGATGGCCCGCTTCAATTCGGTCAGCGTGTGATTCAGCGTGCGGCGGACCGTGGCGATCTCCATCGCGGTCCTGGGGGCGCGGCCTGTGGTCCGGCGACGGAAGTCCGTCTGCCACGCCGCACCACCGCTGAGCCGCACCCGGTTGTTCCCCAAACCCGTACTCCCCCCGAGCTGCACAACAGATTCCCAAACGGTCGGGCAGCCCGCCGCCCAGGCGCAAGAGACCGACCGGCCAAGCGCGCCGCACGGCCGACCTCCCATCGGATGGTCGCCGGAGGCTCGCCCAGCCCGGCCTGCCCGTACGCCAGACGAACCGCATGGGGTTGCACCGGAGGTTGCGTGCACAGGTGGCTGCAGGGGTGCACTAGGCGGGGGACCGAAGGTGTGACCGGGAGTGGGACCCCCCGAATCCGGTGATCTTGCGTCCGTGCAGGTCAGTGGCCGTGGGCAAGCCCCCTTCGGAAAACGACACCTCTTTGTCCGCGATAGCCGGACGAAGAGGTCTGTTCCGTGTCCCGGGGGCCGGCAGCGCCGCAGGGGTACATGTACCGGTATGGCTCGTGAACGGATCCGGTGGCCCCTCGTCGTGGACCGTGCCCGGGAGATCGTGGACGGGTACGCCCCGCTCAAGGTCACCTTGAGACAGGTCATGTACCGCTTGGCCGCCGAGGGCGTGCTGCCGCACACGCCGCCGATGTACCGCCGCCTGTCCGCCCGGCTGGCCCAGGCCCGGAGAGAGGACCGTTTCCCCGACCTGATCGACACCGTCCGCGAAGTCCATGTCCCGCCGGCGTGGCCGAGCGTGGACGCCTTCGTCGCCGAGATGCCCGGCTGGTTCCGCCTGGACCGCACCGCGGGCCAGGAGCACGCGCTGTACGTCGCCGCGGAGAAGGACACCCTGCGGCAGCAGCTGACCGGCTGGCTCGAGTTCGCGGGCATCCCCGTCCTCATCGTCCGCGGCTCCAGCTCCCAGCCCTACGCCGACATCGTCCGCGACCGCGTCGCCCACGAACACCGCCAAGCCCACCTTGCCGTGGCCGGCGACTTCGACTGCTCGGGCGAGGACATCGAACGCGACTGGGTAGAGCGCACGGGGTGCTGGAGCTCGGTGACCCGGGTGCTACTCACCTATGAGCAGGTCCGTGCGTACGGGCTCCCGGCGACCGAGGGCAAGCGCGACGACCCGAGGTGGCCGGCCTTCGCCCGCCGCTACGGCTTCGACATCAAGCACCCGGTCCAATGGGAAGTCGAAGCGCTGGAGCCGGACGAACTCCAGCGCCTGGTCCTGGCCGCCGTCGACCCCTACATCGACCGCAACGTCCTCGCCCGGCAGATCACCCGCGAGGAACAGCAACGCCGCGCCCTGGAGGAGTTCGTCGGTAGGTGGGGCACGGAGGGCGGTGGGCAGTCCTAGGCGTGCCTTGCGCGGGGGCGGCGCAGCGGGGGGACGGCCTGGAAGGTCAGCGGCTCCTGATGGTGCCGCGGGACCGAGCACGGTTCCGGGCTCGGCACTCGCCGCTGGGTCGTGGAGCGCGAGTTCGCCCACCTGCACTGGTTCCGCCGCCTGCGGATCCGTTGGGAGATCCGCGACGACATCCACGAAGCGTTCCTCAAGCTCGCCTGTCGCATCATCTGCTGGCGGCGCCTGACGAAGCTCGTGCCTCAGCCGTCGCTGTGCAAGCTGAAGCCGCGGTCCTGAATCACCGGGAACGTTTTCTCCGCAGCGGCAAGCCAGGCATCGATCTCGTCGTGGGAGGACCGGATGGCGCTGATCAGTTCCATGAGGGCGTCCAGCTTCTGCCTGCCGACGTTGAGGTGTAGCTCCTCAAGCGAAACTTCCTGGTACGGCATGCGCAGCTGCCACCAGAAGCGCATCAGGTAGCGACACTCCTGCGGCTCCCGGTCATCCGCGAGGCGACTGTGAACGACTGCTTGGACCCACTGCCGCTGGTCATCGTCGCGAAAGCCGTCTCTCAGGTCAGTCAATGTCACGGTCGGACAGTATCAACCGCGCTCATCGGCAGGCCCTATGAGGTCATTCCGTTAGGAGTTCTTAGGGGAGTGCGCGCCGGGGCTGCTCTTCGGTCGTGCTGGTGCTGGCCGTTGGTGGGTTGTCGTCGGCGATGAGGTGTGCCAGGAGTAGACTGGTGGCGCGCTGGCTGAGTGCCTGGGCGGCGGGGACCAAGCGGGCGTGGTCGCGGGCCGGCAGCGACAGGGCGATGCTGGAGGCCCTGCCGGGCAGACTGAGGGAGAACGCGACACAGACTGGGGAGGGTGTTCTGTGCAGACCCACTCAGCGTGTTCCTTGCCCACGGAGATTGCCGCGTGCGTCACGTTCAGTCGCTGACGTCCTTCTTGATCTGTACCAGTGCTTCGTCCCACACGTCGCCGCCATCCGCCCAGGTCCACAGCCATTGGCGCAGAGACGGTGCCGCGTAGCGCAGGCCGTCATGAGGGTTCTGGCCCCAGTCGGGTTCCCAGCCGTCGGCGTCCCAGAGAAGCACTGGGTTGTCGATCGCTATCAGGGAGACGTGCCACTCCGTGGTGCAGCCGCCACCGGTCAGGAAGAACCACGAGGCCGGTGGCCCCCATCCTGGCCGCTGGTCATGGAGGGCGGTTGCGCAGGGCCAGTCCTGGACGTGCCAGTGCGGGATGCTGCGCGGTATCAGTGATGCGAGGCCGCCATCCGGTCCGAATCCTCCGTCACCGATCTCGGTGTAGACGCGTCGAAGCAACTCGGGCAGCCGATACCCGAGCTTTTGTTCCGTCTGCTCGACTTCGGCGAACGTGACAGGCGGGAAGGGCTTGTCGGGGAGGCTTATGCCGCGAGGAGGGATCATACCTCCCGGGCCCCATGCGAGTGCGTGCAGCCTCTCCAGAAGCGCGTCGTCGTCCGCAGCGGTGCGGTGGGTGGCATTGATCACGAGCCGGAACTGTAGTGGGGAAGGGTTGCTGCTTCGGAAGCTCGGCGTCTCTTCGCGACTTCTTCGCGTAGGGCGTGCTCGAACGGCACTGCCCACGCCTCCACCAGCGGGCGCCGTAACGCCGACCCGTCCGGAGCGACGTACGCGACGTCGAACCCGGTCGCCAGCGGCCCCGCAGAGCCGCCAGGCAGGACCTCCAACGCACGGACCACGACTGCATAACCTCACGCATCGCTGCGAGGCAACTCTTCAACCCGCAAGATCCCCGCAGCACACAGCTTCAATCCGCAGCCTCTGCGGTCGCAGGACAGAGTCGGTTGGAGTGCGACCTGGGGGTGGCTGTCGCCCGTGGGGGCGAGCGCAGTATTCGCATGGCGCTGCCACCAGGCGCCGTAGTAGTCCTGCATCCCCTCCATCCACTGCTTGAACCGAGCCGTCTGGCAGCCGGGGCACCGCCGCGTGACACGTTCAGCGGTGGGGAAGTCGGACTGCACGGAGCGCTCTTGGAGGACGCCCAGGAGCAGCGGCGCGTCGCAGAGGGGGCAGGGCTATCCGTACCTGGTGATGGTCATACGGGGGAGAGGACACACCTCGTCTGCTCACCATCTCGGGCTGCTGTGACGGTCTACCTGGCGGAACACCTGCGGTACAGACTTGGTGATGGCTTCCCGTCCGGCGGGACAGACCTCAGATCACGCCTTCTCGCAGTTCGCAGGCGATATTCCATGGCCGAATGATTAGCGAGTCGAAGGTTGGCCTGGGTAGCGGGTGGCGCTATCTCTTCCGCGGCGTGATGGTTGGCGACGGCCGACGCTCCATGGACACACCGCTGGGGGCTGCCGCGCCGCCGACGGGCTGGCAGCCGATCTGGAAGCGGTCCCGGAAGCCGAAGTCCATCAAGGCGAAGAAGGCGGAGCCGGCCAAGCAGCGCAAGCGCCTCAAGGCTGCTGGTGTCCGACGGTTCTACGGCACCCAGTCGCGCCGGCCCCGGCCCTGGCAGAACCGCATCGGCAGCGCCGCCGCCCGCCGCGACGCCCGCGCCCTGTCCCGGATGCGGCACTCAAACGCCTGGCAGTGGTGACGACACCAGGACTCGTCCACTGAGCGGACCGCCCGATACCGAGCGGGTGGAGTGGATCGTGTGGACTCCACCCTGTGCACGCCACTCCACTCAGTGGACTCCGCAGAGTGGATTCCACCGTGGTGCGCAGCGGTTGCCGGTGGACTCCACTCTCAGGCGCGCTCCCGCACCGCACCGGGGGCGCACCACCGCACCCGGTGCGCCGCACCTGGACTCCGCCCAGCACGGCCACCCCTTGTCCAGGTTCAGCTCCACCCCTTGTCCAGGTTCGGCCGACCCCCTTGTCCAGGGTCCGCTCCACCCCTTGACCAGGTCCTCCACTGGCACGTTTCTCCTTGACACAGCGGGTAGTGGCCGCCGATCAGGGCCCGGTCAAGGGGGTGTGTGATAGGAGCCCCCGCCAACGCGAAGGCGCACCTGGTGCGGTGCACGGGGGTGCGCATCATGGCCCCGGTGCGGTGCGGTGCGGTGCGGTGCGGTGCGGTGCGGTGCGGTGCGGTGCGGTGCGGTGCGGTGCGGTGCGGTGCGGTGCGGTGCGGTGCGGTGCGGTGCGGTGCGGTGCGGTG
>NZ_JBIVEG010000032.1:9914-46428 GCF_044747545.1 Streptomyces sp. NPDC090077
GCGGTGCGGTGCGGTGCGGTGCGGTGCGGTGCGGTGCGGTGCGGTGCGGTGCGGTGCGGTGCGGTGCGGTGCGGTGCGGTGCGGTGCGGTGCGGTGGAGTCCACCCGGTGCGCACCACCGCACCGGGTGGACTCCACCGAGCCGGTTGGGGCCTACGCGATGGAGAGGCGCACCAGGTGGGCACCGGCCGGAGCGGGGTGGGCGGCGAGGGCCTGGCCCACTCCCACCGCCTCCAGCTGGCGCAGGACTTCGGCGACGTCCTCGTGGTCGTCGGTGAGGAACTGCACGACGAAGTCGATGACGGCGCCGGCGATGCCTTCCGCCGCGTCCGGCCCGGCCTGAGCCCAGGTGCGCAGGGTGGCCACCAGGACCCGCCCGAGGGCCTCCAGGGCGAACATCTCCGCAGTCGGCTCGCCCGCCTCTGGGCCGGGCAGGGCGGTGACGGGGATGACGATCCGCTCGTCGGCGTCGACGAGCAGCTCGGGCATCCGCGGCTCGGTGCCGGCGAACCCGCGGGTGGCCTCGACGTCCTCGGCCTGGACGGTGCGGAGGTAGCTGAACGCGCTGATCGCCGCGTCCGGGGTCATCGGAGCGAGCGGCAGGGTGGTGGTCTCGGGCATGAGGGCTCCTCACGTACGGGCCACCACGCCGGTCGTGACGGCCCCAGGTCCCGAGACTCGGGGAGCGGCCCTGTGGACAGAGCCCGCGCACCGACGGTGACCACCCGCCCCTTGTCCGGGTGTGACTGCTCATGTTTCCCTGCGGATGCTCATGGTTGTTTGCGGGATCGGCCATGAGAGCGGTCAAGTCACGGTGAGTTGCGGACAAGTACGGCGATTGCCTGTGGGTGCCGGACACGTCGTGCTGCCGTGGGTCTATGACGACGTCGAAGGCTCTCGTCCGCTCCGACATGTGCTCGTTGAACGAGCTGCTTGTGCCGTATCACGGTGGCGCGTCGCGCGGCCGGTTGTCGCTGGGTGAGGGCTGGCCCCGGCGGTGGAGCACTTCCTGGCTGATTGACGGTGGTGAGGTCGCCTGGCCGGTGCGGGACCTGGGCAACTCGATCACGCTCTTGCCAGGCGTTTCCCGCCCCCGACCCCCTGGCAGGACATCCTGGGCACGCTGGTCCCGCAGCCTCCCCATGGCTACGGGGCCGATCACGTCCCGCAGGAAATCCCAATGAACTGGTTCAGGCAGCACTTTCCCGGCACTGCCCGCCTCCCACCCGCCTCCGTCTATGCCCTGCGAAGAACAGCCGCCCTGCAACTGGTTCAGGCGGTTACTGGCAGCAGCCCCCGCGAGGCCGCCAGATTTCTGGGAGTCCCAGCAGCCTGGCCGTCCCACGGAGGCTGGGTGATGAATCCCGAAGCGATAGTCCGAGCGACTTCGGACTTCGACGTGACGGACGCCTTGCAGGGCCTCGCCCAGCACCTCGCTGACCTCCCGCATCAGGTCAACTACCGTGAGCGTCGACAACAGTTCGCCACCTGGCACCTGCCACACGACCAGTGGGAAGCCCTTCTCACCGCGGCCCGGACCGACCCGCAGTCATGCGGCCCAGCGCTGAGCCGCAACGTCACCAGCGCCTACATCTGGGCCCAGGTCACCGGCAGCGAATGGACCCTTGCACCCGTCATGCGAGTGCCGGCCGACGCAGAAGAGTCGTGGTCCCCGCGGAGCGGACCGACAGCCATGGGCATGCGTCGCCTCACCGCCGGCCTGAGCAGTCAAGCCATCCTGCTGGCCGAAGCCGCCGACGCTCTCGCACAAACCCTTTCCGGGCCTGAACAGCCGACTTGGAACCAGTGAGGCCCATGCCAGGTTCAGACCGCTCCGCCAACGGCACCCAGCCGCACCCGGCGAAGCCGGAGATCGACCTCGGTGACCTTCACCGTGATCAGCTCCCCTTCATCGACAAGCTGATCTGGGGTCTCGACCGGCTGGTCGGTCAGCTCCGAGAGGTGAAGGAACCCCACTACGTCGGGAGCGAGCTGCACGAACACACCAAAAGGAACGATCCTGGTGATCGGCCCGGTGAGAACCCGGCCGACCTGATCCGCAAACCGAAGGAGTGGGTCTTCCCGCAGAGCCTTCAGCGAGAGCGTGACCTGTCCGGAGCGCGTCTCGGCAATGATCACCTCAGCGGTGATCCGCTGGCCGGCCTTTACGACCTCGTTGGGATGGCTGATCCAGCCCCACGTCAGGTCCGGCACCCGGATGAAGCCGGTGCACAAGCCCTCCGGTTCGCCATCGAGATGAACGAAGACCCCGAAGTTGTGGACCTCGGACACCGTCCCAGTGACGACCTGCCCTCGTTCAAACGACAGGAGAAAGGATCGCAGCGCCGGGATCTCGCACGCCCTGGCGGAGAGGTGAAGCTGTCCTTCACGCCAACGCCCGATCTCCTCGGCCTTGATCTCCTGGCCGACCTCGAACAGCTCGGACGGATGCTCCATCCGGCGCATCGACGCCTCATACCTAGGAATCCGACCGATCTCAGCTTCCTCTCCTGGGGCATTCACAAGCTCCACCAGGACATCTGATCCGTCGAATCCTGTGACCTTCACCGTCCTCACAACCCCCGGCAGGAGCTGGTTGATCAAGGACTGCAGGCGAGGGTCAGGGGCGGACTCGGACATGGAGTCGAGCCTAGTCGGCGCCGACCGCACGGGCTCCGGCTTTTCGTGCCTCACTACCGAGCCGCCTGCCCACTACAGCCAGTCACGAAGCGAACCTCCGAGACGCAAAATGCGGCGAGCAGAATCCGCAAACAAGCACGAGCAGCACCCAGCACGACCGGGGCCTTCAAGACGATCACCCGCAATCAAGCGTGAGCAGTCACACCGACCGACACGTCAGCAGGGCTTCGCTGCCGTTGCCCCGGCGGATAGATATGCTGCCCCCTACGGCCAGTGGAGGGCCGTGCCTTCTCAGGCGCCGCGGCCCAGTTGGTGTCCGAAGCAGAAGGCGGACGAGCTCGGCTACGACTCCACGGCAAAGCATCAGTCCGACATTGGGAACGGCATCCGAACGCCGTACCGAGGGCCGCCGGTGCGGGATAGGGACCCTCCCATGCGCAACTTTCTGAGCCGGACCGCCGCACGTCGTTGCTGCTACACGAACGAGTCCTTCGACAGGGCCCGCTCCAGCCTGCGGCTGGACCAAGAGCCGATCCCGCCCGCTCAGGGCCGGGAACAGAGGCACTTTGAAGCGGCCATCTTCGATGAACTGCTCAAGTGCCACCATCGGTTCACCGAGTACACCTTCGGTATTCGACGCGTGCACCCGCTCCCGGACTCCCTTGAGCTGGAGGTGGAGAGCGAGGAGCGCGCGCAGGACATCCTGGGTCGTTTCCTGCCCGCCTGCGACGAAGCGGGAGAGGAGGTAAGCGGCCTGCTGGGCCTGCGCGTCACGAAATACACGAAGCGGGGCATCGAGCTTCACGTGGCAGGCCAGCAGACGTCGTTGTGGCTGACCGGCCTACCGCCCGCCACCTGGAAGCGCGCGGAACGCAGCGTCCTGGACAACACCCATGCCGTAGGTTGGCAACCCCTCTGGAGGAGGGCCTACGCATGGAGCCGCCCAGAGCTGGCGTTCGAGGCTCGCTGGAACACTGGGGAATGGGCCCGACAGATGCAGGCAGGATCCTGGTACACCAGCGGGCTGCTACGTCGCATCCCGCTCTTCCACCGCGTGTCCCCTGCCCAGGTTGTCACCGGCTACAAAGGACTTCCGGTACTGGGGTATGACGGGTTCGGGCCCGTCAGGTGGGTCCTCGAGATCGACTTCCCAGACGTCCGTCACCATGCCGACCGGCTCGTCGACATGCTCACGGACCGCACCTTCGGCCTACCGCTCGCGCCGGCCCTTCACCTCGAAGAGTCGCAAGGTTGCCCACTCCCTCCCAACATCCTGAGGCTCGACGACACCGAACGCACCGGGCTCCTGGAGATGCGGTTCTCCACAGGCGTGTACCGGTCGTACATTGCGCAGCACCCGGAAGCGGCTGACCGCATCCAGCAACGTGTTGATGCGGTGCTTGCGAAGCATGAGGCGAACTCGGTCCCCGCCTCCTAACCGATCATGGGATACGAGGACGGGTCGACGATCGACGTCCCCGTCCTCACGGGACGGTGAGGATGGAGTGGGTCCCAACCCGGCGCCACACGATGTGACAGCCGTGGTCCCGCTCCCGTCCGTACGACCACGTGGCGCGCCCGTCCGGCGCCCACGTGAGCTCGTAGACCCCCGGTGCGACCCGCACTCTCTTGACGCGCAGCCCAGGTCGGAAGGGCCGGCCGGTGCGCAGGTCGGGGACGAAGGCGTCCAGGACGACGCGGCGGAAGCGCCGGCGCTGGGCGGGGGTGAGGTGGTGGAGGTCGGCGGTGAAGCGGGGGAGTGTCTCGAAGGTGGGCATGGTGGGCTCCTCCGGGCAGCACGACGAAGCCCCCGGCGAGTGCCGGGGGCTGCTGTAGGCGGTGTTCGTTGGTGGTGTTCGTTCGGTGGTGCTGGATGGTGCTCAGTGGCGCTGGATGAGGTTGTCCGGGGCGTGGTGTGAGTGCTGCCGGAGAGCGATGACATTTGCGTTCGGACCCGGGCCGCTTCCCGCCCGGCGGGCACCTGAGAAGAAAGTTCGGCTGCTACTCCCGCCTGGCGGGACGTCCCGCTGACTCCTCTTTCCTTGCAGGTCAGGGACGTGTGGCGTGGCCCGTATGACAGTCGACATCAGGGTCATCCGAGCCGGTCAGATGTACCGCTACTACCTCCGCGAGACCGTCGTCGGCGACGGCCGCCGCCCCGCCCGCACGTCGCTACGCGCCGCCCAGGAGCAGGCCGGTGTCCCGGCCGGTCGCTGGATGGGCCGGGGACTTGCCGCGCTCGGATTGGCGCCAGGGGAGGAGGTCACCGAGGCGCAGCTGCGGAATCTGTTCGGCGAGCGGGGCCGGCACCCGTACGCGGACCGGATCGAGGCCGACCGGCTCGCCGCGGGCGACTCGGCGAAGAAGGCGTTCAAGGCCGGCGCCCTCGGGCGCCGGGTGACGGTGACCGGGGTCGACTTCGTGTTCCGGCCGCAGCCGACGATCTACCTCCTGTGGGCGCTGGGGGACGAGGAGACCCGGCGGGTGATCGAGGCCGCGCACGAGCGGGCGATCGTACGGGTGCTGGAGTGGATTGAGGACGAGGTCGCGGTGATCCGCTACGGCAAGGACGGCATCTACCGGGTGCGGCCGCCCGGTGGTTTGGTCGCCGCCCGCTTCCGACACTACGAGGCGCGCTCCGGCCGGCCCCTGCTCCACGACCACGTGCTGCTGTCGGTGAAGGGGCAGCGCCTGGACGGGAAGTGGGGCTCGATCCATTCCCTGGCCCTGTACGAGAGCACCGTGGCGGCCTCCGCGCTCTACAACGAGATCGTGGCCTCCGAGGTCTGCGAGGAACTGGGGCTGGCCACGGAGCCCCGCATCGTTACCCCGGGGCACCGGCCGGTGATGGAGATTGCCGGGGTGCCGCACGAGCTGATCCGCTGGACCTCCCGGCGCAGCGACCAGATCGCCGCCTGCCTCGCCGAGCTGGAGCACGAGTACGTCACCGCCGTCGACGACGACGGCGAGCCGCTGTTCCTGCCCGTGGTCTCCGAGCGGGCCGGCGCCAAGATGAACCAGATCGCCGCCCGCAAGACCCGCCCGCCCAAGCAGATGACCCGGCCGCTCGCGAAGCTGCGCGCCTGGTGGAAGGCGAGCGCGATCCTCACCTCCGGGGTCGCCGCCGACGTGATCACCTCCCTCCTCGAGGACGCCCGCGCCGCAGCCGCCGCGATCCGGGCCCGGGTCGCCGCCGTGGTCGACGTCGCCCTGGCGGCCGTCGACGTCACCGCGACCGTGTTCGTGATGAACGACGGCGGGCGCTTCCACCGCCGGCACCTGCTCGCCGAAGCCCGCCGCCACCTCGCCCTCGTCGGTCGCGGCCGCCGCCGCGACCCCGGCCTGGACGACCAGATCGTGGCCGCCGCCATCGAGACGCACTGCCTGGACATCAGCGAGCCGAAGACCACGATCGGCCTGCTGGCCGACTACCGCCTCTACACCGCCCGATGGGACCTTGCCGACCTCCCCGCCCGGCCCCGCCCACCCACTCCCGCGCCCGACCCGGACCGGCAACCCCCGACCGACCCCGGCGAGCCGGCTGTGCCCCTGCCACCGGGCCAGGACGCGGGGGAGTGGGAGATCCCCCGCATCCCGCTCCAGCACGACCGGGCCGTCCTCGCCGGTGCGATGGTGCGCGAGAAGCTGCGCACCACCACGACCGCCGCCGCGCGGGGCCGGGCGTACGACGTCGTCGCCCACCAGCAGGCAGCGATGCCCGAGCAGCTGCTCGCACTCTCGGCTGCTGAAGCCGAGCACGACGACCAGGAGCCGGAGCCCGGCCGCCAGGAGGCGATCGACATGACGGGCGTGCGCGCTCTGCGGGAGGCCCGTACGGATGTGGAAGCCCTCGATCTCACGGCCGACCGACTGCGCCGTATCCAGGAGGCGGCCGCCAAGATGGCCGCCGAATCCCGCGCCCGCGCGGACCGCCGCACCGCACCGGACGACGCCGAGGCGGTGCGCCGGGTGCGCCCGGACGACCAGCAGGCGCACCGCCCGCCCGAGCCCGGACCGCACCGCGGCCGGGAGGCCAGCCACTGAGTGACCCGATGGTGCGCATCCGGTGCGGTGGTGCGCACCCGGTGCGGTGCGCCCCATTCCACCGAGTGGAGGTCACCGCACCGGGTGGAGACCACCGTGCGCGGCATCCACTCCACCGAGTGGAGACCACCCGGCCCGGGAGTGGACGCCATCGCCCGGGACGATGGCGTCCATCCACCCGGTGTGTACCTGATGCATTTCCCCTTGACCTGGGCCCGTGTCAAGGAGGAATGCGCCACGCTCAGCCGGTCCACGCCGCCCGGGGTGCGCCGGCTGCGTCGGTGCGCACCGCCCATCGAGTGGATGCGCACCGGATGGACCCGGGCGCACCACCGCACCGCACCACCGCACCGCACCACCGCACCGCACCACCGCACCGGTGCGCATCGTGCGCGTGGCTACGGACGCCCGGTCATGGACTGCACGGTGTGTGCCCACTCCAGGTGTTCGTCGCGCATCGTCTCCAGGGTGGCGCAGGTGTCTCCGCGGTCGTCGGGGTCAGGGATGACGTTCTCGACGAAGCGGATGATGGTGCGGGCGATGCCCAGCACGGCCGTCGTGGGCGAGTCGCGCGTCCAGTCCCGCAGGGCGGACAGCAGGATGCACCCGACCTCGTCCAGGGCGAAGGAGTCCGAGTGCGGCTCCCCGTCGCCCAGGACCCCCGTGACGGGGAAGACGATGTTCTCGGCGAGCCGCAGCAACAGGAAGGCCAGCTCGGGAGTAGCCGGCGTGCGTCCGGAGGCGTAGTTCCCGCCGCCCGTCTGAAGAGCGAGGAGGTAGTCGAAAGCGCGGTCGACCTCCTCCGGGGTGAGCGGGGTGCGAGGCGGGATCAGGTACGGCATGGAGGTCTCCTCAACTGGGTGACGTCGCTCGGATCACGACGACTCCCGGCAGCCTCGGACGAGCACCCTGTGGACAGAGGCCAGAGAGCTCTCCCCCCTCCGCCGGATGCGGACGAATCGGAACTGCAAGGGCCAAACCGGGCCACCTTGTCCAGCTTGGTCGGTATGGCCGTGAGCCCGGCCCTGACCCCTTGTCCAGGTCCGCTTCCGACCTGCCCGCCGCCGTATTTCTCCTTGACCTGGCCCCGGTCAGACCGCGGCCAAGGGGGTCACCTGCACGCTGCTCCTCCACCACGGCCGTCCCGGCCGGGGCAACAGAGGAGACGAGATGATGACCAGCACCCACCCGAGAGCCGGCGGGCAGCGGCGCCGGTCGGCCGACAGCCGGTCGCGAGCAACGAGGGAGCAGAGCTGATGGCGGGGAAGCGGATCACCAACCCGGCGGGTTCGACGAACCAATACCGCGGCGACGTGCTGCGCGTGCTCGGAGCGTTGAAGGTGGCGACGGCCGATCAGATCCAGCGGTTCGGCGCTCCGCACCTGACGTTCCGGCACGCAGACAAGGAGACGCCGTCGAAGCAGAAGCAGGCCCGCACCGCCTCGCACTCCGGTGCACTCTCCGACATGCGCAAGCACGGTCTGTCCGAGAACGGCGGCTCCACCGAGACGGGCGACGCCCTGCGGAACCTGACCCCCAAGGGCCTGGAGGCCGCTTCCTGCGAGCTGCGGCGCCCGGCGGGGGAGATGGGCTCCACCGCACGCGGCGCAGGCTCCAGCGGGGCCTCCCACCCGATGGCCGTCAACGAGACAGTGATCGCGATGCTGCGGCCGAAGCCGAACATGGCCAAGCTCGCCGACGACCCGCCGCACGTCCAGGCCGCCGCCCAGGCCGCCGTCGACGGACCCGACGGGATCGGCACCATCGCCTCCTACTGGACCGAAGTCCCGCTGCCCGCCACCGGCACCTGGAACGCGCCCGGCAAGGGCGGCGCCTAGGCCGACCTCGTGCTTACCGCACCGCAGGACCAGGTGCCGCTGCTGTTCATCGAGGTCGACAATTGCCACGAAACCGCCGAGGAACTCGCGCTCAAGCTGGAGAAGTACGCCCGCTTCTTCAAGCGGAAGGCGAAGGACACCGACGGCAAGGAGCGCCCGATGTGGCGCACCCGCTGGACGGCTCCGGAGACCCGGTCCGGCGACAGGACGCACCCGCCCGTCCTGCTGGTGTTCAACCGGATCGGCGAGCGCAACCCCAACCGCACGATCTCGCGCCTGATGGACCTGCCCCGGCACCTGTGGGAGGGCGAGCGGCAGAAGGCCGGCCACCACCGCTACGACGGGCGGATCCCGATCATCGCGACCGGCCTGAACAACCTGCGCCGGCAAGGCCCGGAAGGGCCGGTGTCCCTACGCTTCGGCCGCGACCACATGGAGCCCCTGCTCGAAGCCATCGGCAACCCCCGCCGCGAGGCCGCCGACGCCCGCGCCTGGGAAGAGACCACGCGTGCCCAGCAGGAGTACCAGGCCAAGGTGCAGCGCGCGGCGCAGGAGCAGGCCGCTAGACAGGCAGCCGAGCGAGAAGCTCGCCGTCCCGCCTGCACCGGCTGCGGGGCGAAGTTCGTCGACGCACGCTGGGAAGCGGCACAGACGACGGACTGGGGCACCCCGAAGGACTCCCAGCCGCACCTGTGCGACGACTGCAAGCAGGCCCAGGCCGACGCCGCACGGCAGCCCCCAGCCGGCAACGAGCGCCACGAGCAGGACCAGGCCGTGCCCGAGCAGAAGACCGGCCGCTGGTTCTCCCGCCGCACCTGACCCGGGTAAGCCTTCCGCCAGCCGGGTGGGCAAGCCCAAGGCCGCCCTGGGCAAGCCCACGCGGCCGGCGACCGTGCGAGGGGTACAAGTACCGGTATGACGCACGACAGGGTCCGGTGGCCCGCCGTAGTGGACCTGGCACGAGAGATCGTGGAGGGCTACGCCCCGCTCAAGGTCACGCTGCGACAGGGGCCGCGCCTCGGGCGGGCCTGCTCTGGGCAAGCCGCCACTACCTGGTTGCGATTCGGACTGAACTTCGGTGTATCTCCTCCCCAACCCGCTGCTTCTGAGAGCTTCAAGCCATGGATCAGGGATGGGCAGCAGTTCTCGCCGGGGGAGTTGGGATTCTCAGTGCGGTCGGGGGTGCTCTCGTCGGTGGCTTAGCCGCAGTGCGGGGCGCTCGGATTGGGGCCGAGACGAACGCTGCCGCGGTGTTGGCACAGGGGCGGCTTCAAGCAGCGGGAGCACATGATCTATGGGTCCGACAGGAGCGCCAGAAAGCGTACCTGCAGGTGATGGACTGTTACAGCCAGTTCAACCGCGCGTGCGTCCAGTACCGGGATCAGTTGAAGGAAACTCGGCCGCTCGACGATCCAACGATGGACCTGTATGTGAAGACCTTGATCACTTTTATGAGCTCATGTAGTCATCTGGCTCTCTTGGGCCCTGCGTCCGTTCAGGTCGCAGGGGCTGCTGTTCGCACGCAAGCCGAACGCTTCGTCGGAACGATCAGGCTGTGGAACGACGAACTGGCTGAAGGCCTTGCAGACGACTCACAGGCCGATCTTGCTGACATCACGGACGTGTGGTGGGACATCCTGGCGGAAGACGGGAGCGCTATGAGAGCTGCGTACCTTGAGTTCCTCCAAGCAGGGCAAAACGAACTGCTGCGCTTCGCGTGAGTGCCTGAGCACCCTGCAAGCGGAGTGGATGCTAGACAGGATTGCGGTGACCAAGAAGCGGTCCTGGGCCGGCGGCCCGACGGCCCGGGATTGCGGGGGAGAGGTACCCGCGCTCTCTGGCCGCCTTGATCCAGTCCTTGATGGTGGGTTCTGGGCGCTCGAAGAGATCCGCCAGGCTCCGGTGGAGTCCCGGACCGTTGCCAGCCTCGCGGAGGTACGCGTGGGCCAGCTTCTGAAGGAGTGCTCCTTCCAGCGGGGGCCGACCGCGCTTGGCGGGCTGCGCGAGGGCCTCGGCGTTTTCCAGGGCTCGTAGGGATGCCGGAGCGAGTTCGCCGGGCTGACGGCCTACCGGTGACCCGACCCCGATGGTGGTCACGCCTTCGTCCTTCCATGACTGGCTGGCCAGTTCGGCTTGGGCCTGGGCGACGATCTGACCCAGTGGGATGTGCCTCAGGACATCGCCAGTGATCGGCAGGGCAACGGCTGTCGAAGCGTCGTGTCCGATGCCTGGCCAGCTCCTGGACGTTCCGGAGCACTGCCGCACTCTCGAAGGTCGTCGGCGACGCATTACCGGAAGCCAGTTCTGGCTCGAACACCCCGAGTAGATACTCGATCTCGCTGAGGGAGTGCCCTGCGATGTGGGACTCGGGGTTCTTCCTGTCCAGAGTGCGGTCCTTGAGATACTCGCGCATCGCGGCCTCTGCGGGACCGTCCGCCGATGCCCACAGTGCGGGGTCGGCCATCAGACGCCGCGTCGCCTCGCCGTTTGCTTGTGGGTCACCGGTTGAAGGGCGCAACTCCATTCCCAGCCGCACCGCGACTTGGGAGTCGCCGGCCAGACTGGCGATGCGTACAGCCCGACGGACGGAGACAGCAAGCGGGCGGTCGTCGAACTCATCCAGAGCGGTTCGTACCAGCGTCAGGATCTGGTCAGCCGAGGTCATCCACTGAATGTAGCCGCCCACGCCGACATCCCGACCTGGATTTTCCAGGGGCCGGATTGCCTACAGCTCCGTCCATCGCGTCGGCAGCGTGCTGCTCGGTGCTCAAATGGTGCCTCCCTTGTCGTGGTAGATGCGGTGGGTGATCCAGTTTGATCGCGTACGGGCACCGCCGCCCGCGTCTCGGTGGCCGGGGCGCGCAGGATGCGCCAGCTGGTGCGGGGCGCGGTGACGGCGTGGACCAGGGCGACGAGAAGCTGCCGCCTGGCGCCACCCCGGGCCCACGCTCTGGTGAAGCGGACCTGGTCGGTGGCCCAGTCGCCCAGACGCCGCCATGGACGCAGCCGACCGAGCAGATAGCCGGCTGCGACCGCGGCGGCCGCAGTGACGGCGATGCCCATCACGTCCACCGCATCCCGATCGCGGACAGCTGCTCCGCCCGTTCCGGGGGCAGCGTCGCGGCTCGGCTGCGCTGGTTCCCGATCCAGGCCCCGAGCCGGAGCTCCCGCTCCTCCTGGTTCTCGCCGACGATCCGTTCGACGTGCTTGCGCGGCACCCGCAGGTGCCCCTCGCGTTCGAAGAACTGCTTGGCGGCCTCGAAGTTCATGGCCCACTTGTCGGCCTGCGTAGGGCGCTTGGGCTTCTCGTCCTTGGTCGCGGGCTCGATCCCGAGGACCTGCTCGCACATCCACTGCTGCACGGTGGTGAGCTGGTCCCAGCCGTACCGGACCGAGCGCACCCACCGCCCGAGGTCCTCGCCCTGGTGCATCACCTTGCCGGGCTCGGTCGGCAGCGTCCCGCCGGCCTCCTCCAGGTGCAGTCGGACGAGGTGGAAGGCGCGCTGCCACTCCACCGGCCAGACCGGGCACCAAGACGGGTCGATATTCGCCAGCTGCTCGCGCCGCGTCTCCGGCATGGCTCCGGCCGACGACTCCACCGGCAGGCCCTCAGCGCGCCGCTGCTCGTTCTCGGTGGCCTTGCGGGCGGCGGTCCGCGCGTTCTTCAGCCAGGTCCCCACCCGGTAGCCCCGGAAGGTGGCGTCCAGCGGCGCCAGGAGGTGCCCGTTCTCTGCGGCCCACCCGCGCGCGGCCGACAGGCCCTCCTCCCACGCGACGTCGTAGTGCGACCACACCATGCCCAGCTTCTCCAGTTGCTCGACGCGGTCCTCGTCCATGTCGCCGCGGGCGTAGAAGCGCCGGTTGTCGGCGATCCACTGCCCGAGGGGGAAGCTCGCGAGCGAGGCCGGCCACCCCACCCCTTCGGCCTCCTCGCCCTCGGGCACGCGGTACGTGAACGGCACCTTCAGGTCGCCGTGCTCGCGCGCGAAGATGACGGCCGCCTCCACCCCGCGCCGCCAGTGCTCGTGCTCCGGGTTGAGCACCCGAAGGTTGATGAACGCGGCCAGCTGCGCTGGGTCGCGCGGCGTGCTGAACTTCAGCAGCTTCCGCGCCGGGGCTGACGCCCCACCGGACCGGTCACCCCGGCCCTCCTGGCCCTGCGTGGCCTTCAAGGCGGGCTTGTAGGCGCTGGGAGCCTGCTGCTGCGCCAACTGCTCCACGACCCGGGCGTCGTGTGCCCTGAGCGCCTCCAGGAGCTTCGCCAGCCCGCCGTACGCCCGGGAGGTGAGCATGCTGTCGGCTGTCTCGCCGGGTCCGAGCAGGACCGGAACGACCAGGCTGGCCGTCTTGCCCTCGCCCGGCTGCATTCGCAGTGCGCGGCCGACGGCCTGGACGAGGTCGGGCATGGAGCCGCGGACGTCGGCCCAGAACACGGAGTCGCAGTTCTTGGTGTCCACGCCCTCCCCGAGCACCTTCACCGAGCCCAGGATGCCCTTCTCCACGACCGTGCCGTCCGTGGCGATGCCGTCGGCGAACTCCCCGAGGACCCGCCGCCGGTGGACCGGCTTGTGCTCGCCGCCCAGCCAGTCGGCCCAGATCGTGCGCGGGTACAGCTCGGGGTCGGCGGCGTGCAGCTGCGCGGCGACGTGGGGAAGGCCGGCGGCGAATGCCTCGGCCTCCTTCACGATGTGGTGGAAGACCAGGGTGCGCCGGAAGTTCTCCTCCGAGGACGCCTTGAGCAGCGCGGTCTGGAGGGCTGCGAGCCGGGCCCCGCGGACCTCGTCCGAGCGGCTTTCGGCGCCCAGGAGCTGCGCGGCCTGGAGCTGGCTGTCGGTGATGTCCACGCACACCACCTGGTAGGGGGCACAGATTCCCCGGTCGATGGCGTCCGAGAGCGTCAGGGTGAAGCAGCGGCTGCCGAAGGGGCCCTCGGGGTCGTCCTCCATGCTCGCCACCAGCTCGCCCGGCGCGCCCTGGTCGGCGTCCTCGTCCAGCTGCCACAGGCGGGGCGTGGCAGTCATGTAGAGGCGGCGCAGGGCCGGGATGCGGGTGTTGTCGTGGACGACCGCCCACGGCTTGCCCAGCCGCCCCGACGTCCGGTGTGCCTCATCGACCACGATCAGGTCCCAGCCCGGAAGGCCGGCCCTGTGTGCACGCTCCAGCGTGCCCAGCCCGAGGGAGGCGTACGTGGCGAACACGGTGACCTTGCCGAACGGCCGCACCCAGTCGACCAGCTCGTCCGCGTCCGTGGTGTTGGGGAAGGACACGTCTTCGTCCCGTAGGGACGAGACTCCGATCATCGGGCCTGTACGGCCGCCCTGGCGCCACGTGGCCTCGGTCTGGGTGAGCAGGTCCAGCGAGGGGACGAGCAGCAGCACACGGCCTGCACAGAGCTGATCCGCGCTGCGGGCCGAGATCAGGGTCTTCCCGGAACCGGTGGCCATGATCACCTGAGTCCGGAGCCCGCGCTCAGGCGTGAGCGCTCGTGCAGGCAGTTCCAGGGCGCGCAGCACGGCGTCCACGGCTTCCCTCTGATGGGGGCGAAGTTCATGGGCCATGCGGTCATTCTTCACGGCAGCTGGACTGCTTATGGCACGAAGCCGGTGCCGTGGTGATCGCGCGGAATTTTGTATTTGGTGAGATGGGTCGAGGCCGCTTCCGCCGGTGCCCGTGCTGGCTGGCGTGTGCCGCCGGTGTCGGGGTGAAGGTGAGTGCGGTGATCTGGCCGGTGGTGGTGCTGAAGCTGGCGATCCATGCGATCGGGGTCCGGTGCCATCGCGGAGGTCCGGCGCGGGCTGGGGCCTGGTGGTGCTCGGCTGGTTCTTGCGGTTTGGCCGGTATGCGCTGGTGTGCGCGGGGTGGCAGTGGGCGGCGCACGCGCCAAGAGGTTGTGATGTGGATCACTCGGAATGGCAAAGTCCGCTGGTCAGGGCGCTTAATGTGATGAACCGATAACTGTGTGTGCGAGAAGGTGCGGGCCTCGCGTCACTCCACGGGGGGTCTCGAACGGTCTTAGGAGTGAGAACACGCCGCTGTTCCGCCCCGTGCCGCAACGAAGCCGTCCGGGGCTCGCTCTGGATCAAAAAGGAGGCTTCGTGGGGCTCACTTGGACCCGGTACGCGCATGGCTCGGCCTGCGCCTATCGGACGACCACTGCGTGCTTCGGAGCCGTCGAACGGTTCGCCGCCGCCCGCACCGCCTCGCAGGCCCGCACCACCACTGCGTTCCAGGCCGGCATCCGGCCCGGCCGAAGGATCCACCAGCACCATGCGGCCGCGCAGCAGCGCTGCGGCCGCAGTCCGGCCGGCCGGGAGGGGCGATGAACAACGACCCCTTCGGCCGGGAGTACGACCTCTTGGGTCCGGACCCCGCCCCGCCCGCCCTCGACCCCCGCGGGGAGGAGTTCTTCCGCGAGCACCTTGGCACTTTCATGGGCATAGCCACCTACCGTCTGCGTAACCCGCACGATGCGGAGGACGCAGTGATGGACGCGATGGTCATCATGCACCGCAAGATCGAGCGGATCCTCGCCCACCCGAACCCGCTCGCCCTGGCCCTGCGAATTGTCCAGGACTCGATCACCGACTTCTACCGCCGCTCAGCCCGCTTGCGCGTCAACGAGCAGCCGGTCGCCGAGCTGCCGACCACCAGCTACCTGATGGAACTGCGCCACTACGACCACCTCGACCGGGCCATGGAGGACCTGGAGGCGATCGCACCGCTCCAGGCCCAGTGCCTTCAGCTCTACGACCTGACCGGTCTGTCCTACGCCCAGATCGCCTCGGCTCTCGGTATCAGCGAGGCCGCAGCCAGGACCAACACCTCCAGAGCACGTAAACGGCTGGAGACGCTCATGCTCACGGAACTTCCAAAGGAGAAAGGGGACTCCTGATGCCGGAAGACCTCCTGAACCAGCAGGCCGGTACCGTTCACGAACCGACCGCGCACGCGCAGGACGACGGGAACCTCCCGGACCAGCCGTCCGCGGAAGCGCGGGCCGGCACGGGAAGGGAGGGCTCCGCCGAGCTGATGGCCCGCCAGGCCGAAGCCATCCGCGCCCAGGTCGTCAGCCACAGCGCCGAGGACTTCATGCAGCGCCTCGCGGCCCGGATCGCGGCCGAGGCACGCCGCCCGGCCCGGATCCAGTACACGACCGTGCCCAGCAGCCCGCCCTACTCTGAACTCACTGGTGAGGAACCCGCCGAGCTGACCCAGCTCTCACCGCCCGCCACGGGTCCCGGACCCCACACCGTCCGTCCCAGCGGCCACGCCCGTCCCCGCACCCGCCGGGGAGGGCGCCGGCGCCCGACACCGATCATCACCTCGGACCCGGGCGCCGAGCAGTACCTCGCCTTCGGATACGTCACCCAGCTGTGCACCACGATTCTGCGCTCGCACGAGATCGACACCCTCTCCGCGTTCGCCGCCGACTACGACGAGGCCGGCGCCCGCACCTTCGGCTGCCTCCTCTACAGCCTCGACAAACGCGAATCCGCCCTCTACTGGTGGCGCTTCGCCGCCGGAGCCGGCGACCCCCTGGCCGCACACCTTCTCGCCGCCCACCACGCCGCGATCGGCCCCACCACCGAGGCCAGGGCCTGGCGGGCCATCTCCCAGATGCTCGCCTTCACCCCCGAGCGCCATGTTCCCGAGCCCGTCCGCCATCGCACGGAACTCGCCGAACGCTTCGCCCGCGAGATCCCCATGCGCGACGAGATGCGCCTGTTCATGCGCCACCCGCACCTGCCTCACGCCCTCGTGGCTCAGTAGCCCAGCCCGAACAGCACACCGCGCCGGCCAGCCAACGGGCCGACCGGCGCGTGAAAGGCATGCCCTTCATGAACAACATCATCGAGAACGTGGTCGCCGGCGTCACCGTCGCCGCCATCATCTGGCTCACCACCCGCCTGCGAGCCCGCTGGCACCGCAAAGAGCGCGGTGACTGACACCCAACCGCAGAGTCGGCAGTAGCTGTTTTGCCGAGGGCCTGGTTCCGCGCTGGACGTCTTCCTGGCCTGTTACACATGACGGGAAACTTGAGGAGACGCAGGGGGCTGTACCCGCCGACCGGATGCCCGACCTGCAAGGCTGCCGCAGGGCGGGCCTGTCGCACCGCGGGCGGCAGCCCGACCAACGAACACCGTGCACGCCGCGACGCCGTCGGCCCCATCCCGTACGAGGAGTGGCAGAAGGAGGGCCTCATCCCAGAGCAGCGGTCGTACACGATTCCGGCCGTGCTCAAGGAGTCGGACAAGGCCCGCGCCGACTTACTGATCGTTTCAGAATGAGTTGAGCTCGGGTCTTGCGCTCAACGATCTTGGTCGGCAGGGTGTCCGGAGTGCGTGCAGATCTTGTTCCTGACGACCTGTGGGAGCGGCTGGCCCCGCTGCTGCCACCTGCTCCCGAGCGCCGCCGCCGCTATCCCGGGCGGCTGCGTGTTCCCGACCGGGCGGCGCTCGCCGGCGTCATGTACGTGTTGCGGACTGGTGTCGCGTGGCGCGATATCCCCGCGGAGACTGTGGGCTGTTCCGGAGTAACAGCCTGGCGTCGGTTGCGAGACTGGACCGAGGCCGGCGTCTGGCCACGCCTGCATGCCGCCCTTCTGGCAGAGCTTCGCCGCGCCGACCTGCTGGACCTGGACGACTGCTCCGTGGACGGATCGCACGTCCGGGCCCTCAAAGGGGGGATCACGTCGGCCCCTCGCCCGTCGATCGTGCCCGCCCCGGCTCCAAGCACCACCTGATCGTCGACCGCCACGGAACTCCGCTCGCCGTGACGCTGACCGGCGGGAACCGGCACGACGTCACCCAGCTCCTGCCACTGGTGGACGCCGTCCCATCGATCCGGGGCCGGCGGGGACGCCCCCGCCGCAGGCCCCGCCGCCTGTACGCGGACCGGGGCTACGACTTCGACAAGTACCGCCGCCTGCGCACCTCATCCTGAGCCATCAGTTGGCTACGCTGAACCACCCCGGCCGCACCTCGTCCAGAAGCGGTTGCAGGGACCGCACTGCGGACCGCAAGTCCTGATCCGTGACGTCAAGAGGCTCCGGCAGGCTCAGCCCATACCAACGCAACCGCCAGAGGTCGAAGACTTCGCTTCCGTCGGCTGCGAAGTCCACATCGACCTCAGTGCCGTCGTCGCTGACGAAGCGGCACCCTGCCCCATGAACCGTGTAGGAGTAGGTGCCGACATGCCCACTCCGGCTGATGATCCGGCTCGAACGGACCAGGCCGAGTACATCTCCCAGTCGCTCCAGCGAGGGCATCGCCACCCTCATGGCCTCGGCAATTGCGTTCAGAGCGTGGACGTAACCGAGCACGAGCTCCCGTGCAGCCCCAACCCGTTCCATACGGCGTCATCCCCCCTGATCCCGCGGCTGAAGGGATTGTTCCATGGGGCCGCCAGCATCTCCGCAGGACGGCATTCTGAAACGATCAGTTAGACGTGGACACCGCCCTGGCCGACGGTGTGGCGGTCGTCCGCATGTTCCTCGCCGACCGACTCGGGTTGCTCCTCCAGGGCGAGGAGGCCATGGACCGCATCGACGACGCCGTACGAAAGCTCATCGAGGTCCGCGGCCCGGTAGGGACGGCCGACCTGGTCACCGTCCTCGCCGCCCAAGTCGCCTCGCTGCTGGCAGCGAGCGCCGGCCCCGACAGCGACCCGGAAACCCTGTTCGACACGATGATCCGCTCACAGATCGACACAGCCCGCAGAATGCAGAAGATCCAGAGGGAGCGCCCCGAGGTCTGACCCGGCCAGCTCGCTACGACTGGCCCTGCTCGCGGGCTTCCTTGAGCCGGGTGGACACCAGACCGGTGGAAACATTCAGCTCGCGCGCGATCTCGTAACCCCTTAGCTCCTGACCCCTTAGCTCCTGCCGGTGCAGCTCGACGATCTGGTCCCGGCGTTGCCGGGAGCGCCCCTCGTACGCCGCGCGTTCCTCGGCGATCATGCTGCGCACGGTCCGCGGGGTCGCTCCGAACCGGTCCGCGAGCTCGCGGACCGTCGCGGTGTGACGCTCGCGCATGGGACCCTGCGTCACGGCTTCCCCTTCATGTACTCGAGCATCGCTGCGGTGCGCTCGTTTCGGCGCGTAGCACGCGCTGCGCCGCCCTTCTTGGCGTGGGCGGACTGGATGGCGACGAAGGCGGCCTCGTAGACGGCCGCGCCGTCCTTCCACATCCTGGAGCGCGTCGTGATCCACCGGTGGATGCTGTTGGCGATCGAACGCGCCTCCACGGCCGGCGGGGGCTCCGCGAATTCGGTTCTGCGGGTGTGTACTTCGGCGTGGATGGCGGTGTGGAGGGTGTCGGGGCTGCCGAAGTGGTGGCGGACCTCGCGGTACGCCCAGGTCCGGGCGGTCTCGAAGATCGAGCAGTTGCGTCCCAGCCCTGTGATGTTGGTGCGGAAGCGCTTGGTCTCCCGCCAGCACTGCCGGCATGTGGCCAGCCAGCGCCTCCTCCAGGCCGCCGAGGGTGTGGAGTCCGCTGTGGAGCCACTCGGTGCTCCAGTTCCGTGCAGGGGGAAGCGGAGGTGGACTGGTTTCCGTACGGCGAAGTAGCGTCAGCTGTAGCGCACTTGGGAATCCCTGATCTGGATCTCTTTCTCGAGGGATACGTGGGCGGCTGGATCCCGGACGGTTTGATCACACCGTGATGGCGGTGGGTGAAGAACGGGTGGCATGCGCAGGCCCGCCCTTCCCCGGGATGGCCGGAGGAGGGCGGGCCCATAGGGTCAGCGGATGGGGTCAGTCAGTGTTGCCCAGCGGTGAGGCGAGGCCTGTGGCGGACCAACGCTGAGGGTTGGTGTTGTTGCACGCCCAGAGCTGGAGCTGGATCCCGTTGTCGGTGCGGCCTTGGGGCAGGTCCATGCAGCGGTTGTTCATAGGGTTGTAGAAGCTGCCGTTAGCCTGCGGCAGCCACTGCTGAGGGCCCGTGCCGTTACAGGTCCACAGCTGAACCAGGGTGCCGTTGTTGGCGGCGTCCACGCACTTGCCGAGGACGCGCAGCTCGCCGTTCTCGCGGACCTCGAACTGCTGCGGGTTGCTCCCATTGCAGTCCCAGATTTGGATCCGGTTCCCGTCGGCCGTGCCGCCGGCGCTGTTGTCCGCGCACTTGGTCTCGTTCACGCTCGAGACCAGGGCGGTTCGGGGTGCGGAGGGGACAGTGGAGTGGTTGTAGACGGTGAGGCCGCTGAGCCGACCGTCGAGGAAGACGGCCGGGTTTCCCTGGGCCTTGTAGCGGCCGAGGACCAGGGGGCCGGTGGCGTTCCAGGCGTTGGCCTTGGCGTGGTGGCCGGTGGCGGCGAGGGTGCCGTTGACGTAGAGGGCGATCAGGCCTGTGGTGTCGTCGTAGGTAGCGGTGAGCTGGGTCCAGACTCCGGCCCGTACCTTGGCGGCGTCGTTGCGGGTGTCCGCCTGGTCGTAGTTCCAGCCGTCGGTGTCGGCACGGCCCAGGGCGAAGCGCCAGGTGCCGTCAGGGTCGGACCACACCATGAACCCGCTGGAGCGCTGCCCGTCTTGGCTGACGACCGTTCCGCCTGCCTTGTCGGTCTTGACCCAGGTCGAGAGAGTGAAGCTGCGGCTGGTGTCGACGCCGGACCCTGCCGTGGTGACGGTGGCGCCCGTTCCGTCGAGGTCGACGACCTTGGTGGCGGTTCCGGCGACGGTGTCGTCGGCCCAGGTGGCGCCCGCGCCGGTGAGGGTCGCGTTGTTGCGCCCGCGCAGATCGGCGGCGGTAGTGCCGGAGCCCTCATCGAGCTTCCACGAGCCGGTGGAGATCCTTGAGTCGCCCATGGTCTGGGGGCTTCCGAAGCCGGTGACTTTGCCGCCGGTGGCGGTCGCGTTCCAGGTCAGCAGGCGGTGGCGGCTGTCGAGGGCCCACAGGTCAGGGGCGCCGTCGGCGTTGGTGTCTCCGGAGGAACCGAGGACGGGGTGGGTGGTGGCGTTGACGCCGCCGCCGATCCGGGTGCGCTTGCTGTGGTCGCCGAGCGCTGCCGGGTTCCCGGCAACGTTGGCGTACTGGTAGACGTCACCCGTGGTGTTGTCACGGGCCCACAGATCGGGAAGGCCGTCACCCGTGGCGTCGCCGGGGGCGATGAGGGTGAGGTTGTCCCATCCGGAAGTGCTGAGGACGAGTACGACCGGGTCGCGCAGTTCGCCGGTGGCACCAGTGCCCTGGAACAGCACTAGCTGTGAGCTTCCCGTGCCGTTGCCCTCGACGGTGAGCAGGTCGTTGCGGGCGTTCGCACCTGCTTCGGGAAGGGCGTCGCCGACTGCGAGGATCTGCCTGACCCGCGTCCAGTTCTCGACGTACGCGGTGCCGCAAGGCTGGCCTGTGGTGGCGACGGTGCAGTCCGAGGTGTAGGGCCGCTGCACGGTTACGGCGTTGGCGGCGGTGTAGTAGAGGCCGCCGTTGGCTGTGAGGCCGCCTTGGGTGAGGGAGTTGCGGTAGAGCTTGAGCTGTCCGTCGCGGTAGGCCCAAAGGTCGTCGATGCGGATGCCGTTGCCGCCGCGGTGGGTGGTGAGGGTGCCGTTGCCCCAGCCCTTGGCACCCGGGCTGTTGGCGGCGTTGGAGGCCAGGACGCCGCCGGAGGCCGGGTCCACGGCGGTGGGGTAGACGACCAGGTCGCCACCCGTGGTGGGGGCGATGAAGTCGACCCGCTCGTCGCCGGTGATGTCGCCGAGCTTCGTCTTGGCGTCCGGGTTGTCGGGTACGTAGAAGGTGTACGTCTGCTGCTGCGAGCGGTTGCCCGCGCGGTCGACGGCCTGGACGCGCAGGATGTTGGTACCCCAGGCCGTGGGCGTCAGCGGGATCGACGCACTGCCGTCGGCGGACGGATCGGCGCGGTTCGCACCGCCAACCGGGATCGGGGAGTTGAAGGCCCACTCGTAGTACAGGACGCCGCTGGTGGCGTCAGCAGACTTCACTGCGAAGGTGCCACCCTGGCCGATGTGCTTGGTGGAGCCAGGAAGGGTACCCGACGGCGGATACTCCGCCGATGTCACTACGGGAGCGGACGGTGGCTGCGTGTCCAGACTGAAAGTGCAGCCGCTGACCCATCTGGAGTCCATGTCACCGTCGTGGGCGGCGACCCGCCAGCTGTAGGTGTGTCCGTCGGAGAGGTTCGTGGGCCGGACGGAGGTCCAGTGGGTGCCGGTGGCCTCACCGACGCGGCCGCTGTCGTAGACGAGGGCGTTGTCGGCGTTGTCGTTGACGTAGAACAGCGCGGAGACCGGCTGGTTGTCCGCGTCTCCGATCCAGGCGCCGAGGCTCAGGCCGGCGTACGCGGTGGCGCCGACCCAGCCGCAGCCGTTGCCGTTCGGGTTCTGCGGTGCGGGGCTCATGCTGAGCGACCACGGGTCGTAGGGCGCCCGGTTGTACTCGATGTAGAGGAAGGGCAGGTTGTTCTTGTTACGGGTGAACCGCTTGAAGGAGTTGTTGCTGCTGCTCTTGGACTCGTTGGAGGCGAACAAGCCGTAGGTGAGGCTGCCACGCCACTCGTTCGCGATCAGGTGGTCGCGTACGTCCCACTCACCACGAGTGGTCGCCCCCGGGCAGCCGGGGCCGCCCGAGCTGTTGATCGAGGTGGTCCGCAGAACCTCCCAGTCGCGGGGCTGGGTGTTCCAGGTGATGTTGGAAAGCAGGGGCTCGGTGGAGTGCAGGTCCACGTTGTACGTCTGGCTGCACGTGGCGTCAGCGGCATACGACTGGGTGGCGAAGAAGGACGCCTTCTTGATGCTTTTGTCCCGCAGGTCGCCGGTGTCGACCTGGACGTAGTAGCGCTCCAGACCGGTTCTGGTACGCCAGCGCTGATACCCGACGCCGGGGTCGTACGTGTCCCCGTAGTCGTCGTAGCTGACGGTGGTGGGGTACGCCTCCTGCACCCAGGCCCAGTGCTGCGTGCCACGGTTGGTCGGCTGCCAGGCCGGATCGATGAAGACCGGGTATGTGGTGGACGGGTCGCTCAGGAAGGACCGGTCCGGGGTGAGGGCGACTGAGTCCTTGCCGAGGTCAGCCTGGAGTCGGGTGACTTTCGCGCTGTCACCGGGACCCTCGCTGTCGGACAGGCGCTTGGCCGCTTCCGGATCAGGTGGTGTCGGCGCGGACTGAGCGCTGTTTCCGGCGGCCTGGGGCGACTTGGCAGACGGGGCGGTCTTGGCCGTCGACGGCGTAGCCACGGAGCTTGAGTCCCACATGGTCGGAGTCGGAGCCTGGAAGACGGTACGGCCGGAGGCGTCGTCCGCCTTCAGATTCCCGTGGGCATCCGCAGAGACGGTGACGCCATGCCCCTTGAGGCCCAGAGTGAGCTTGGCCAGCTTCGGGTGATGGGCCGCCTCGGCGGACTTCACCACGAGGATCTGTGAGATCCCGCCGTCTTCCTCGGCCGTGACCTTGAGGTCCGTACCGGGGGCCACTTCGCGATAGACCGCGCTGCGGCCGTCCAGTACCGGCTCGGGGAGAGGACCAGGCCAGCTCAGTACAAGCTGCTTGCCATCCTGCTCCAAGGTGGCGAGCGGTTTGGTGCCCCCGCCGGACAGGGCCAGGTTGCTCACCGTGGCCTTCGGGCGGAGCGTACCGTCGGCTGCCCTGACCAGGGTGGCGTCCAGGGCCGCCCAGGTACCGCCCCGCTTCGTACGTAGCGGGGCGACGCTGCGGGTCAGTCCCAGGGTGCCGTTCGGGTTCGCTACCAGGGTGTCTGTTTCGGTGGTTGCTGCGGGAACGGCAACGGGTTTCCCGCTGCGCCGGGCCTCGGCCAAGGCGGTCTCCTCAGCCCGCTCGGGCTCGCTGAGAGGCCGTTCAGGCGGCGTCTGGGCGCTCGGTGCGCCCGGCTCTCCTGCAGCCGCCGCAGCAGGTGCGACGCCTATCGATGTGACGGATAAGGCCAGTGCGACCAGCCCGGCGAGCGCAGCCGGCCTTCCGGCCGCGCTCCGCCTTCTGAGTATGCCCCCCACTGCGAAACTCCCCAATCTGATGGTTGCTGATGACTGATCGTGAACGCTAACAGCCCCGACGGTGCAATCGTTTGTAATCACCGAATTGGAACTTGGAATTCCCCTGGAAGTATTCGCAGAATCGTGATCAATCGGTCGATGTGATTTAGGCCAACGCGTAAGTCAATCGACGAATTTCGGGCAAGATTTCGAGCGCTGTGAGTCGACGGCGGAGGGTTTGTCCGGATTCGACTCCATTTTTTCGGCAGTCGACAGGATAAGATCCCACGCCAATTGATCAACTCGGCGACCGTGGGGGGCGTGCCGTGTCGGCACCAACTGAACAACGCAAGATCAAAAGACGCTCGTTAGTCAGGCGGAGGGCCGGGGTTCCGCTCTTAGCCGTTCTGTCGCTTCTCGTGGGGGCAGGGACGGCTCAGGGTGCGGATTTGAAGCCAAAAGATCCGCGTCGCTGGTCACCGGCCGCGCTGAAGAAGGCTGAGTCGGTATCCGGAAAGAATGCCCAGAAAGTGACCCCGAAAGCCCAGAAGGGCGACGGGGCTGCTGCCTGGCGTCCGGCGAATGTGTACTGGCCACTGGCGACTCGGGCCGACGTGGATCTGAACGCCGCACCGCTCGCGCCTGGGCGCGGCTCGCTCTTCGCCGCACCGTTGGGCACCGCTCCGATCCCACCGTCACCCATCCTGGACCCGAGCCGCGCCGGAGTTGCGCCGGTCTGGGTCACGGCACTCCCAGGGAAGGGTGTATCGCGCACGGCCAAAGCATCAGTGGAACTCGTGGACAGGGCAACTGCCGAGAAGGCAGGTGTGCAAGGCCTGCTGCTCGGGGTTCGACCTGCTGGTGGCGCTCAAGGGGACACCCCGGCCAAGGTCTCCGTGGATGTGTCCCACATCGCCGGCGCCTTCAGCGGAGACTGGCTCTCACGGGCCCGCCTGGTTGCCCTTCCCGAGTGTGCACTGACGACTCCCGAGCGGGCGGAGTGCCGCACGCAGACGCCAGTGCCGACTGCCAAGGACGGCGACCGGGCTGGCCTGCTTACTGCAGAGGTGCCTCTCAAGGGCAGCCAATCCTCTGCAGGCAGCCTGCGAGCGAGCGAGGCCGCAAGCGGCACCACAGTGCTTGCAGCGGTCGCCGGCCCGGCCGGCCCTGCGGGTACCTACACCGCCACCAGCCTGGCACCCTCCGGCACGTGGACGAGCGGTGGTAACGCCGGCGGCTTCTCCTGGTCGTACCCGATCGCGGTACCGGACGGGCTGGGCGGTACCAAGCCCGCCATCTCGCTCTCCTACGATTCGCAGTCGGTCGACGGCCGTACCGCCGCCACCAACAACCAGGCCTCGTGGATCGGCGAGGGGTGGGACTACTCGCCCGGCTTCGTCGAGCGCAGCTTCAAGCCCTGCTCGAAGGACGGCCAGGCGGGCTCTGGCGAGGCATGTCTCTCCGGCAACAACGCCACCATCTCCCTGAATGGCAAGTCCTCGACGCTCGTACGCGACGATGCATCCGGCAACTGGCGGCTCGAGAACGACGACGCGTCGAAAGTCGAGCGCCTGACCGGAGCCAGCAACGGGGACAACAACGGTGAGTACTGGAAGGTCACCACCGTCGACGGCACCCAGTACTATTTCGGCGCCGGCCGGAAGCCTGGCAGCTCCACCGCCCCGGCGACCAACTCGGCGTGGACGACCCCCGTCTACGGCAACAACGCGGGCGAGGAGTGCCACCAGTCCACCTTCGCGGCATCCTGGTGCCAGCAGGCATGGCGCTGGAACCTCGACTTCGTGGTCGACCCGCGCGGCGGAGTAATGACTCACTGGTACGACACCGAGACCAACCGCTACAAGCGCGACGCCTCGGCCGCCACCCCCGAGGGCACCCTCACGTCGTACATCCGCGGCGGCAATCTCGCCAAGATCACCTACGGCTCGAAACTGGCCGACGCCGACACGGTCAAGCCCACCGCTCAGGTGCTCTTCGCCACCGCCGAGCGCTGCCTGCCAGATACCGGCTTCGACTGCGCCCCGGCCAAACTCACGAAGGCCAACGCCACCAAGTGGCCGGACGTCCCCTTCGACCAGAGCTGCGCGGCCACCGGAACGTGCGAAAACTACTCCGCCACGTTCTGGACCACCAAACGCCTCACCAAGATCACCACACAGGTTCTGAACGGCGCCGGCGGCTACGACAACGTCGACTCATATGAGCTGAAACACGAGTTTCCCAACCCGCAGGACGGCACCGCACCTGCCCTCTGGCTCGCATCCGTGATGCACACCGGCCATGATGGCGCGACAACGCTCCCTACACCACCGGTCACCTTCAGCGGAAAACTGCTGAACAACCGCGTTGATTCCAGCGGCGACAACAAGCCAGCACTCAATCGCCGCCGCATCGTCGGCATCACATCGGAAACCGGCCAGGTAACCGATATCGGCTATGCCGACACGGATTGCGCTCCCGGGGCAGGCATGCCCTCGGCCCAGGACTCCAACACCAAGCGCTGCTACCCCGTCTACTGGAATCCGGACGAAAAAAGCTCGGCTGACCCGACCCTCGACTGGTTCCACAAGTACGTTGTAACCAGGGTCACCGAGATGGACCCCTTCGGCGGCTCCCGCCCGCAAGAGGTCCGCTATGAGTACGTCGGCGACGCTGCCTGGCACCGCGACGACGACGAGCTGACCGAGGACAAGCGCCGCACCTGGAACCAGTTCCGCGGCTACGACCAGGTCGTCACCCGGGCCGGAACAGCCCCTGATGTGGTCTCCAAGACCGCTATGTTCTACCTGCGCGGCATGGACGGCGATGTGAAGGCCGACGGCAGCAAGCGCACCGCCACGTTCACAGGCCTCACAGGGAACAGCCTCAAGGACGCCAACCACCTTGCGGGAACCGTCCGCGAGACCCAAAACTTCGCGTCCGACGGCGGCGAACTCGTCTCCGTGGACAGGTCGGAGCCTTGGCTCTCCGAGTCGACGGCAACCCACACCCGCGGCACCAAGCTGCCCGCCCTGACGGCAAAGATGCAGCGCCAAGGCTCCTCCCGCGACGCGGACCTGCGCACGGACAAGACCTGGCAGTCCACCTCGAAGACGACGACGTACGACACGGTCTACGGAATGCCGACGTCCGTACTCGAACGAGCTGACGGCCAGCCCGACACCTGCGCCACCACGTCATACGCACGCAACACGACCGCCTGGATTGTCGACCGCGTCTCCGAAACCGTGGAAATCGAGAGCGGAAACTGCGCTGCGACGGCGACAGCTGCGAACACGCTCTCGCGCGACCGCACGCTGTACGACAACCAGCCCCACGGCACCCTCAACGGTCCTGGCCAGGTAACCAGCACCGAAGAGCTCAACCGATTCGAGTCCGGTCAGCCTAAGTATTCCGTCCACTCCGTCGTGTCATACGACTCATACGGCCGTGTCACCAGCGCCACCGATGCGGCAGGGGCGAAGACGACCACCGTATATGAGCCTGCGGCACCGGCACGGGCCGGCACTGTCAAGGTCACCAACGCCAAGAACTGGACGACCACGATCACCCAGCACCCCCTGCGCGGCGTGCCGGTCAAGACCGTCGACCAGAACGGCCGCACGACCGAGGCGGCCTACGACGCGCTCGGCCGTACCGTCGCCGTGTGGGCGCCGGGCCGGGCGCGGGCCGACAGCGCGAGCAAGACGTACACGTACGACCTGGTCAACACCGGCACCAGCTCGGTGACGACCCGGACGCTGCGCTCCGATCAGTCGTACGCGGCTTCCGTCAGCATCCTCGACGCCATGGGCCAGCAGGTACAGGTCCAAGCGGTCCCCCAGAACGGCGCGGCCGGCAGCCGCCTGATCACCGACACCTTCTACGACAGTTACGGCCGTTCCAGCAGGACCAACGAGCTCTACGTCAACCGGGACTCCGAGCCGGTCAAGACGCGCTTCATCGCCAACGACAACGCTGTTCCAGGGCAGAACACCACGCTCTACGACGGCATCGGACGTCCGGTCGCCAAGATCTTCTCGTCCAAGGGACAGGAGCAGTGGCGCACGGTCACGGCCTACCCTGGCGCTGACCGTACCGATACCACGCCACCCAAGGGAGAAAGCGCAGACAGCGTCATAACCGACGTGCTCGGACGCACGGTCGAGCGGCGCAAGTACAAGATCGCCACACCGGATGGTCCCTTCGACGCCACCCGATACGCCTACAACACCGACGGCAAGCTGACCCGGATCACCGATCCGGCAGGCAACATCTGGACGTACGAGTACGACCTCCAGGGCCGGCAGATCCGCTCCGTCGATCCGGACAAGGGCGCCTCGTCTGTGGTCTACGATGCCGCCGACCGGCCCGTGTCCACCGTCGACTCCCGTGGCAACAACGTCTTCACCAGCTACGACATCCTGGGCCGCCCCACCTCACGCAACGTCGGTGCGGCCGACGGCACCAAGCTGGTGACCTACGAGTACGACTCCCTGGTCCTCGGCCAGCCCAGCGCCTCCACCCGGTGGGCCGACGGCAAGCCATGGCGTTCGGAAACCACCGGCTACGACACCGGGTACCGGCCCACAGGCACCAAGGTGACGGTCCCCGATGGTGAGGGTGCCCTCACCGGTACCTACACCGCGAGCACCAGCTACGACCCCATCACGGGCCTGGAGCGCCGTAACACCCTGCCGGCCGCGGGCGGCCTGCCCGCCGAGCGGCTCACCACAGGACGCAACATCAACGGGCTGCCGGTCTCCTACGGCTCGGACAACGTCAACTACGTCAACTTCACCGACTACAACGAGCTCGGCCAGGTCGAGCGGACGACCTTCGGCGACGACCCGAAGCAGACCAGCTTCACGAACGTCCACGATCCGGCCACTGGTCGGCTCCTGAGTACCCAGCTCAACAAGCAGGACTCGGGCACCGCAGTCGACATCACCAACTACAGCTACAACCAGGCCGGTGACGTCACCTCGGTGACCAATATCCAGGGAGCCGCCCGAGACACCCAGTGCTTCAGCTATGACCATCTCCGCCGGCTGACCGATGCCTGGACGGACACCGGAACCACGACCACCCGGCCCGCTCCGTCGGTGCCTGGCATCGGGAACTGCACCAACACCACACCCCAAGGCGGCCAGATCGGCGGCCCGGCCCCGTACTGGCAATCCTTCACCTACGACGTAACCGGCAACCGAATCTCTTCCAGCGACCATGACCCCGCGGGTGACAACGCCAAGACGGTCACCACCACGCACACCTACCCGGCTCCCGGATCCCCGCAGCCGCACGCCCCGACCTCCACCACCAAGAAGACCGGCAGCGGGGCCGCAGTCACCGCCGACAGGACGTACGACTCCACCGGCAACACACTCACCCGTGCGGACGCGGCGGGCGCCAAGCAAACCCTGGCGTGGAATGCCGAAGGGGACCTGGCGTCCGTGACCTCCGAGGCGGGCACCTCTACGTACCTCTACGACGCGGACGGCAGCCGCCTGCTGCGCAGGGACCCGGGCAAGACCACCTTGTACCTCGGCTCAACCGAGCTGACCCTCAGCACCACCACCAACACGGTCTCCGGCACGCGCTACTACGCCACCCCGGGCGGCACAGCCATCGTGCGTGGATCCGACGGAAGCGTTTCCTACGTCGCCGCCGACCACCACAACACCGGCACCACTGCCGTGGACGCCGCTACGCTCCAGGTCCAGCGGCGCCCCACCAAGCCGTTCGGTGAGGAACGCGGAGCTGCCCCGACCGCATGGCCGGGCGAGAAGGGATTCGTCGGCGGCACCCAGGACAAGGCGACCGGTCTCGTCCACCTCGGAGCACGCGAGTACGACCCGGTACTCGGCCGCTTCCTGTCGGTGGACCCGCTGATGGTGGTGGAAGACCCCCGCCAGCACAACGGCTACCAGTACGGCAACAACAGTCCGCTGACCGAATGGGACCCGACCGGCGAAGCCCTCGACGAGTGCCGCAGCGGCATGTACACCTGCACCAACGGCGGCACCAGGCCCACTGGGTACGGCAACAACTACGAGCGGGAAGTCCGCGCGAACGGCGGCACCCCGGCACCCGAATACGTGAGGCAGAAGAGCCGCGCCAAGACAGCCTGCCGTCATGACCCCGACTGCAGGTCCTCTCGTAGCTATGGGTCTTCATCTCATTCGACTGCGGTTCCCAAGGCTAAGCCGGCAAAGAAGCCGGAGAAGAAGGGGTTCGTCGCCAATATCGTGGCCGGTGACTTCAAGGGGGCATGGAACGCCACCGCAGGCAGTTCAACCTGGTGGAAGCACAAGGGTGTGGACCTCGGCATCAAGGTCCTGGCAGGCGTCGGAACGGCCCTATGTATCGCCTCGGCGGTTTGCGGGATGGGACTTTTCGTCGTGGGCGCCGCCGCCCTGTTCACTGCGGGGCTGGGAGCTCACATGGCTGTCGCATCGGAGGAAGAGAAGAAGGAGGGAGCCTCCCAGTTCCTGCTGAAGACGGGTAAGGCCGAAGCAGTCGGCATAGCCTCAGGTGCTCTATGGGGCCGAGGCGTGCTCTTCGCGTTCGCCAGGGGTGGATCAAGCAGGGCGGCATGGGCGGCCAAGGGAGGGCACCTGCGAACGACCGGTTTCTTCGCGGGGGGCAATCCCATTGCCCATACGGCCTCACGCGGCCCGGCGCTCCTGCGCACTACGCGTGAAGCCCTGACCAACCGCTTCGGACGATGACGGACGTGACCATGGACCGGAAACTCTGCGGAACGCCCGAGCACATCAGGCTCGACCGGCCTCCGGCCGGCGAGCCGGGCTGCACCCAAGTCTCGGTTCTTGCTGTGCTGAGGTCCGAGTGGCTCCCTCTCGCAGTTTGGTCAGCTGTTACAGGCTTCGTCTTCATCCTCTGGCACGGGATGGGGGCGGTGATCGTCGCGGGCGTTTTCGTTGCACTCCTGGCCGCCGGGTTCTTCTGGAACCTTGCCAAGGGGCATATGCTCGGGTGCTGTTTTCTCAGCTCTCTTGCCTCGGTCCTGCGGGTGACTGAAGGGCTCTAGCCAGAACCGCGAATTACCTAATCGGCCCGCCGGTCTGACTGGCGGGCCGATTAGGCTTTAGTGGACCGGTGGCCAGTTTGCGGATAGTTGAAATTGTGTTGCCAAAGGGGCTGTTAGGTGTCATGAATTGACATGCGAATACCGTATCCCGGCTCGGAGTCTCCATGGGTCGATCTATAGAAATGTGCTAAAGGTTCCGGCGTTGAACTGTGAGGCTTTAGTGTCGATGTCGAAGTGATCAGAAAGGCGTCTTGAGGCCGACGTGATGAACCAGATGAAGGTGGCGACGGCGGGTCGTAGGGTGGGTGGGCTGCCTCCCGGCAGCGTCTCTTCTTAGGAGTGAGATATGGAAACTGTCATCGAATTGGCGGCATTGTCACTAGTTGTGTTAGCTACGGGAGGGTTGATGCGGTTGGTCATAGCTCGTCGGGTGGCCCGGCGCGCGACTGGGGTCACGAACGGGGGGGATGTCGGCATCCCCTGCCAGGTCGCGTGGGAGCAGGGGTTGAGACGACGTGGGTTTGTGTACGGGAAGCTGATGCGGGACGCGGAGGGTGCGGTGTTCAAGCGGCCGGCTCGCCGTCCTGTGGCGCTGCCCGTTGGCGGCCGGGCCTTCCGCCGCCCAAGCTGGCGCCCGGGGATGCAGGTGTTTGAGTACAGGGCGCCCGACGGCGAAGAGCTCCGTCTTCAGTTCTATGAAGCTGAGACTCACCTCGTGGCTGGTCTGCTTCGGATTCCGGATCCGGCCGATTACGCCTGACAGGCACGCGCCCAGCCCGGCAGCCAGCAGATGTTCATTCGTGGCTCTCACACGTCTGAGTGGGGGTGACGGCTCCCTTCGGAAAGGGATCACTTCGGCACCGGCTGGCCGTGTCCTTGGCGGTGCTGGACTCGAAATCGCCGTCCCTCAGGCCGACGGGACTCGTGCTCGATCCAGGGGAGTGCGGTGACTGCGGCTTCGATGGCGAGAGGAGGGCAACGCCTACTCATCTGACCTGCGAAGAGGCTTCATGAGTTCCCGGAGCCCGAGAAGGGCGTTCCCAGAGATCCTGTAGACAGGCTCTTGAGCTGCGGTTTCGGAGTTTTCCGCAAGGCCCGGAGGAACACCCCCGCGTCGGTGGGGAGCACCGCGGAAGCGGGGCGGGTCGGGATTCCGGAACCGGAACACCCCCGCGTCGGCGGGGAGCACCGGCCGGCGGGAGGGGGGCCAACCGGGGCTGGCTTCACGCGCTGGGCTCACGCAACGCGGTGAGCCGCTCCTTGTACAGCGGCCCGGACCCGCGAGAACGCCGACCGGTTCGCCGCCGTCCTGGAGGACATCGCCGCTAACGGTCTGCCGTCGGTGGAGGACTGCACGCCGTGGGAGGAGCTGCGCGAGGCCCACCTCGCCCGGCTCGCGGCCCAGCGCCCGGCCGTCGCCTGATGCCCGCACCGCACGGCGCGCGTCGCGCCAGGATCGCGTTCTCCGACTCAGCCGCCAAGCAGCTGGAGAACATCACCAGCGAGGCCGAGATCCACTCGCTGGACCGCGCCCTGGTCGTCGTCTCCGTCGACCCCGACGTCGGCGAGGCCCTGCCCGCCGACAGCTCCGGTCCCCAGCTGCGCCAGTACACCGACGACCTCGAACACGTCCGGCTCCTGTACTGGGTCACCGCGCTGCGCACCGTGGTCGTCGTCGCCTACATCGAGGTCTGACCCGAGAAGGAGTCACCGAGCCGTCAATCGTCCAGGAGCTCTCCGGCACCGGGAACTCGGCGGGCTGCGCATGGTGGTGAAGTGCACGGCCCAGGACTCCGGACCCGGCGTGTCCTGGCTCGCCTCCTGTGCTCCGCGCACACCCTGAACCAGTTTCGATCAGGCGCTGGCCGGTGTGGGCGCGGCGAGCTTGAACGGCTGGAATGTCCGCCTTGGTGGTCGGCGACAGCATGACCGACGCCGCCATCTGCGACGGCGACACCGTCACCGTCAGGAAGGCCGACGGCGCGGACCACGGCGACATCGTCGCCGCCATGCTGGACGGCGAAGCCACCGTCAAGCGCCTGCGCCGCGAGAACGGCCGGGTCTGGCTCATGCCGCACAACGCGGCCCATCAGCCGATCCCCGGCGACGACGCCGTTATCCTCGGCAAGGTAGTCGCCGCCCTGCGCGCGCTCTGAAACCAGAGCGCCCCGTGCCGCCCATGGGACGTCCCCCTCGGCACGGCGTACGCACGCGGCCCCCTGCACGAGCACGGCAGAACGCCGGCACGTACCAGCCCAACGACGGGACCCCGACTTGACCCTGATGCCTGGAGCACGCGTGCCGGGGCGGACCTGGACGGTCCGCCTCACCGGCCACCCCGATCACACGGTGTCCGTCACCTGCAGCACCGAAGCGTGCCGGATGCCGCCCCGTGCGAAGGACGCAGCGAGCATGCGCCGCTTCGCCGCCGAGCACATCAAGGCCCACGGCCGCCTCGCCGGCGCCCGCCCCAACTCAGCCTGCAGCTGCGGCAGCACAGACTGCGCACTCCACGAATCCCGCGTCCAGTGCGCCGGCAGCAGCCTGCTGGTCCTCGTCCACAGCCCGGCCGTCGGCCAGGTCTGGACCCTGGCCGACCTCTGCCAGACCTGCGCCCGCAACATCCCGCACATCACCATCCTGGCCACGGCCAAGCCAGCCCTCCCCACCCCGGCCGCTCCCTCCGCGGAGCAGCCGGCGCCGCGCACCGCGGTACCGGGCGGGTTCTCCTCACCGGAAGCCGCTCCCGACCCCTCACCGGGCCGGCGCCGCCCCCACCGTCCGCACCGCCCGAACCGGGCGCGCGGCTGATCTCGGAACGGCGCGACCGCCGAGCCCTCGAAGCGGCGCCTGCTCCGCGGCCGATGGATGAGCACGGCGGGGTCAGCGTCGGGTGACGCCGTAGCCGGTGTCGTTGCCGACTTCCTCGACCGGCTGCGTGACGCCGGGCTCCGGGTGCGTGAGCGCCACGGCGACGACGGCACCCTCGCCGGGTACGCGGTCGCGCTGCCCGGCGACGGCGCGGACCACGGCACCAGGCCGGTGTGGTTCTCCGGCAGCTCCCTCGCCTACGACCTGTCGCTGCCCCGCGTACGGGAGCGCTTCGAGCCCGTCGTCGGCCCGGCGGACTGGGCGGTGGCGGAGCGCCTGGTGCGCGAGGCCGCGGCCGCGCTTGCCTGTTCCGGCCGGGCGGAGGGGGCCGGCGGGGTGGCCGCGCTCGGCGACCTGTTGGTGGCCGCCGCCGCGCAGGCCCCCGCGACGGTGCGGGACCGGATCTCGGCGGCGGCCGACGCCTTCGAGCAGGCCGGCCGGGCCCCGGGCGCACCAGAACGGGACTGCTGGTGTGGCGGGCCGGCGTGAGCCGGACGATCCGTGCGGCCGTGCCGACCCGCACATGCTCCACCGGGCTTGGTTCACCGAGCGGGTCGGCGTCTGCCCGAGGTCCCGGGTCCTGCCGGTGCCGGTGAGCGCGGTGGCCGGCATGGCAAGGTAGCCCAGCCAGCGTGGCGCGTAGGGTGTGGCGGGCCGGCAGTGCGGGGGCCGCGCAGTAGGTGGGCACGCGGTACGCAGTTCGGTGTCGGGATCGTCGTGGTCGGGGAGCGCGGCCTGGTCGGCTGTCAGCTGACGGCCGGCTGTGATCGGGCTGGTGGCCGGGTGGGAGGCTTGACGGCGCTGCAGGCCAGGGGAGTTCGGTTCCGGTGGCGTCGAAGTACAGGGTGAAGAACCAGGATCGGTCTGCTGCGGTGATGTTGCCGGTCCGCAGGTGTCCGTCGCGGGGCCGGGTGCGGAGGATCTCGACGCTCTCGTCGAGGCCGAGGGTCGTCTGGCCGGTCTTCAGGGACCGTCTCAGCCTGGTCGCGGAGATGCCGAGGACCATCCACACCGGCGCCTGCCCGTCGTAGATCTTTACCTCGCCGCCTGCGGTGATGGCTTCGCGTGCTGCTGGGCAGGCACTGGTCTGGTCTTTGAGCATCGCGGTGATGTCGGGCTGCGTCGCGTTCTCTTCCTCGCGGGCCATGCCGCGACTGTAGAGACCGGACGCAGGCATTGCGACGGGATTCCGCGCCGCCCGCGCCCGTCCGCGCCGCCCGCGCCGCGGTGCCGTGGCCGCCGGACCGTCGCGGAGCGGCCGGTGCAGCGCACCGTGCCGGTGGGCGGCACCGTGTCCGTTTGGCACCTGGGGGGTGAAGAACCCGGAATCCCTGACGGCTGTCAGGGATTCCTGACAGCCTGTCTGGTGTCAGGGAACCCTGACGGCTGTGTGTTGGGGAAGGGGTGTTGGGGATGGGGTGGGTGGATGAGAGCGGCCGGCACGAGGGTGTGGTGGTCGCCGTCCTGGCCGATGGCCAGGAGGCCGCGCCCATTGCGGCTCTGGATGGGAGTACGGCGTGGTGGGACAGCGACGGCACGGTGTCCGAGCGTGCGGTCGGGGTGAAGGCCGCCTGCGGATGCGGCTGGCGTGCGAGCGCGACTCATCCGGTGGTGTGGGGCGACGTCGAGGCGACCGAGGGCGAGCACGCCCGGACGGGCCCGTTCGCGGACTGGGAGTACCACGTCACCACCGCCGAAGGCCTCCTCCCGCGCGACGTCGAGCAGATGCTGACCGCCCTGCAGCAGCGGATCGGCGAACTCTCCAACACCCGGCCGGTCACGGCCCTGCGCGCTGTCGCCCGCCTCCAGGACGCGGTTCCCGGCCTCGCACTCGACACCGTCCGAGCCGCCCGCGGCTCCCTCGTCACCTGGGAAGCAATCGGGACGGCTCTGGGCTGTACCCGCCAGTCCGCCCACGAACGCTACGCCCACCACGTCAAGGAGTAGCCCAGGCCGTGGCATCCTTCGACGCCGTCACCACGCAGCGCACCACAACCACCGCATCCGGGGAGAAGTGATGGAGCAGCACACCGAGCCGGAGGCGCCGGCCCGCGACGGAGGCGTGGCCGACCGGGACAGCGGCGAGATCCGCGTTCTGGAAGACCGGTGCAGCAGCTGCGTCCTGAACCCGGCGCACAGGGCGATCCCGCTTCCGGCCGGCCGCCGCCGGAGTTTCATCGAGCAGGCGCGCGCCGCCGACGACGGCTACGTCGTCTGCCACAGCACCTTCGGAGACGGGATCCCGCCCGGTACCCGGCCGGCGATGTGCCGGGGGTTCGTGGATGCGTACGGCCTTCCCCCCATCGTCCAGGAGGCCGTTGCCGTGGGCATCGCCCGCCTCGTGGACGTTCCCGACCCCATGGCCGCGGCGAAGGACCTGCCCGAGCAGGAGCAGCCCTGGTACAGGAGCTGGCTTGAGACTGGGACGCTGGAGTGCGCGGACTGCAGGACCCGCGTCCGCTGCGACAACCTGGAGTCGCTGCCGCAGCACCACTGCACCGAGCGGCAGCGGGCCCGGCGCGCCGCAGCCGGCTGACCGCCTTGCCGGCCCGCGCAGCGGCAGCGGCCGGGTAAGCGTCGCGGTCTGCGGCAGGCGGACAGGTGGGGGAGTGGGTACCCCCGGGGCGGATCCGGAACCCGGCAGTGTCGCGGGGTGGCGGGTGGGGCTCGACCACGCGCGCCAGCCCGCTGTCGTACAGCAAAGTGCAGCCGCACCTGCTCTACGAACCCTTGCTTCGGAGCTGGTCCGCGTCGTCGTGGCGTCCGAGGTGGTTGTAGGTGATGGCGAGGTTGGCGCGGGCCGTGATGGTGTCGGGGTGGTTGGGTCCGAGGAGGCGTTCGCGGTCGGTGCGGACGGCTTCTTCGAGGGCGAGTGCGTCGTGGTGGCGTCCGAGGTAGCTGTAGGTGATGGCGAGGTTGCCGCGGGCGCGGATGGTGTCGGGGTGGTCGGGTCCGAGGAGGCGTTCGCGGTCGGTGCGGACGGTTTCCTGGAGGGCGAGTGCGTCGTGGTGGCGTCCGAGGTAGCTGTAGGTGGCGGCGAGGTTGGCGCGGGTGCGGATGGTGTCGGGGTGGTCGGGGCCGAGGAGGCGTTCGCGGTCGGTGCGGACGGCTTCTTCGAGGGCGAGTGCGTCGT
>NZ_JBIVEG010000032.1:46524-81626 GCF_044747545.1 Streptomyces sp. NPDC090077
TGATGGTGTCGGGGTGGTCGGGGCCGAGGAGGCGTTCGCGGTCGGTGCGGACGGCTTCTTCGAGGGCGAGTGCGTCGTGGTGGCGTCCGAGTTGGTTGTAGGTGATGGCGAGGTTGGCGCGGGCGCTGAGTGTGTCGGGGTGGTCGGGGCCGAGGAGGCGTTCGCGGTCGGTGCGGACGGCTTCTTCGAGGGCGAGTGCGTCGTGGTGGCGTCCGAGGTAGCTGTAGGTGTCGGCGAGGGCGGCGTGGGCGTCGATGGTGTCGGGGTGGTCGGGTCCCAGGAGGCGTGTGGCTCGTTCGGCCATCGGTTCCCCGTACCTGTGAGCCTCCTGATGCAGGCCGCTGGCCGTGAGGCTTTCGCGGTTGCGGAAGATCACCGGGTGGATGCGCGGTAGCCAGAGGTGCTCCTCGGCCTGGTGGCGCAGGGCGGTGACGTTGGCCCGGAGCCCTTGTGAGAGCTCACGAGGCACATCACTGCGCGGCCAGACGCTGAACAGCGCATCGGCGACCGTGATGGCGAGACGGGGTTGCCACTCGATGGGGGTCGTCTCACGGATGGCGCGGGCGGTGAGCGCGTGCATGCGGATCCGGCGGTGCGGGGCATGCGGGTCGCCGGTGATCAGCGCGTACCGGCGAAGGACCCGCAGCGCCCGCACCACCTCCTCCGCGCTGACCCAGTCAGCCATGTGGTCTTGCCACCTGACCGTGGTGAGGAACTCGATGACGGATGCGGTGGTCCAGAGGGTTTCGGGGTGGCCGTCGGCGTCGAGGAGGGCGATAAGCCGTACCAGAGGGGTGATGACACCTTTGGGGCCGGCTTGTTCGGCTGCGGTCAGGGAGAGGAGCAGCGCGGCGGTGACCTGTCTCTGGTAGCCCTCGGCGTCCGCCCACTCCGGCAGGACATCCTCCAGACGAAGCGCCTGATCGTCGAGGCGCTCCAGGTACTGGGCGCTGGTGAGTTCCTCGGCCAGGAGGTAGGCGGCCGCGTGGCCCAGGGCGAGCGGCAGGTAGCCGAGCGCCCGGGCGACATCGTCCTCCCGACCGTTCAGGAGATGTTCCCCGCCATCGGCGGTGACGCGTTCGTGGAGGTAGGCCACGGCTTCGGCGGGGGTGTAGACGTCGACGTCGATACGGGTCCGGCCGCCGCCCGTCAGCCGCGGGTCATGCAGGCGAGTGGTGGCCAGGGTCCAACCAGTACCTGGCCGGGCAGGCGGCCACCACGGCCCGACAGCCGCCGGATCGGCTACGTCGTCCAGCACCACGAGCCAGGTCCTGTCGGTGGTGGCCAACCATTCGAGGAACGCCCGCGCGTCCTGATCGGGATCCGCTCCGGTAGCGCCCACGGCTCCGACCCGCTGGGCGGCCTGCGCGTAGAGGGCCACGATCTGTGCGCTGTCGCCGGCCGGGACCCACATCACCAGTCCGGTGCTCTCGGCTACGGCTTGGTGGGCGTACTGGGCGGCGAGCTGGGACTTGCCGACCCCGCCCATCCCCGACAGCACCCCGGCCGACGCCCGCCGTGCCTGCGCGAGCACCACCACGCCGCCGCCCTCCCGCGCCGCATCGATCCGATCCCGAAGTACCTCTCGGGGCTGGAACGCCGATGCCGCCAACGGCGGCACCCCCACCAGCACACCCCGCCACGCGCCCACCGGCGCTGTGCCATCCGCCGACGGCAGATCCTCAACCGTCGGCGTCGGCGTCGGCGTCAGCTGGCCGGCCTGGCCGCCGTCCTGTTCCTGCTCCGCCTGGAGCCGCAGCCCCTCCAGGGCCTCAGCGTTCAGGCGTAGTGCCAGGGCCATGCGGGTCACGGTCCGCCCGCTCGGCACGGACGGCTTGTTCAAGGCGTTGCTCGCGGTGGTCCGCCCCAGCCCTGCCCGCCCCGCCAGCCACTCGACCGTCTGCCCCGTCTTGTTCAGGGCGTGCCTCAGCTGTGCCTGTAGCTGGGACAGCGGGTCGCGCGGGTCCCCGGCCGGGTCCGGCATCTCCTGCTCGGTGTCCATCGTGTCCCCCGCCCGGTGCGCTGCTGTTCAACAGTGTTCATCTTCGTCCGCCTGAACCCTGTCGCACACCCGTTTCGAGACGCTCGATCCATCAACCGAACCGTCTCTTCGAGGAGTTCGACATGTCCGCGATGACCGTGGTCCTGTTCACCGTCTGCCTGGTCCTGATCACCGCCCTCACCATCGCCGCCGTGGCCGCCAAGCTCGCCCGTCTCGACGGCGCCACCTACCCGGCCGCCTGCCTGCGCGCGGCCGCGGCCTTCGGGGCCGTCCTGACCCTGGCCGCCGCGATCACCGGAGCGCTGGCCGCCGTCCTCCCCTGACCCGTACCGGCCCGTACCGGCCCGGCCCGGTCGGCGGTGGGAAGATCATGACCTATCATTGATCTTGAGCTCGCCGCCCTGAACCGGGCATGCGACCGCGCGTTGGTGGTCCAAGGAAAGACACCCCACTTCCCGTGGGGGAATGCAGGTGCAAGGCCTGCCCAGCGCTCAGCCGAGGCCCGCCGCCTTCCCCGAGAAGACGGCGGGCCTCTCCTCTTGTCCGGCCCCGTTCTCACACGGTCCGGCTACGGGGCCGGCTCGTAGACGACGGTGGTGGTGGGGCAGTCCTCGGCCAGCCCGAGGAGGGCCTGGCGCTCGTTCTCGTCGACGGCCAGGTCCCAGCGCAGCTTCGTCCCGACCCAGGTCGCGGCGTAGGTGCAGTGGTAGGAGCCGTCCGAGGGCAGCCACTCCGCCGGGTCCTTGTCCGCCTTCGAGCGGTTGGAGGCTGCCGAGACCGCGATGAGAGTGTCGGGGCTGTTCTGGTCGTTCGCGTACGCCTCCCGCCGCGCGGCCGACCACGGGCTCTGTTCGGAGTCGTAGACCTCGGCGAGCGGCACGAAGTGGTCCACATCCAGCCGGGCCGCGTCCGTGACCACGACGTCGTCGTACGCCGAGCGCCAGGACCCGCCGGTGAGCTTGCAGCCGGCCGCGACCTGCGGCGCCATCACCGCTTCGGCCAGGATGACTTCCTTGCGGGTGTCGCAGCCGTCCCCGGCGTTGAGGCCCTTGTTCCAGTGCTTGTAGAGGTCCCGCTTGTAGCCCTCGCGGTGCTCGGGGGCCACGGGCAGACGGTCGATCGCTTCGAACAGGGGCAGGGGAGCACGTGCTCCGGCCGGCCCGGCCGTCGTCGCGACACGGTCCTGGGTGGGGGCGGAGTGGGCGGAGGGAGCGGCCGCGAGGAGGGGCAGGGTGTAGAGAGCGAGGGCGGGCAGGCCGCGCAGCATCAGGTTCTTGATCACGCATGAGGGTGTAGCGGCTTCGGCGCCTGCCTCGACAGGCTCGTAGCGGTCAACTCACCCGTGCGGACGGCCGCAATCACCGCAGAAACGAGCCTGCACACCTGCTGGAAGAAGTAGAGACACGAAGATCAACTGGCCGTGTTCGCACGCCGCGTGCGCGAGCTGAGGCCGCCTTGCACCGCCGCCCGCCGCGAATTTGACCGTCTGCTGGCCTCCTGGCCGAGATGGGACTGTCCCCGTACAGATGGGGCGCCGGCGGTCGTACGGCGCGCCCTGGGGCCAGCTTGCGGGACCGTCCGTGCGCGTGGGGGTGCCGGTGGTCATGGGCTGGTCTCCGTGTGTGAAGGGGGGGGGACCGTCCGTGTGTGCGGGGGTGCCGGAAAGCCCAGAGCCCGGTGCGCCTCGAAGCACGGGGGCCGTCCGTGTGCGCGGGGGTGCCGGGCGGCGATGCACTCGGAGACCATCCGCAGACCGGGACCGTCCGTGTGCGCGGGGGTGCCGGGCTGGTTCAACCACGCCACACAGTTCAGAGTTGGGACCGTCCGTGTGCGCGGGGGTGCCGGACCGAGCCCGGACATGATGAGGGCCGGTCACCGGGACCGTCCGTGTGCTCGGGGGTGCCGGAGGCGGCCGGTAGGAACCGGCTCTGACCTGCGGGGACCGTCCGTGTGCGCGGGGGTGCCGGGCGATCCGGCCCGTCGTGCCGGTCGTCGACAGGGGACCGTCCGTGTGCGCGGGGGTGCCGGCTGTACCCGCCGGGCGCCGGCCGCTACTACCGGGGACCGTCCGTGTGCGCGGGGGTGCCGGGCGGACGCTGACTCGTACACCGGCGGCCCCGAGGGACCGTCCGTGTGCGCGGGGGTGCCGGGCTGCCTGACCTGCCGGTTCCCCCGGCGATGACCCTGGAATCGACCGGCTCCACTGATCCGGGCATTACCCACATTATGGAAATATCGGGACGGCTGGGAGCTCTCCTCCCAGAATGGCCCTGACGGGCCTTCCCGCTTCGTCCTGCCGGCCGGACGGCCTCGCGGCCGTCTGGCGGGTGTGGCAGTCCACGGGCGTTACAGCCCCTCTTCCAGGGGACTGGCGGTCCAGCTCACCGGACCCGCACGGCGTGCTTCTTGATGTTGCGAGCCGCGTTCACGTCGCGGTCCAGGACCATACTGCACTCCTTGCGCCGTGGGGCTGGGCGCTTGGTGGCCTCTGCGGCTGATCAGGGGATCTGCGTCACCCGGTCGAGAGGCTGTGTCTGCCGGATGGCGGACACGGTGTCGGTGCCTGCTCCTACGGTCGCGCCCATGCCCGACTTCTCGCGGCCGCGCTGCGCGCCGCCCCACGAACCCCGGACTCTGAGCATCGAACTCGACGGTGTGCTCCGCCAGGTTCCCGGCACCTATCACCGCTTCGGACGGCTGGTCGGCAGGTTCATCACCGCCCCGTGCTTCCGTGCCGTGTGCGCGGCCGGCGGCGAGTGCCCGGCGCCGATGAGGATGGCCCTGCACCGGCCGCTGGCCACCACCGACCGGCGGCTGATCGTCCTGGACGACAAGCGCAGCCGCTGGGTGATGAGCTTCGCCACCTGCTACGCAGGCCGCCGCTGCGTCATCACCGGCTTCTACTCATGAACCGCCCGTACTCCGTGCCCCGCTCCCGAGAGGACCTGTCGCAGGTGACCACCACCGAGATCATGCGGGCGTTCCGCTTCGCCCTGGACGTGGGCCCCACCGAGGCCGCGATCCTGCGCCGCTACGCGACCGCTTCCCGCTGCGCCTACAACTTCGCCCACGCCTTCTTCCTCGCGCACGACCAGATGTGGGAGCGCGGCCGCAACGCGCTGATGGCGGCGGGCATGGACCGCAAAGAGGCGACAGCGAAGGCGCCCAAGGTCAGAAGGCCGGGCCGGAACCAGGCTCAGACATTCTGGCGGGCGACCCGCGGGCAGCAGTTCGTCGGCCCCCTGCGCGAGGGCGACGAGCGGCGCCCGGTCTTCGCCTGGTGGGAGATGGTCAACAACAGGGCCTACTACACGGCCTTCGAAGACGCGGCGGTCGCCTGGCAGAACCACATGAACTCTAGGACCGGGCGGCGGGCCGGAGCCATGATGGGCCAGCCCCACTTCAAGGCCCAGGGCCGCTGCCGGGAGAGCTTCCGGATCGTCCATGCCGTGAAGAACCCCGGCATCCGCTTCACCGGCCCCCGACGGCTCCGGATCCCCGGCGGTGGCGGCCAGCCCCCCTTCACCGTGCGTCTGCACCAGAAGGCGTCTCGCCTGATCAGGCTCATCGACGCCGGGACCGCCGTCATCACCTCCGTCACCATCGCCCGTCACGCGCACCGCTGGTACGCCTCCGTCCTGTGCAAGGTGCACCAGCACATCCCCGACCAGCCCACCCGCCGCCAGCGTGCGGCCGGCCGCGTCGGCATCGACCTCGGCGTCAAGACCCTCCTCGCCCTCACCGACCCCCTCACCCTCAACCCCGGCGAGACCCCGCTCACGCTGATCGGCAACCCGCGCCACCTGGAGAGCACCGCACGCAAACTGGTCCGCGCGGAGCGGCAGATGGCGCGCCGCCGGGTCAAGGGCGCCAAGCAGCAGTCGAAGGGGTACTACGAGGCCAAGGACCGCGTCGCCAAACTGAAAGCCCAGATCACGATGCGGCGCGCGACGACCCTGCACCTGATCTCCAAGCGGCTTGTCCAGCAGTACGACGAGGTCGCTCTGGAGACACTCCACGTCAAGGGCATGACCGGCTCGGCGAAGGGCACCGTGGACCAGCCCGGCCGCAACGTCCGGGCGAAGGCCGGCCTCAACAGGTCGATCCTCGACGCCTCCTTCGGGGAGCTGGCCCGGCAGATTGAGTACAAGGCCCGCTGGCACGCCGTGGGCATCGCCCGCGTCCCCACCCACTTCGCCTCCTCCCGCCTCTGCTCCAACTGCGGCTGGAAGGACACGACACAAACACTGAAAGACCGGACATTCGAGTGCAAGGAGTGCAGTATGGTCCTGGACCGCGACGTGAACGCGGCCCGCAACATCAAGAAGCACGCCGTGCGGGTCCGGTGAGCTGGACCGCCAGTCCCCTGGAAGAGGGGCTGTAACGCCCGTGGACTGCCACACCCGCCAGACGGCCGCGAGGCCGTCCGGCCGGCAGGACGAAGCGGGAAGGCCCGTCAGGGCCATTCTGGGAGGAGAGCTCCCAGCCGTCCCGATATTTCCATAATGTGGGTAATGCCCGGATCAGTGGAGCCGGTCGATTCCAGGGTCATCGCTGGGGGAACCGGCAGGTCAGGCACCGGCACCCCTACGCGCACGGACGGTCCCGCCATCAGCGCCAAGCCGGACGGCCTGTGGGCCCGGCACCCCTACGCGCACGGACGGTCCCGGCAGACGGACACGACCGCCCCGCCGCTTCGCCCGGCACCCCTACGCGCACGGACGGTCCCATCAGCCGCAAGGGCACCAGCGGCGGCAACGACCGGCACCCCTACGCGCACGGACGGTCCCGCTGCTCGGCGCCATCGCCGGCCTGCGGCTCGCCGGCACCCCTACGCGCACGGACGGTCCCGGTCCAGCCTTCTTCGTCTAGGGGAGCGTTGTCCGGCACCCCTACGCGCACGGACGGTCCCTTGCCGGGTCGGCAGTCGACGTAGGCGAGATCCCGGCACCCCTACGCGCACGGACGGTCCCTCCTGTCCGTATGGATGGGGAGCCTCGGGGCGCCGGCACCCCTACGCGCACGGACGGTCCCGCGAGGCCGGACACGCCGACGGAAACGAGCCTGGTGGGCCCGTCTACGACTTGCTCGTGCTCCGGGTCGGCCCGGATCAGTACCCGGCCACCTGAGCGGTTTCACCTGGATCGGGATACCCGCCGTCGAGCGGCCCCCGGGACACGTCCGCGTACACGCGCACCTCCACGTCGCGCTCGCCGGGAATCCGCCTCAGCCGACAGGGCCCGCTGGACAGGAACAGGTCCGAGATCCGCTGCGCCGCTTCGACCACGGCCGCCTCGCTGCCTCGGATCTCGATCGTGATGTGGCTCTCGTCGTCCATGACCGGCGAACCCCCGCTCCTGTCGCCCGGTTTCGCCCGTGGGCCAGCTCCACCCCATCGAGTGCCCTGGCAGTGATCCGTGGGCTTCGCAGTTGCCGCATTCGTGCCCGCCCGGGTGGGGCGCCACGGCAGTCTGTACGCAGGAATCGACACCTGGAGCGTGATGTGGCCCCTGCACTGCACCTGATCTGTGATGGATGCCGTAAGCCCATCGGTGACGACGACGGATACCTCTGGGTGGACACGACGGAGGTCCGTCGCACCGAAGAGTCCGTGCGCGCATGGGAGGCCGAGCGAACGGGCGCCGACGGATCGCTCTCCTTCAGTGGGGGCGACATCTTCGACTACCCCGAGAAGGTGCGCTGGCAGGCACACCACGCCCGCTGTGATCCGGCACCAGGCGCGGGTGGCTACGACATCCCCGCGGCCAAGATCCGGTCGTGGGAGCAGCTCCTGGACTGGACGGCCCACCTCATGGAGAAGTCGTGGCTGCCGCACACGGACTGGGACGACTGCCTTCGGGGTGTCCACCAAGGTGGTGGCCGTCTCGTGCTGGCGGTAGAGGCCGGTGCCCCGATTTCCTGATGGGATGTCGGTGTCCTCTGCGAGGATCGACGGATGGCCGACAGCAGGGATCGCTCGCTTCTTCGACGGGCGGTGCGCGACGTCGTCGCTCTGCTCGGAGGGCACTCACACCCCAGGCTGAACGCGGCCTTCGCGGAGCTGGGGATGCCGACCGTTCCGGAGGAGGGGACCAAGGGAGAGCGCCTGGAGCGGAGCTTCGCGCAGGTGACCGACAGCGATCTCCCGCTCCTGGCGGAACGCATCTTGGCCGCGGGCCAGGGGAGTCCTCCGCAGAGGTTCCGGATCGAGGATGCGCTCTGGGCGGAGTCCTCTCCGCCGGAGATACCCGCGAGGATCCGGCGCGAGTTGTCCAGGTCCCTGGACCTGGACGCGATGACACCCAGCGAGAGCCGGTTCATGGCGATGCTGAGCCAGTACTGGGTTCTCGGTAGCGAGCTGGGCCCCGTCCTGGATTCGTTCTTCGGCTCCCAGGGCCCCAGCATCAAGGGGGACATCGAACAGCACGTCTTCCGGAACCCGGGGGACTGGACGGCCGAGGACCTCTTCGAGTACCTGGGCGCCTTCGAGGCCGGCGACGCCAGGTTCGCCCGGTTCCTCGAAGCGATCGTCTCCGCCGACGTCCTCCTCGACGAATCCGCACAACGGCGCCTCGTGGACACGGTGAACGAACACGTCCGCAGTGCAGCCATTGAGCTGAGGGAAACGGGGACCGAAGGCGGCTACCCGCGCTTCACCCTGGTCTCCACCCGCCTCGCCGGAAACGGGAAGCCGAAGAACATCATCTTCGCCTCCCTCATCAAGCCCGACATCCGCTTCAAGAACGCCATGGACAACGACATCGAGATCGTCGGCGACCCGGACAACCAACTGGTCTACGACCGCCCGACACCCGATCACGGCCTCCGCTGGCGCGACCTCCAGGCATGGTGGCAGGACACTCAGAAGATCCAGGACGACGCCGAGGCCAAGGCCTCCCTCTACAAGCGGCTTCACCGCTGCCTGCCCGAGAACTCGCCGGGCCAACGCAACCTCTTCGGCGCCTACCACCATGTCCTCGGCGACCGGGTCCACGACCTGCCTGTGCTGCTCCCAGAGGTGTGGCTCCACTGGGACCCCCGCACCGTCCGGGAACGCGGCCCTCAGGCCCTCCTCCACTCCCGCATGGACTTCCTGCTCTTGCTTCCGTACGGACAGCGCATCGTTCTGGAAGTCGACGGATCCCAGCACTACACCCGCGACGGAGGTCGGCGCCCCGACACCGCGAAGTACGCGGAGATGGTGGCGGCCGACCGCGACCTCAAGCTCAGGAAGTACGAGGTTTTCCGGTTCGGCCATGACGAACTCGAAGAGGCCCGCGACGCCCAAGCCCTCATGGAACAGTTCCTCCCGGCACTGTTCCAGCGCTTCGAGATCAGCGCCGGAACAGCCTGACGAGATCACTCCCCGGCGACGCTCACGGACCACTGGGTGCCGTCGCCGGCAGCGCCGGGAGCCAGCCTGAGGCCCTGGCCGGCTGAGGCCTGAAGCTGGGCTTCAGAGGCGAGCTCCGTCTCGGTGAACCTGACCTCTCCGGCCTGCTTGAGAGAGATCCTCAGTACGGCCCGCAGTGTCACAGGGTTTTCGAGCGAAGGGGTCCCCTGCTCGTCCAGCGGCACCCACGCCCCGGTTGCTGACGGAGCCGTCCCAAGGGCAGACCGAGCGTTGTCGAAGGCCGCTCTGGCGCCGCTGATGATGCGTTCGGCAAGCTCCGTTGTGAGGAGGACGACGAGCTCGGAGTCCGCCGCTCCAGGTCCTACCTCGCCCAGGCTGGCGAGGTGCTTCGCGAGGTTCTCGCGCGCCTTCTCATCGGAGTGGCCGAGGAAGTTGCGCCACCGGTTGAGCAACAGGAAGAAGGACTTGTTCTCCGACGACCAGGCGAACGCGGGTGTCTTCGGGGCGAGCACCTTCACGGCGTCAGGGAAGGCGTCCCTGTGCTGGTTGAAGGAGTTCCCCCCGGCAGTCACACCGGCCCTGATGAGGGTCCAGTTGATGTAGCCCTCGACCGCGGCCTGAGTCAGCACGATGACCTGGCCGACCGCCTCGCGCTCGCGGGCCCGGCGCTCGGATCCGGTTTGTTCGGCTTGGGCCTGCTGCGCGTACTGCTGTGCTTGCTGTGCCGCGCGGAGGGCCTGGCTGAAGAAGACCTGGGAGAAGTCGAAGTCGCGTGGCGAAGTCGGATTGGCAGCTACGGGTATCGACGGGGGGTTGGCCATGCGGGCGGTCCTCACGTTGGCGTAGTCGGTTGGAGGAGACCGTAGTGGCTGCTGTGGTTGTGGCGCTCCTGGTTCCCTTGGGGTGCGTTTCGGGGGACCTGGGGGACTGTGGGCTGAGCTTCAACCATGGGGTGGTCGTCGCTTCGTGTGGGTGGGGGTGTGGTGGGTGGGGGGTGGTGGGTGGTGGGGGTGGGGTGTGGGGGTTGGTCGGCGTGGTGGTGGGCGGGGTGTGGCGGTCCGGCGCGCGCGTGGGCGTGGGCGGGGTGGGGTTGGCGCGGGGTGTTTTCGGGGGTCGCTGGTTGGGGTGATTGTGGGCTGCCGGGCGGCCGGTTTCGGAAGGGCTCGCGCAGCAGGCTGGGAGAATTTCCCAACATTAAAAAATGGCAGCCAGTTAGTGCGGAATGGAACATTACGCCCTAACTGATCTTGATAAGGCCGCCGGGCCCTGGGGCCGTTTTCGGCGTCCGGGCGTGGTCGAAAAGGGGTGGCAGAGGCGATGGCTGGTGAGGGTGGCCGCCGACGTGAACGGGAGAGCGGGGCCCGGCGTTCTCAGCGGGTGGGCGTCGCCTTCAGCCCGGCCGAGTTGGAGGTCGTCCGCGCGGCCGCGGTCCGTGAGGGGATGTCGGCGGCGGGGTGGGTCGGGCAGCAGGCGATGGCGGTCGCACAGGACGTCCTGGTGCCGGTCTCCGCGGACCGCGCGGACGTTCTGCGCGAGCTGGTGAAGGCGCGGGCCGGCCTGCGGGAGGTCGCGGTCCGTCTGGATGCTCTCGGCCCCGCCGCCACGACCGGGGCGGGGCTGGCCGATGCTGTGGCCGGTGCCCGTGCTGCGGTGGTGCGGGTGGATGAGGCGACGGTGGCGGTGATGCGTGAACGCCGGGCCCGCACGTGATGCCGAAGAAGCCGGAGACGGGTGACGACACCTACAAGCTGTTGGAGTACCTCTTCGGTCCGGGCAAACGCGACGAGCACCTCGACCCCCACCTCATCACCGCCTGGGACCCCGATCTGCCGTGCCCGGCCCGCCACCCGGGCCGTACGACGCTGGGCGAGCTGGCGGACCTGTTGGACGCCCCGGTCCAGGCGTTGCGCGGTGACCGTCCGGACAAGCATGTGTGGCACGTCTCGGTCCGCAACGCGCCCGGCGACCGGACCCTTACGGACGCCGAGTGGGCGGAGGTCGCCGCCGCGATGGCCGACGCCGCGGGCATCGCCCCGTACGGCGACGAACAGGCCTGCCGCTGGGCCGCCGTACGGCACGCGGACGACCACATCCACCTCGTCGCGACCCTCGCCCGGGTCGACGGCCGCCAACCCCGGCTGCGCGGCGACATCCTCGCGATGCACGCCGTCGCCCGCGCCTTCGAGGCCCGGTGGGGCCTGACGCCGATGTCGCCGCAGGACCGGACCGCGGTGCGCCGACCGTCGACGGGGGAGCTGGCGAAGGCCGGCCGCCGCGGCCTGCTGGAGACCGCGCGGGAGTCTCTTCAGCGCTCGGTGCGGACCGCGGCCGCGCTCGCCCATGATGACGCCGACTTCCTCGACCGGCTGCGTGATGTCGGGCTCCGGGTGCGCGAGCGCCACGGCGACGACGGTGCCCTCGCCGGGTACGCGGTCGCGCTGCCCGGCGACGGCGCGGACCACGGCACCAGGCCGGTGTGGTTCTCCGGCAGCTCCCTCGCGTACGACTTGTCGCTGCCCCGCGTACGGGAGCGCTTTGAGCCCGCCGTCGGGTCCGGCGGACTGGGCGGTGGCGGAGCGCTTGGTGTGCGAGTCCGCGGCCGCGCTTGCCTGTTCCGGCCGGGCGGAGGGGCCGGCGGGGTGGCCGCGCTCGGCGACCTGTTGGCGGCGGCCGCCGCGCAGGCCCCCGCGATGGTGCGGGACCGGATCTCGGCGGCGGCCGACGCATTCGAGCAGGTCGGCCGACCCCGCGTGCACCAGAACGGGACTGCCGTCGCGGTGCCTGCGTCCGATCTCTGCCGGGGCCGGCGCGGGCGCGGCTGACCCGCGGCCGCCGGGCCGCCCTGCCAGGGCGGCCCGGCACGGGGGTGCCGCGGCGAAGGTCCCGCCGGGGCGAACCCGTGCCGGTGCGGGCGAAGCGGCGGGCCCCGGGCTGCGCCCGGTCGGCTGACTGCGGGCCGGGGCGCCGTCCGCCCCTGAGGGGGTGGCGGCAAGGCGCCGGGAGGGGAGCCGGAGAGCCCTCTGCGCGGGCCGCCGCCACCTGTTGGCGGCCCGCGCTTCCGTATGCCCGGAAGCCGGTCCCGGCGGCCCCCGCGGGGGTGAATTTCCTCCTCGCGTACGCACGCCCAGAAAGGGTGTGTAAGTCCAACTCCCTCTGAAAACAGACCTATTGACAGTGTTGTGATGCTTCGTCATGGTTCTGGCGCGGCCCGGTGGTCGGGCCGCGCCGTTGTGCGTTTGGAGTGTGGTTCGGATGGGGCGTTCGGTACGTGAGCTCTACGACGAGGGGCAGGCCGCGGGCCGGCTGCGGGTGCCGGTGGCGGCGTGGCGGTGGGCGGCCGGTTCGGGCTTGGTCCCGGCGGCGAACGCCGGGCCGGGGCGGTGGTCGCGGGCGGTGGTGGAGGCCGCCGACGCGGAGGCGGTCCGCGCGGCCCTGCGGGGCCCGATGGGCGCGGGGGTGGCGGCGGAGCGGCTGACGGAGGCGCTTGGGTTGCCGTTGCGGTGCCGGCCGCGGGTGACCGCCTCGGCGGTCGGCCACCTCGTCCGCGCCGGGCTGCTGGTCTACCTCGGCGGAGCGCCCGAGTTTCCCGACGTTCACCCGGACCAGGTGGACGCCCTTGCGCGCCGCCGGGACCTGCCGGTGCTGCTGGACCGGCACGTGCCGCTTGGCCCGGATCAGGCGGCCCGTCGGCTCGGGGTTCGCCGCGTCGACTTTGACGCCGTCGTGCGGCTCGGGTTCGTGTCGCCCGTCGGTTCGGTGACGGTCGACTACAGGCACCACGGCGGCGTCACGACGGTCCCGTTGTACTCGGCCGAGGCCGTCGCGCTGCTCCCGGTGGTGCGGCCGTGGGTGGACTGGCGGGCGGTGTACGCCGCCCCCGCGGGTGCCCGTTCCCCGCTCGCCGCCCTTGCCCCGGTCGTTGCGGGCCGGGACTGGGTGCTGCTGGCGGAGGTGGCTCGGATGGTCGGGGTGGGCCGGGCCGCGGTGCAGAGTTGGCGCCGCCGGAACGCCGACTTCCCCGCCCTGGCCGGAGGCACGGAGGTGCACCCGCAGTTCGACCGCGCGGCCGTCGTGGCGTGGCTGCTGGCCCACGACAAGATCGGGGTCCCCATCGGGATGCCGTCGGCGTCGCTGACCGTGGTGGGCCCGGGGCGGCGCACGATCCGCTTCCGCCTTGACGGCCCGCACTTGGTCCTGGCCGAGGACGCCGAAGGGGAGGACGTGCTGGCCGGCTGGTCGACCGACGAGGACGCCGACGCCCTGGCCGCCCTGATGGCGGGGGAGTTCGGGGCGGCGGTGGGCCGGCTCACGGCGCCGGGGACGGTGCCGTTGGCGGTGAGGGGCCGGGTGCGGGTGGTCGAGCGGTTCCGGTCGGGGTCGGGTGGCCTGAGGGTGACGCTGGCCTGGCCGGCCGGCCTGCGGGGCAGCGCCGCCCGGCACGGCGGGGTGGCCCATCACGCGGTCCTGCACGCGGGCGCCGTGGGGGAGAGTGGGGCACCTTCGAGCTGATGTTGATGGCCAAGTCCCGGCACAAGAAGGTGGAGAACGTCCGCCGCTACTTCAAGCCCTCGGCGGAGGCCATCGCCGAGGTGACCAAGCTGCTTGTGCCCGGCGACAGCTGACGCTGACCCGTACGTGGCCTGCCAGGGAGCCAAGGAGCGCACGCTGCGCCAGTACGCGGGATTGTCCGCGCAGGCCGGAGCATGGTCGCTAGGGTGATCATCCGACAGCTTGTCAGTATCCCGTCATCCGTGATGGCGGACCATCAAGGGTTGGAGAAACCACATGCCCGACCAGAACGATCGCCTGTTCAACGACGCGGACGCTCTGATCGACAGGACGAACGAGAACGTCGTCATCAAGGGGCGGCCCGCGGCTGCTCGCCCCAGTGTGACGTTCTTCGAGGACGCCAACTACCAGGGTAAGTCGTTCGAGGTGCCTTTTGAGAGGATTCCGTTGCCCCAGCGCTACCCGCTTCCGGTGAGCTCGGTCAAGCTCTCGCCCGGGTTGAAGGTCACCCTGTATGACGCTGCCGAGGGCGAAGGCGCGTCCCTCGTGGTCACCGGGGACACTCCCGACCTGGGGGACTTCAACAACAAGACCCAGTCCTTCCGCCTTGCGGAGGCGGATGCGTAACTGCCGGGCTGAGAAGCTGCGCCGGGTTCGGTGCAGTCGGCCGTCGGCCGCGCTACCGGCCCCCTCCCGCGTCGCGTAGAGGCCGCGTTCCGATGGCCGGTTCGGGCCGCTGGAACGGACGGTTCCCACACTTGTGCCGCCGCGACCACCTCGATGATCATGACGGGGCGTGACCGTCCGGTTGCGCTGGAGCGTGACCGTGGGGGTGCGATGTCGAAGGACCGACTGGTGTCGGCGAAGGAACGCTCGGCGATGCTGCGTGAGCAGCTGGCCGGGGGCCGCAGTGAGGCGCTGGCGCCGTTGGGGAGCGCGGCGAGTGTGCTGGTGGGCACGATCCTGCGCGCCTGCGCGCGGGCCGAGCAGGGCCTGGAGCTCACCGACCTGGAGCTGCGCCTGACCGAGCAGCTGGACGCGCTGCTCGGAGTGGGGGCGGTCCAGGAGTTCGGGCGGATCTTCCAGGAACCCGGCTCCCGGGCCTCCGCCGGGCTCTTCCCCGACCTGGTGACGGGCCGGGGCCTGGAGCAGGGCGTGGACGACAAGGCGCTCGGGGCGTGGCTGCCGTCGGCGGCCCAGGAGGTCCTGGCCCGTCCCGAGGTCGCGGTGCTGACCCTGGACGACCTGGAGTCCGGCGCGCTGACCGGCAGCGAGGAGGTCGTCGTCGTGGTCGGCAGCCGCGCCGAGCGCGCCGCCGCGGCCGCGCAGGCGGAGGAGGGTGTGGACGCGGCGATCAACGAGTACCGGATCCGCATGGCCCGCTTCCGGTGCGAGCGCCGCTCCAACGAGGTGGGCCACGACGAGATCTACTGGGCGTCGGGCAGCGGCAGCGACATGGCCGCGCAGTGCACGGTCCGCACCCGCGAGTACGGGCGCATATCGGCCGGGACCGTCACGACGATGGACCCGGAGACCTTCTGGTTCAAGGGCCCCGTGCAGCACGCCTTCACCGGCCACATCGAGTGCTGGGAGGCGGACCAGAGCGGGCGCGGCTGGCTGGAGAAGCTGCGGGCCGCGATGGACGACATCGCCCGCAAGTGCTTCGACGCCTCCCGGCAGCTGTCCGGCTACGACTTCGACGACGACGCCTCCGACGCCGCGGCCTGGGGTGTGCTGGTGGCCGCCGTGGCGACGGCGGTGCGCTGGCTCCTCGGCCTGCTCGTCAACCAGGACGACCTGGTGGCCCGCCGCGACTTCTCGTTCTCCCGCGCCGCGCTGGAGCGCATGGCCCGCACCAACGGCGGCCGCCTGGAGCTGGTCTTCGACGGCGGCAGCGACGGCAAGCACACCCTGACCATCGAGACCGTGATCGGCCCGGTGGTCGCCGCCTCGTTCAAGCACGCCACCTTCTACGCCGGAGCCTGGTCCAAGCCCGTCGACGTCCCCCACCTGCTCAGCTCGGGCCCGGCGTTCATGACCACCGTGGACTTCCCGATCGTGCCCGCCCCCGACCAGGACCAGCCGCAGGTCGAGGAGTGCCTGTTCGCCACCTACCGCAGCGGCAGCCACGCGGTGCTGGCCCGCTGGGACGGCGCCCACTGGCGCGAGGTGCACCGGGTGTCCACCCCTAACTCGACCGTGGACCCCTCCCTGGTCGGCTGGCGGGGCCAGCTGATCTGGCTCACCAACGCGCGAACCTCCATGATGGAGACCACCACCATGCACATCCTGGACGGCACCGCGGGCCAGGACGGGCAGGTCTACCGCGTCGAGAGCCGCCAGGCGACCTGGGACGGGGGCGTCGGTTCGCCGCTGAACTGTCCGTTCGTCTACCAGGGCAACCTCTACATGGCGGCGCTGCTCGAAAGCGGGCTCCGCCTCAACCTGTACACGTGCGAGCTCCCGACCAGCGGGCGCTGGCGCCTGGTGAAAACCCTCGCCGAGCGGGTCCAGTGGGGCCGCCCGCAGGTCGTCCTGACCCCCATCGGAGGCTTCGACGTCTTCTATCGGGACGCCAACGGCTGCGTCGACCGCCTCTGGGTGCGCGACCTCACCTCACCGGCGGTCAACGGAAACCCGCCTCGTGACATGCAGGGCAGGCCCCTCGTCATCACCGAGGCCCCTACCGCAGCCCTGGCCCAGGTCCAGCAGTACGACGGCTCGGTCCAGGAGAAGATCTTCGCCGCGTTCCGCCACAGCCCCGACAGCCAGTACATTCTCTGGAACCTCACCGACCCGACCCCGACGAACTGGCGTGCCACCAGCAGCAACATCCCCGGGATCCAGGACGCCCACAACGTCGCCCTGGGCAGCCACCTCGGCGGTATCCACCTCCTGTACTGGTAACCCCTGGCAAGGGCAACTGCTCGGCCCGGTGCCCGCCCGGCGCCGGGGCCACGGGCCGCAAAGCCCGACGCGAACCGGTGCCGGGCTGCGGGGCTTCGGCCTCTCACCCGATGCCCGGCCTGGAGCACAGGCGCTCAGGAGCGGATCGGCTCGCACCTGACAGCTCCGCCAGCCGCCGCGGCGGGACGGCTGCCCTGGGGGAGCCGTTGCGGTGCCGGCCGCGGGTGACCGCGGCGGCGGTCGGTCACCTCGTCCGCGCCGGGCTGCTGGTCTACCTCGGCGGCGACGTGGAGTTCCCGGACGTCCACCCGGATCAGGTGGACGCCGTTGCGCGTCGGCGGGACTTGCCGGTGCTGTTGGACCGTCACGTGCCGCTCGGTCCGGATCAGGCGGCCCGTCGGCTCGGGGTCGGCCGCGTCGACTTCGACGCCGTCGTGCGCCTCGGCTGGGTCGCCCCGGTGGGTTCGGTGTCGGTCGACTACAAGCACCACGGCGGCGTCACGACGGTGCGGCTGTACTCGGCCGAGTCCGTCGCCCTGCTCCCCGTCGTCCGGCCCTCGGTCGACTGGCGGGCGGTGTATGCCGCCCCTGCGGGCGCCCGCTCCCCGCTTGCCGCGCTCGATGTGAGCCCGGTGTGGGAGCGGGTGTTGTTGGCGGAGATCGCGAGGATGGTCGGGGTGGGTCGGGCTGCGGTGCAGAGTTGGCGCCGCCGCTACGCCGACTTCCCCGTCCCGGCCGGGGGCACGGAGGTGCATCCGCAGTTCGACCGGGCGGCCGTGGTGGCGTGGCTGCTGGCCCACGACAAGATCGGGGTTCCGATCGGGATGCCGTCGGCGTCGCTGACCGTGGTGGGCCCGGGGCGCCGCACGATCCGCTTCCGGCTGGACGGTCCGCACCTCGTCTTGGCCGAGGACGCCGAAGGGGAGGACGTGCTGGCCGGCTGGTCGACCGACGAGGACGCCGACGCCCTGGCCGTCCTGATGGCGGGGGAGTTCGGGGCGGCGCTGGGCCGGCTGACCGTGCCGGGGACGGTGCCGTTGGCGGTGAGGGGCCGGGTGCGGGTGGTCGAGCGGTTCCGGTCCGGGTCGGGCGGTCTGAGGGTGACGCTGGCTTGGCCGGCCGGCCTGCGGGGCACTGTTGCTCGGCACGGCGGGGTGGCCCATCACGCGGTCCTGCACGCGGGCGCCGCGGGGGAGAGTGGGGCACCTTCGAGCTGATGCTGATGGCCAAGGCCCTGCACAAGAAGGCCGACAACGTCCGCCGCTACTTCAAGCCCTCGGCAGAGGCCATCCCCGAGGTGACCAGCCTGCTCGCGCCCGCTGACAGGTTCCGGTAACGGAGCCCGACCCACTTGGGGAATGTGTGATCTTCGGTGGGCCGACCTCGGCATCATAGGCACGCGCAGACCTGACGGTCTGACACTCATTGACGCTCCCTCGAAAGGACTATCAGATGGGCCTCCAGAACATCCTGAAGAACGCCCAGATCAAGGCCGCCCAGAGCATGAGCGGCGACACCAGCATCAACGAGAACTACGACGGAGACTTCGCCACCACATTCAACCCCCTCGTTGAGAACGCCGCCGCCGCCGTCTTCACGGAAGCGCAGTTCAAGGGGCAGCGTCAGACGCTGCCGGTCGGCAGGTACGACATCGGTGACCTGACGGTCCCCGACGACTCCATCAGCTCGGTCCTCGTCCCCGAAGGGCTCAAGGTCACTCTGTTCGAGGACGCGGGCTTCTCCGGGGCCTCGACCGTTATCGAGACGGACACCGAGGCGTTCGGTGCGAACCTCGAAAACAAGGTGTCATCGGTGATCGTGGAGAAGATCTGACCCTGGCCGAGGGCGGCGCTGGGCCGGCTGACCGTGCCGTTGGCGGTGGGTGGCCGGGTGCGGGTGGTGGAGCGGTTCCGTTCGGGTTCGGGTGGTCTGCGGGTGAGGCTGGCTTGGCCGGCCGGCCTGCGGGGGTACGGCGGCGCGGCGGCCGGGGTAGGGGGTTCGGGGGCGGCCGTCGGCCCTCGTGGTGGGAGGCTGCTCGGATGGATGCTTCCTGGTGGGACCGGCAGGTGTACGGGGCGGGGCCAGACGGGCCGGATCCCGGGCCGCAGCCCGAGCACGACTACGTCGAGCTGGTCGGCGGCCCGCTGGACGGGCTGCTGCTCGACGTCACCGGCTGGCTGCCACAGGAGATCGTGGACGGGGCGCTTCTGATGTCCGATCACGGGGCGTTCGGGCCCGGCGGCCGGTCTGGCTACGAGCCGGCCGGACCCGGGCCCGGCGGCGTCGGCCGGTTCCTCTGGCGGGGCGATGTCCCGTAGCCGCGGCCGGCCGTCCGGGTTCGGCCGGGGGCCGGTTAGGGTGCGGGTAGCCCGTGCCGATATGGCGTGCACGGGCAAGGCCCGGTGCCCAGCGTGTGTGGGGGCAGTACCGCTGGGCCGCCTACCCCTTCAGCGCGCGTTCCAGGGCGGCGCGGACGACGTTCCCGGTCGTGACCGCCTGGGCGGCGGCGCGCTCCCGTTTGGCGAGCGCCTCGGGCGGGGCCGCGGAGCGTCCGGCGGCGGGTCCGGGGCCCCATCGGTCGGTCCAGGCCTGGAGGGCCTGGACGTGGGGCCGGTTGCTCCAGTACACCCCGCGCGTCAGCGGCGCCCACAGCGGCTCGGGCAGGGCGACGACCAGCCGGCCGGTCAGCCCCGCACCCGCGTACGGCCCCGTCCCGCCCAACGTCTGCCCCGACGTTGCCGCGTCTGCCGGGACGGGCTCCCACTCGCGCAGCAGGCCGTGCTGCTCCAGCTCGGCCCGCAGCCCCGGAGCCAGCACGAGCGCCCGCGTCGGGCGGTGCAGCCCGGACTCCCGCCGCTCCTGCCGCCCAGCCCGAAGGCGGGCCTGCGCTGCGCGCCGTGGTGCGCCGCGGAGCACCGCGCGCAGTTCCGGGCCGTTCAGCCGGAGGACGTCGGCGGGTTGTTCGGCGCAGGCCTGCCAGCGCAGCTCGGCGGACTGCTGCGCCTCGACGAAGGCGTCGAGGCGCTCCAGGTCGGTGGGTGGGACGGCGACGACCATGGTGTGGGGCATGGGTTCAGTCTGCCGTTGGCGCGTTCGGGTGTGGTTCGGATCCGGGGCCGGTAGGGGCGTTCGTGGTTTTGGGTGGGGTGGGGCGGCTGCCTGGGGGTGGGCCGCCGCTGTCGGGTGGTTGGGGTGGTCAGGATTGGCTGGTGAGGGTGCAGTGGGCGATGGTTCCGCTGTTGCCTCCGTTGATGGTGCAGAGGTTGATGCCGGCGCCGCCGTCGATGCGTCCTTCGTTGGCTTGGGTGGGGGGCGCGGTCTCGTTCGAGCTGTTGGTTCCTTGGCCGCGGGTGATGGTGATGGTGTCGTTGCCGGGGCCGCCCTGGAAGGTTCCGGTGGCGGTGTTGCCGCTGCCGGCTTTTTTGGAGTTGGCGGGTTGGCCGTTGCCGCCGGTGAGGCGGGTGGTGGTCAGGAGGGTGCCTTGGGTGCGGACGTGTCCGCTGTTCCCGTCTCCGCCTGCTCCGTCTCCGTCTGCGTCGTTGTCGTACGCGCCGTTGCCGCCGGTGATGGTGATGAAGGCGGCGAAGGTGCCTGTGGTGGTGATGCTTGCACCTTGGCTGTTGCCCGTGCCGCCGCCGCCGATGCCGTGAGTGCCGGTGGTGCCGGCGCCGCCGATGGCCGTCGCCCTGCGGCTGGCGGTGATGGTGCCTGTGTTGCCGTCCCCTCCTCGGCCATCTCCGCGGCCTCCTGCTGCGCCGCCGGTGGTGTTGGCGGTGGTGGCGGTGATGGTGCCTGTGTTGCCGTTTCCCCCGTGGCCACTTGCGTCGCCGCCGGTGGTGTTGGCGGTGGTGGCGGTGATAGTGCCTGTGTTGCCATTTCCTCCGGTGCTTCCGACGCCGCCGGTGGCGGTGGCGGTGGTGGCGGTGATGGTGCCTGTGTTGCCGTTTCCTCCGGAACTGACTTCCCAGCCGGTCAGGGGTCCCAGGCCTCCGGTGGTGGTGGCGGTGGTGGCGGTGATGGTGCTTTCGTTGCCGTTGCCGCCATGGTCGAACTTGCCGGTGCTGGCGCCTCCGGTGGCGGTGACGTTGGAGGATGGGGCCTGGATGTTGGTGGCGTTGCCGACTCCGCCGACTGTGCCGGCTCCGCTGGGACTCTGTCTTCCGCCGGATCCGAAGCGTCCGGCGTTGCCGCCGTTGAGCTTGAGGGTGTGGGTGCCGGTGGCGGTGATGGTGGCGGTGGGGCCGGATGAGCCGTTGCCGCCGGTGCCGCTGTTGCCCCCATGTCCTGAGATACCACTGTCGCAGGAGCCGCTGCAGGGTCCGCCGTTGCCACCTTCACCGCCGTTGCCGCCGTTGCCGCCGGTGAGGGTGAGGGTGCTGTTGTTGCCGTTCAGGGTGATGGTGCCGGTGTTGGCGTGGCCTGCCGCGCCTGCGTTGCCTCCGTGCCCGCCGTTGAAGAGGCTGCTGCCGCTGGTGCTGCCGTGTCCGCCGTCTCCGCCGTTGCCTCCGTTTCCGCCTTGGATGGTGAGGGTGTCGGTGCCGCCTCCGGCGTGGATGGTGCCGGTGTTGGCGGTGTGAGCGTTGCCTCCGTTTCCGCCGGGGGTGCCGTGTCCGCCGGCGCCGTTGTCGGTGCCGGGGACGCCGGTGGTGCCGTTGGCGGCGGTGATGGTGATGGTGTCGTTGCCGGGGCCGCCCTGGATGGTGCCGGCGTTGGTGCCGGTGCTGCCGTTGATGCTGCGGATGGTGATGCTGGTGGTGGTACTGGTGGTGGCGTCGTTGACGGTGATGGTGTCGCCGGCGTCGAGGCGGGGGCACAGGACGGTGGGGACGTTGTTGGGGTAGGTGATGGTGCAGTAGCCGGGGGCTGAGGCGGTGGCGGCGTGGGCGGGTGTGGCCCACAGGAGGGAGCCGGCGGTGAGCAGGACGGTGACGGCGGCCAGTCGTCGTTGCCTGGCTGTGGTGCGCGCTGGGGTGTGTGGGCCGGGTGGAGGCAGGGGGGTCAAGGAGTCTCCTGGATCGTGAGGTCCCGTGTACGGGGCGGCGTACTCGACCCTGCCGTCTCATGATTTTCAGACATATCCCAACGGGCCTGATCGCGACCCCTTTCACCGGGACGGCGCAGTCGAACCCCGGAGGCCGGAACGGATCCAGGGCCCGCGAAGCCGGCTTTCCAGGGTGTCGACGTCGCCGCCGCCTTTCTGACCGCCGCGCACGGTCAGGGTGTCGGCGTGGACCGGGCCGTCGCCGCCCTCCTGGCCCAGCCCGCCGCCGCCGGACCGGCAGCCGGCCCCGCCCCGACGGCCGGGGTGCCCGCTGCCCGGCCCGCTCCCGCGCCGAACCCGTACGCCCCGCCCGCCGCGCCGCAGACCGCCGCCGCCCCTGCTGCTCCCGATCCGGCCCCGGCCGCGGCCCCGGCTGCGGGTGCGGCCTCCGGGCCGGTGGTGGTGAGCGCGGACGCCCGCGCGATGTGGGGGCCGCTGACCGAAGGCCTGACCGTCCCGAACGACCTGGACCTGGCCGACAGGCCCGCCGCTCTCGGCTGGCTCGGAGGCGGCGAACAGCCGGCTGGTCTCCCTCACCCGGGACTGCATCGGCTCCGAGCGCGAGACCGCCCTCCTGGTGGCCACCCGGGCCTGGCCCTTCCTCGCGGCCCGCATGGCTGGCATCGCCCGCGGCCGGGAAGGCGAACAGGGGCTGCGCGCCCGGTTGGAGGCCGCCCTGATGGACAACGGTGCCTGGGAGCAGGGCTCGCCCGGTGAGCTTGCGGGCCGCATGGTCATCACGACCCTGCGCGCCCTGACCGCTCCGCCCGGCGCCCCGGTTCCCGACGGGCCCCGGGCCTCCGCCACCGCCGCCCGCTCCCGCTCGACCACGACCTTGACCGGTCCCGTGCCTGGCAAGGCGGCGCCCGTGGAGCTGGCTGTGCCCGCGCACCGGCAGCAAGTGGCCCCGTCCCGGACTGCCGGGCGGGGCAGGTGAGGGACGCCGCTGCGAGGGCGGCTGCCTGGTGGTCGTCGTGTGCCCGCGCTGCGACACCCTGGTGGGGACGGCGGAGGTAGAGGTGAACGCGGCTGCGGTGACGGTCGGGATGGAAGCGGGCGGCAGTGAAGCGCTCGCGAAGGTCCTTGCGGCCCCGGCTTCGACCCTGTTCCACATGGGTGGCCGCTAGACCGTGGTTGACCCCTGCGGGGCCGGACCGGGCATCCCCACCCAGGCCGTCGGCCCCGCGGTGGAGGCTGCGGGCATGGATGCTTCCTGGTGGGACCGGCCGGTGTACGGGGCGGAGCCGGACGATCCCGCCCCCGGCCCGCGGCCGGGCCACGACTACGTCGAGCTGATCGGCGGACCACCCGGGCTGGTTCCCGCGACCGGTCCACGTCCGTCGCAGGCCGACCCCCCCCGGGCTGTCCCCATCCGCCCGGGCGGATGGGGACGCGGTGCGGCAGTGCTGTGGTGGCAGCACCACCCGGTCAGCCATCCCTGTTGTGGGTTCTCAGTAGCTTTGTCCGGGGTTTCCGGCGGGGGCTTGGTAGTTGCCGGGAGGAACGGTGATGAAGGTGTCGGTGTTGCCCTTTCCTCCGGTCCCGCCTGGGCGTCCGTTGCCGCCGTTGCCTCCTCGGGCGGTGCCGGCACCGAGGGCGATCTCGATGGTGCCGTCGTTGCCGTTACCGCCGTTGCCGCCGCCACCGGTGCCGGTGCCGTTTCCGCCCTTCCCCCCAGTGGCGGTTACCGCCTGTGTGGTGGAGATTCCGCTGGTGGTGATGCGGCCGTCGTTGCCGTGGCCGCCGTTACCGCCTTCGCCGGCATCGACCCCGTCGCCGCCTGCGCCGCCGGTGGTGGTGATGACGTTGTTCGCCAGGCCGCTGCCGATGATGCGGTCGTTGTTGCCGTCACCACCGTGCCCCCCGTCGCAGTCCATGGGGATGCCGCCGGTGGAGTTGGACGTATTCCCGGGGCCTCCAGCACCTCCGATGGCTGTGATCGTGCCGTGCGCGCTGATCAAGCCGTCGTTGCCGATTCCCCCGTTGTAGCCGTCGCCACAGATGTCGCGGCGGGCTGCGCCGACATTGCCCCATCCGCCGATGACGGTGATGTCTTCTGTGCCGCCTCCGCCGTAGATGGTGCCGTTGTTCCCTGTTCTGCCGCTGCTGTCGAGGGAGGGAAGCCCGGCGGCGACGTAGATGGTGTCGTTGCCTCCTCCGCCGTTGATTTCGCCGTCGTTGCCGTTCTGGCCAGTACCGGCCCTGACCACGATGGTGTCGTCGCCGCCGCGTCCGTGGACGAGGACGCCGCTGGGGACGGCCGGGCAGTAGATGGTGTCGTTGCCTGCGGTGCCGTTGATGGTGGAGCCGGTGACAGCTGTGCCGTTGACGGTGCAGGTGATGGTTGCAGCGGCTGCGGGGGAGGCGAGGGTGAGGGTGGTGGGGACGGCGAGTGCGAAGGCGGTGAGCAGCCGGGCGATGGTGTGCCGGGTGCTCGGGGCGTGGGGGATCACAGGGGAGGCCCTCCGTGTCGGGAGTGTGAGCGGTGGGACGGTTCCCTGTGGGGCCGGTGTGGAGTCGTGTGGTGTGGGCGGTACACCCGTTCGCTGTGCGATGTGAGTGAAGGCTGCCCGGCGGGGTGGCCCGGCACGAGGCGTCGCGGACGGCTGTGACCTGGTCGCCCGCCGAGATTGCCGCTCTCGTGGCCGCCCTTCATGCCGGCGGGTATACCGTGTTCGCCGCCCGGATCGTGGAGGAGGCGGTCCGCACCCGCGGTGTCGCCGACGTCACCGCCCTCGCCCTGGCCCTCCTGGCCATCGATCCTGCCCAGCCCGCCGGGCCGCCGTAGACGCGGCGGGCCGGGCGGGAGAGAGCCGGCGCCGGGATACCCTACCCGTGCGTGGCTGGCCCTCCGGCGGGATCCGCCCTGATTTTCCGTCTGCTCCCGTTGCTCACGCGCCCGTTGCCGGGACCGTACACAGCATCCGGCGGGGACAGCGCCGCCCGGACCGAGGCTGCCCCAGCCCGCCGGGTTCCGCACACGGGCCAGCAGTCCCCTGGCCGGGCCGCCAGTCGGGGCACCGCGCCCGGACCGGCAACCCCTCGGCCGGTCCGGGTACGGCACGGCGATCACGGGCCGGCCCACTCCGCCCCGAGGGCGGTCAGCGCCCGCAACTGCTCGGCGTCGAGTCGGTCGCGGCGTTGTTTCTGGTTGGCGAGCCATACGCCGGTACGGTGCTCACTTCCGTCCGGGAGGCGCTCGGTGTGTGCCCGCCCGGGAGCGCCGCCGCCTTCCCGCTCGACGTACTTGCGATCTCTTGGTTTAGGGACAGTGGTGTGAGAGACAGTGGTCTCTTGGAGTGTTGGTGCTGGTCAGGGCTTGTTTCGGGGGCTGGTGTCGCTGTCTTTGATGTGAGAGATCGGTGGGGGATCGCTGTCCTTGGCCTTTATCGTCCCAGGGGTGACGCTGTCTCAGTTTCGTGAGTTCTGATCTATCGGCTGGCCGGGGGCCGGTTGTGTGGGTCGGGTGGAGGAGGAAGCAGAGCTCCCGGACTCCCGGTGCGGTAGAGCCCCCGACTCCCGCTGGCGGAGAGCTCAGTGGTGTTGTGCTTGCTGACGCAAGGGTGGTGCCTGGCCGCCTTGTACGGGCACGGGCTGGCGTGTGGTCTTGTCGGGCGCCGCCCGCCGTGAAACCCGGGGCTTTGCTGTGGTGCTATTTGGGCGGGAGCTCGGCGGTGACGTCCAGGGCCCACGTCAGCCAGTCGTCCAGGATGTCGTCGTCGAGGGTTTCCTCGGCGGGCAGTACCCAGCCGTTTTGCGGCTTGCCGCGGAAGATGAGTTGCCGGGTGCCGGGGCGGGCGAGGGCCTCGTCCATCCCGTCGGGTCCGACGCGCACCATCAGGCCCTCTTCGTAAACGTTGGCCAGCGCGTTGCCCTGGAGCAGGAAGGTGATCCCGCCGAACATCTTCTTCGCGGTCACCCCTTCCGGCTCCAGCCGCTCTTGGACGCGCGCCGCGAGTACCTCGTCAAACGCCATGACCCTGCTCCTTCCGGAAGCGTCCGCACCGGTCTGTCACCGGGTGCCGCCGGTGTAGTCGGTCTGGGAGGTGATGCGGCCGTCGTGTAGTTCGAGGACGGTGCAGAAGCCGGTGCGGACCGGTTCGCCCTTCGGGGGTAGGGCGGGGTGGAGTCCGGAGCTGGTGCCGTCGAAGTCGAACTCGACGGCGGCCCTCTCCCCGTCGGAGGTCACCCGGCGCAGGGTCATCCTGCGGTCGGGGACGGCGCCGGCGTACTGCTTGACGTGGGCGACGAAGGCGTCGCGGCCGGTGAACGCGAGCCCGTAGGCGGCGCAGGTGTAGGGGACGTCCGGGGCGTAGAGGTCGCTGAAGCGGTCGAAGTCCTGGTCGTTGTAGGCGGCGGCCCAGGCGTCGACGACGGCTCGGGCGGCGGCGCTGGTCAGGGTGGTGCTCACGGGGTGTGGTCCTTGTCCGAGTACGTGTGGGGTGGGATGGGGTGATTGCGGTCTGGGGTTCAGCCGGCGTTGACGGTGGACTTCTCGTTGACGCCGATGACGTAGCCGTCAGGGTCGCGGAAGTAGAAGAGGCGGACCCCGTTGTGGTCCTCGGTGAGGGGCTTGACGATCTCGGCGTGGCGGGAGATGTGGTCGTAGGCGTTCTGGAGGCCGTCGACGCCGAGGTAGTGCATGCCGGCGAAGCCGATGGGGGTGTCGGCGAGGACGGGCAGCCAGTTCTTGAGGTCGTCGTTGCTGTAGAGCATCGCGCAGAACTCGCCCTGGTAGAAGAGCATGTGGATGTCGTCGCCGGGCTTGGCGGTGCTGGAGTCGATGTCGAAGCCGAGCGTCTTGTAGAACGCGATGCTGGCCGCGGTGTCCTTGACGCTGAAACAGGGCGCGTACGCCATGGCGGTCCTCCTGAAGTGGTGTGGGTGGGGGGATGGGGTTGGGGGCTCAGGGACTCTCGGGCCATCCGGTGCTGATGCAGAACGGCTGCCCGGAGGGGTCCAGCAGGACGGTCCAGTGCTCGCCGCCGGGCTGGTGGGCGGGCTTGACCGCGCCCAGGGCCAGCAGGCGCCGCTCGGCGGCGGGGACGTCGTCGAAGGCGAGGTCGAGGTGGAACGGCAGCTCGTCCGCCGGCCACTCGGGGGCCTTGAAGCCCCGGGCCGTGTAGAAGACGAGGCGGGTGGAGCCGTCGGTGACGAGGAAGGCCGTGGGGGCGCCGTCCTCGCCGGGGAACTCGTCGGCCAGGCGCCAGCCCAGCGCGGCGGCGTAGAACTCGGCGAGCACTCTGCCGTCGGGACCCCACAGGGCGCAGGAGGCCAGCGCCCCTACGGCTGCCGCGGGTGCGGATTTAACGGGCATGGAGAAGGCCTTCCAGCAGAAGGGGGGCGGTCGAGGAGGCGCGGAATCTGCCGGGCGCCCGCGCGGCGGAAGGCCGGCGCCAGATGGATCCTGAGGAAAGCGGGAGCGCGTTACTCGGGCTCGCCGTTCAGTACATTTGTACTGTAACTCGAATCCGGCGCGAGGTGCAATACGGACATGTGGCGTCCTAGATCTGGGGTGACGGGCCCGGCTTCCCGTCGAAGATTCCTGTTCGCCCATGCCTGACTGGGTCGCGCAGGGCTTCGGGGCGATCTACGGTACATACGTACCGCTACCCGCCACGCTGCCTCCGGAGCCGCCCCCATGCCCGCCGAGCCCTCCTCCCCCCGACGCCGCCGTGACCCGGAGCGTCGCATTGCCGAGATCACGGAAGCGACCCTCCGCGTCATCGCCGAACGGGGCATCGAGGGCTTGACCCACCGGGCCGTCGCCGATGAGGCCGGTGTGCCCCTGGGGGCGACCACCTACCACTTCGCCACCAAGGACGACCTCATCCAGGCCGCCCTCACCCTCGCCTGCGACCGCTACGCCGCCATGCTCACCGAATGGGTCGCCCAGCGCCCCGGTCTCACCCCTGACCAGCTGGCCGTCCTGCTCACCGACGCCATGCTGAACGCCTACGGCCCCGACCGGGCCTACGAGACCGTCGAGCTCGAGCTCTACCTCGCGGCCCTGCGCCGCCCCGCCCTGCGCCCGATCGCCGACCGCTACACCGAGGTCACCACCGACGCCCTCCTCGTCTACGTCGACCCGCTGACGGCACAGGCCGCCGTTGCCGCCTTGAACGGGCTCACCCTGCGCGGCCTCGCCGGCACCCACCCGCCCACCCGCACCGAACTCGAGGGCATCCTGCGACGCATCCTCACCCCCAACCCGGCCCTCACCGCGTGAAGGGGGCGCTGACGGTGGGAGTCCGGGCCCGCCTGGGGGATGTCAGACACTCTTGACCAGCCCGGGACCAGGCGGCCGGTGCCGGGAGCGCGGACGGCGGACGGCGCCGCCGCCGTAGACCAGCGACGGCGATGTCCGCCCGCCCCGGTTGCCGCGCTGCGCCGACGGCGCTTCTCACCGTTCGCCGACGCTGTGGGGGTCCTGGCGGGCGAGAGCGCGGGCCGCGCGCAGCAGACGCTGCCCCAGCTGCTCCAGGTGGGGTGCGAGGCCAGGGGTGCCGCGGACGGTGTCCTCGGCGCCGAGGTCGATTCCCAGGAGCTGTGCGGCGATGCGGCCGGGATCGTCGCCGGCCAGGCGCAGCATGCTGGTGTCGTCGTCGAGTGGCTGGACGCGGCCGGGAAGTGACCAGGTGCGGGCGCGCACGGTGTCGGCGCCGCCTTCGACGACGGCCTGGAAGGTGTAGCGGGCGGGGGCGGCCGCGAGGCGCTGGGCGACGTAGGCGGCGGCGTTGGGGGCGGGGAGCGCGCGGGGGGTGAAGCGGTGGCCGGTGGGGGCGGCCTCGCTGAGACGGTCGACGCGGAACAGCCGCCACTCCTCAAGCCCGGTGTCGTAGGCGACGAGGTACCAGACGGGGGCGGCGGCGACCAGCCCGCACGGTTCTGCCCGCCGCTGCCCGGTCTCTCCCGTGCTGGTGCGGTAGGTGAAGGTGACGCTCTCGTGGTCGCGGCAGGCGGCCGCCAGGACGGCGAGGGCGGACGGGGCTGTCGCGGGGCCGCTCGACCAGGGCACGGGCAGCGGGGACGCGGCGGTCTGGATCGCGGCGACCTGGTGGCGCAGCCGGACGGGCAGGACCTGCTCCAGCTTGGCCAGGGCACGTACGGCGGTCTCCTCGATGCCCGCGACGCCGGCTGCCGCGGTGCGCAGCGCGACGGCGATCGCGACGGCCTCCTCGTCGTCCAGCAGCAGCGGCGGCAGGTCGGCTCCGGAGGTCAGCCGGTAGCCGCCGGCCGTGCCGGTGGTGCCCTGGACCGGGTAGCCGAGTGTGCGCAGGCGGTCGATGTCGCGGCGGATGGTGCGCAGGGTGACGCCGAGCCGGCCGGCGAGCTCGTCCCCGGTCCAGGTGCGGCGCGTCTGGAGCAGGGAAAGCAGGCGCAGCATGCGCGCGGGCAGGTCCTGGGTCATGGCTTCCAGACTGCCCGACATTAGTGACGTGAGGTGTCCTAAAAGGGCTCTACCGTCGATAACGTCCAAACGTCGAGGAGCCGCGCCCCCTCCGGCGCGGGCCGCAGCAGCCCCTCGCCGAGCGAAGGCGAAAGCAGCGGCCTGCCGCCTTGGCCCGTGACTCCTCGCCGACGAACAAGACACATCCGCGCCGGGTCCGCGGCGATGCCGGATGTGCCTCGCACCACGGGAGAATCATGATCACTGGAGTGAACACCGTCGTCGTATGGGTCCTCGACCAGGACTCGGCCCAGAGCTTCTTTACCGAGAAGCTCGGCCTGGAGGCACGCACGGACGTGCCGTTCAGCGAGGACGTGCGCTGGGTCACCGTGGGCCCCGAGGGCCAGCCGGAGCTGCAGCTCACCCTGATGGTTCCGGGAGCGCCGGTGCAGGACGCGGAGTCCGCAGAGCAGCTCAAGTCGCTGCTCGCCAAGGGTGCGCTGGTCGGCTGTACGTTCACCGTCCAGGACTGCCACGCGGCCGTCAAGGAGTTGTCCGCGCGGGGCGTGACCATCCTCCAGGAGCCGCGGCCGCAGCCGTGGGGAGTCTCCGCGACCTTCCGCGACGACTCCGGCACCACCTTCGAGCTCCTGCAGCCGCACCAGTAGCACCAGAACGCGAGAAGCCGGCGTGCAGAAACCCTCTGCCAGACCTCAGAGCGGGCAGACCGCACGCGGTTCACACGTCTGGCTGGTGAAGGTCCGTGTCGTTTCCCGGGTGCGCGCCGTGGCCCCGTGTAAGGCCAACACCCTGGTGCCAGCCTCGCGGGGGCTACTGCGCTCACTGGACGCCGAGGGCGGCCAGGGCGGCGAGTTGGTCCTGGCCGAGCCGCTCGCGGCGCTGCTTCTGGTTAACGATCCATACGCCGGTGCGGTGTTCGGTGCCGTCGGGGAGGTGCTCGACGTGGGCCCGGCCGGGCAGGCTGCCGCCTTCCCGGGCGATGTACTGGGTGAGGGCCTGGACGCCCTTGTGGGCTGCCGCGCCCCGCCCGGTCGTGGTGGTCGTGCCCGGTTCCGCGGCCGCGGTGCGGGCTCGTACGGCTCGAGCGGGTTTCACGCCGAGTTCGGCGAGGCGGCGCTGCTGCTCGGTGAGCCGGCGAAAGTCGCGGCGCTGTGTGGCGAGCCAGCGGCCGATGTCCTCGCCGTGCCAGGTCACCCCGGGGGTGATGGCCTTCAGGCTGGTGCCTTCGTCCAGGAGCTGGGCGAGGTAGACGTAGTGCCGCTGCCAGTCCACGGTCCACCCCAGCGTCCCGGGGTTCCAGTAGGTGTCGATCGCGGCCTGCGCCGTAGCCCGCCGCTCCGCCCGTACCGGGTCCTTCCCCCAGCCCACCGGGCCGGCGCACGTTCGTCAGCAGCTGCCGGACCTGGAGGGCGAGGATCGCCGAGCCTCGCGGGGCCGCCAGGGTCCCGTGGAGCTGGTGGTAGGCCCGCGCGGCGGCGACGTTCGTCTTGAGGGCGGCGTCGGCGGTGTCCCACACGATCCCGAGCCCTTCCAGCTCGGCGGTCGCGTTTCGCTGGGACGGGTTCCCATTCCTGCGGCAGCTCGCGGTGCTCCGGCCCGGCCCGCGGCAGGGGGGCCGGGCCGGAGCACCGCGCGTCGGCCGGTTCAGCCCGCATTCCCGTCGCCGTCCCGACGTACATCCAGGCTCGACTGCACCCGTTTAGGCGGGTTGGGTGAGGGGGCCGAGGAGGTAGTTGCCGGGGGCGTGGGGGTCGGTGCTGAGGTAGAAGTCGACGATGGCGGTGCGGTACTCGTGGTGGCTGATGATGCCGTCGCCGTCGCGGTCGACCTTCTCGAAGGCGGGTCCGGACTGTTCGGCGGGGACACCGAGTGCCTGGTACATGGCCACGTACTCGTCGCGGCTCAGGACGCCGTCCCGGTTGGTGTCGGCGGCGGACATGACGGCGTCGGCGATGGCCATGACGGCGGTCTCGAAGTGGGCGGGGGCGGTGACACGGTCTTGCATCGCGGTGGTGAACTCGTGGCGGGAGACCTGTCCGTCGCCGTCGGCATCGGCGTGTGCCAGGAGCAGCTGCCACCACTGCCCGAACGCGGCGCGGATGGCGGCGCGGTTGCCGTGGTCCTCCTCCCGGGCGATCCGGGCGAAGACCGCCGCCGTCGCCTCCAGGTCCTGCCGGGTGAGCTGCCCGTCGCGGTCCTGGTCGAACCAGTCGAACAGGAGACTGAACTTCTGGCCCATCATCGTGCTGCTCATCGTCGTCCTCAGTCCGTGGGCCGCCCGCCGGTGCGGCGGGGCGGTCTGCGCGCAACGCTAGGAGGGGACGGAGCAGGGGATGGGGCGTTCCGGCGGGGTGCCAGCCGTTGGGGTGAAGACCGGCACGCACAGCCGGGTGTGCCGGGCGCCGACAGCCGAGAAGGGGGGAAGGTTTCGTGGGCTCGGTCGGCTGGACCTGTCTTGACTTGGATCGGGTCACAGGCCCGTCCGTTCGGGGTGACGAGCACCAGAAGCCCCCGGCACCACCGACCTCCCACACCGGTGATCCACGTGTCGGCCCTTGGGGAGGACCGGGCCGGCCGTGGCCGCGGCAGCCGGCAGGTACGAGCAACTTGCGCTTGGTCTCGTCGTTGAGAGGGACGTAGATCACCGGCTCCGAGGAGTTGCCCATGCGATCCCGACCCACTGCCACGGCAGCACTGTTGACCGTCGGCCTCCTGGCCGTCGGCGTGGGCTCTGCCCAAGCCGACGGGGAAGCCCGTCACAGCATCTCCCTTGTCGCGCACGTTCCCACCAACGACTTCTACGTCGTCCCCGTTGATCCCGACCTGGTCAACAAGGATCAGGACATGTCCTACTCGCCCTCTGCCGGCACGATGGGCGAGGTGAACGGCTTCTTCGACGTCAGGAACACCAACGGCAGCGTCCACGGCTCACTGGAGTCGGTCCCCAAGCCGGCTTCCGGAGCCGACACCGCCGATCTGAAGGCGGAGTTCAACAACCAGGAGCTGGCGACTACGCCTCAGATGGTCGTGGGGGAGGCGGAATCCGACGTCAACTTCAGGGCACCCTTGAGGATCCCCGCGAAAGGGACGAGCTTCGCCCCGGGGGACTACACCGGTGCCGTCACGATGATGTTCGACGCGGTACCTCCGGTGTAGTGGAGCCGTAGACCAGGCCCGCACGGCCGGCCACGATCCATCCCGCGCCTTGACCGCCCAGCCCGGTGCCCCGGTGCCCTGGTTGCCTCTGCCGCCCGCTCCAGCTTCACCACCACGTCGGGGCCTGCGTCTGGCCGGCCGGCGCCCGCGGAGCCTGCGCACCGGCAGCAGGCGGCCCCCGCCAGGACATCGGGCCGGGGCCCCCGATCGTCCGGGGCCCCCTGATGATCGGGGGCCCCGGACATGGGCGGAGCGGGGCAGCTGCCGTGTTCTCGGGATCTCACTGTGCGTGGGTGCGCTCGTGGCAGCGAGTGGGCGTCAGCCGGGGGCGAGCGCATTGACCGTGCTGTTACCGTGCTTTGGTGGTGATCATGGCTGTCACGAGGTGACCAAGCTGCTGCCGTCGGGTGCCAATCGGGAGGATGGCCGGCTGACGCGGGCGTGCCCGTTCACACCCGGCGCGGTCCGGTCGCATATGTCTGCCCGGCTCCCTGACGGGCGTCTTCAGCTCGGCTGAGCCCAGTCCACGCCGAGTGCGGCGAGGGCTTCGAGCCGTGCGGCGTCGAGCCGGTCGCGGCGCTGGCGCTGGTTGGCCGGCCACACGCCGGTACGGTGCTCTGTCCCGTCCGGGAGGTGCTCGACGTGTGCCGGCCCCGCAGACGGCCGGACTCACTCCTGGCCGGCCAAGCACTGCTAGTGGGCGGCGCGGCAGGCTCCGTTCGAGATGTCGGTGGAGATGCCGGCTGCCTTGAGGCTCGCGACGCAGCTGGTCTGGTTGCCGATCGCGCCCTGGTAGCAGGCCTGGGCGATGTCTGCCGTGGACGGCGTTCCGTGCGTCACGACGTACTGCTGGCACTGCTGGACGCTGGCGGAGGCGGTCGGGGCGACGACGAGGGCGCCGCCGGCGGCGAGGGCCAGGCCGGCGAGGATGCTGGGGATTCGGGCCGACGGACGCATGCGGGTGCACCTGCTCTCGTGGTGGGTCACGCGATCCCTGAGTACGGCGGACCACGGGCGGGGGTGGCGCGGAGGGGGCACTCGAAGGGTCGGCCGGGCTCGGCGTGTCGGGTCACTCCCGCCTTTCGACGCTAGAGCACCGTACCGGCGTTCGCACTACGGCCGTACGGGCGCTGTGCCGCCGCGGGCGTGTCAGGTACGGGGTGTGCGGTTGACGGTACGGTGCAGCGCCTGGCGCAGGAGGGTTCTGGTCGTGGTGACCTGAGCTGCGGCCCCCACGCGTTCTTCGAGGGCTTCGGTGGGTGCGGCGCGCACGGCGGCGCTCCCGGTGCCCCACGAGCGGCGCCCAACGGGTGCCGGGCAGCGCGGCGACGAGCCGGCAGGTGAGCTTGTGACCGGCGTGCGGCCCTGTTTTTTGGCCTCTGCCGGCACCAGCGGTACGCCCGCGGTGCGGGTTCTGCGACGACGGCGTTACGGGGGCGTACTTTGGAGCACACTCCGAGGTGCGTGGAGCCCGTGTGGTCGGGGCTATTGCAGCACGTAAACGATCACCATCCGGCCGTGACGGTGTGGTGTGGTGTCGGGCTGGCGCGAACCTGTCGGGCTGGGGCTGATTCCGGTGCCCGGCAGGGCGCGAGGTCGACGGTGCGGTGCACGGCCGCGCCCCGCAGGCTCCGCGCAGGGCCAGGCCGCGCCCGCAGGGCCGGCGGTACCCGCGCACCGGCAACGGGCGGCCCGGACCACGAAGCGGGAGCGGGCCGGCGGACAGCCCGCCGCCTACGGGCGCCGGATCTCGGGATCTCACACAGCCGACCGGGCCCACTGGACCCCGAGTTCGGCCAGCGCCCGCAGCTGTGCGGTGTCGAGCCGGTTGCGGCGTTGGCGTTGGTTGGCGAGCCACACCCCGGTGCGGTGGACCGCCCCGGGCAGATGCTCGACGTGCTGGCGGCCGGGCAGACCGCCGCCTTCCCGCTCGACGTACTGGGTGAGGGCTTGCACGCCGGTCTGGAAGGCCGCCGCGCCGCGTCCGGACCCTGCGGCCGTGCCGGTCTTCGCGGGCGCTGTACGGTGCGATCTCTTGGTTTAGGGACAGTGGTGTGAGAGACAGTGGTCTCTTGGGGTGTTGGTGCTGGTCAGGGCTTGTTTCGGGGGCTGGTGTCGCTGTCTTTGATGTGAGAGATCGGTGGGGGATCGCTGTTCTTGGCCCTTATCGTCCCAGGGGTGACGCTGTCTCAGTTTCGTGAGTTCTGATCTATCGGCTGGCCGGGGGCCGGTTGTGTGGGTCGGGTGGACGAGGAAGTAGAGCTCCCGGTCTCGGGGGGTTCGGACGGGCCGTTGCCCGCGGTGTCGGTGCGGGCGTTGCGGGGGCCGGCGGTGCGCCGGTTGTTGGCTTTGCGTCGGGAGGGGAAGCTGACAACCGGGCATGTGCGGACGGCGGGTGAGACGTTCGGTGTGCGGGAGCGGGCGGTGTGGCGGTGGTTGGCAGCCGCGGAGGATGGGGCCGCGGTGCCGGGGGAGAGCGGCCGGTACTACGGCAGGTTCATGATTACCCCGGAGGTACGGGCTCTGCTCGGCTTGTGGAAGGGGAACGTCGCTGCTGTCCATCGTGAGCTGACGGCTCGCGCGGACCGGGGCGAGGGGGATCCGCCACCGTCGGTTCAGACGCTGCATCGTGCGATCCGGCGGGATCTGTCTGTGGGGGAGCGGGCGGGGCTTGCTGGTGGTGAGCGTGCAGCCCGGAAGCATGATGTGTTCCTGGCCCGGC
>NZ_JBIVEG010000033.1:0-72499 GCF_044747545.1 Streptomyces sp. NPDC090077
CAGCCTCGCCGGCGTTTGAGGCGACGGGCGCGCAGCGCCCGTACGGGGTCAGGGGCGGAGCCCCTGGGAACGGTGGAAGGGCGGGTAGGGGACCCCCGCTCCGCGCAGCGGCCCACCCGCCCCCGGTCCGACGGCCGGAGGCAGGCGCAGCGGGCCCGAAGCCCGCGAAGCGCCCCGGCGCCGAGCGGTGCGAGGACCGCGTCAAGAAGGCCCCAGCTCCGCCGCGTACGGCGGCTCGGCGCCCGCCCGGGTGCAGGTCAGGGCCGCCGCGCGGGCCGCGTAGGCCAGCACGTCCGGCCAGTCGGCGGAGCCCGGCCGCTCCGCGCTCCCGGCGAGCCGGTGCAGCAGCGCCGCGTTGACGGTGTCGCCCGCACCGATCGTGTCCGCCACCGTGACCGGGAGCGCCGCCGCACTGTGCTCCGCGCCGTCCGAGGTCCACACCGTCAGGCCCGCCGCCCCCCGGGTGAGCACCACCGCCGCCGGGCCGGCCGCCAGCCAGTCGCCGACCCCGCCGCCCAGCCAGGCCGCGTCCTCCTCCGAGAGCTTGAGCACCGACACGTACGGAAGCCACCCCAGGAACCGCTCCCGGTACGCTGCCGGGTCCGCGATCAGCGCCGGGCGCACGTTGGGGTCCAGCAGGGTCAGCAGCCCGCGACGCGACTCCCGGCGCAGCAGCGCCTCGTACGCGGAAGCGCCCGGCTCCAGCACCAGCGAGCAGGTGCCGAGCGCGAGGGCCCGCGCCCCCGCGGGCAGCGCGGGCGGCAGCGTGAACAGCCGGTCGGCGGTCCCCTCGACGTAGAACCCGTAGACGGCCGAGCCGTCCGGGCCCAGCGAGGGCACGGCCAGCGTGGTCGGCTCGGGCCCCCGCTGCACCAGCGAGAGGTCCACCCCGGCCGCCCGTAGCCCGGCCAGCAGGCTCTCGCCGAAGCCGTCGGCCGACACCCGGGAGCAGAAGGCGGCCTCCGCCCCGAGTCGGCCCAGTGCCAGGGCGGTGTTGTAGGGCCCGCCGCCGGGCCGGGGCAGCAGGGCGCCCGTCGGCCCGGCGGCGGGCACGAGGTCGATCAGGGCTTCTCCACCGACGACGATCACGCGGGGGAAGGTATCCCATCGGACGCCGGTATCGTCGGGTTGACCCGTGGACCCGCATCCGGGGCCCGCCACTCGTGCCAGGAGAACCGCATGTCCGCCCAGCAGCCCGCCGCCCGCCGTACCGTCCTCAAGGGCGCCGCCGCGCTCGCCGGGGCCGTGGGCGCGGGGACGGCGCTCACCGCGTGCTCCACCGAGACCAACAGCGGTGCCGGCAGCCCGGCCGTCCCGAAGGAGCCGGTCGAGCTGGGCGGCGCGGCCGACGTCCCGGTCGGCGGCGCGAAGCTGTTCCGCGAGCGCAAGGTCGTCGTCAGCTGCCAGGCGGAGGGCCAGTACAAGGCGTTCAGTGCCCAGTGCACGCACGCCGGCTGCGTCCTGGACAAGATCGTCGAGGGCGAGGGCAACTGCCCCTGCCACGGCAGCCGCTTCGACGTCACCACCGGCAAGGTCCTGCGCGGCCCGGCCACCGACCCGCTGCCCTCCGTGCCCGTCAAGGTGGAGAACGGCAGGCTGATCGCGGGCTAGCAGCGCGGCGCGGGCTACTCCCAGTCCCAGGCGATGCCCAGGATCCCGCGGCGGACGCACTGCTCCAGCAGGTGCACCGCGCGGTGGCGGCCGCTCGGGGTGAGGTCGCCGAGTGCCGTGCGGGGGGCTTCCGGGCCCGTGCGGGCGAAGCTGCGGCAGCGGACCGGGAGGGCCGCCTCGTCGAAGGCGACCTGGAGCATGTACTGCCCGCCCGCGTAGCTGAAGCCGCGCACGTACTCCGTGCTGCGGCCGCCCGTGCCGTCCTCGATGCCGTAGCCGAAGACGTACGTGTCCCCGCGCCGCAGCCGGGCGTCGAAGAGCAGCTCCGCCACCACCACCCCGGCCTCCGGGTGGCAGCGGACGCGGCCCGTGCGGCAGTTCTCGTACGCCGTCACCTCCACCCGGGCCGCGTCACAGCCCGGGTCGCCGTGGTGGACGGCGAGGTAGCGGTCCACGCCGTCGCGGTGGGCCCGGACGATCTGCTGCGACTCCCGCGTGCGCAGCTCGCCGCCGGGGCCGATGCGGACCCGTTCGTGGTGGCCGACCGTGTGCAGGCCGCCGTCCGCCGGGAGCTCCATCCCGGCCAGCAGCCCTTCGACCGCCGCGCCCACGCTCACCAGCGCCCGGTAGGAGCGGGCGGCCGGGCGGGGCGGCCCGGCGGCGGGAAGCGGGCCGGCCAGCAGCCGGAGCAGGGAGCCGCCGGGCAGTGCCAGGATCTCCTCCAGCGCGGAGACCGCCCGCAGGGACTCGGGGTGGCTGGGCCGCCGGGCGCCCTGCTGCCAGTAACTGAGGCTGGTCACGCCGAGCTTGATGCCGCGCGCCGCGAGCCGGTGCTGCACCCGCTGGAGGGGCAGGCCGCGGGCGGCGATCGCGGCGCGCAGGGCGGCGTGGAAGGGGCCCGAGCGGAGCAGCGGGCCGAGTTCCGCTGTGCCCGGGGCGTCTGGCGGGTCGCCGGTGGGCCGCATGGCGACTCCTCTGTGAACGTTCACACGCGCCGGGTGGGGGGCCGGGCCGGTGGTGCCGGGGGACCTGGTGGAACGGCGGTAACCGTTCACACCGCAGCCACACCGTTCACACTGCAAGGTCACCGCGTATTGAAGCGTGTTGACCTGATCGCGACAACACCCTGATGCTCCTCCACAGCGTCCGGACGCGCTCCTCGACCCCCACACACCGAGTCCCCACCTCGGGAGGAACGCGATGCGCAACAGAAGCGGGCGGCCGTCCCTGGCCGCCCTGGTCTCCGCCCTGCTCCTCGTCTTGATGCCCGCCGGCATCGGCGCCGGTACCGCCACCGCCGCCGAAGCCGCCGCGGACACCCCCACCGCCTCGCTGGCCTACAAGCGGCTGAACATCACCATGCAGGCACAGCAGAAGAACAACTGGTGCTGGGCCGCCGGCGGCAACACCATCGCCACCTGGTTCGGCCGCAACTACAGCCAGAACCAGTTCTGCAACGCCGCCTTCAACCGCCAGCAGGGCACCGAGTGCCCGAACAACCAGGCCACCCTGGGCAACGTGCAGACCGCGCTGCGCTGGGCGGGCATCAACTCCGGGAGCTACGTGACCGGCTGGCTCCAGTACTCCACCGTGCAGACCGAGATCAACGCCGACCGCCCGGTCGAGACCCGCATCCAGTGGTCCAACGGCGGCGGCCACATGCACGTCCTCTACGGCTACGACACCGCCAACAGCTGGGTCTACTGGGGCGACCCCTGGCCCTCCAGCGACCGCTACAACTGGGCCTCCCACGCCTGGTACGTGGACAACAGCACCTTCTCCTGGACCCACTCCCTCTACCGGATCGGGGCGTGACCGCCATGACGCTCCGCGCCTCCGCGGCCCTCGCCGCCGCCACCGTGGCCGTCCTGGTCACGGGCGGACAGGCCGCCGCCGCCCCCGTACCGCAGCCGCAGACCGTCACCGCCGAGAACCGGGCGGCCGCCCACCAGGCCGCCGCCGCCCCCGCCACCCTGGCGACGCTCTCCCGGTTCTTCGCCCGCGAGGGGAAGGTGTCCGTGGCCGCCGCACAGCCCCGGGTGGAGGGCGAGGTGACCCCGGTGAGCTACCTGTCGCCGGACTTCGTCGCCGGGAAGGCCGGGGCGCCGGTGGCGCGGCTGGAGTTCCTGGCGAGCGCGGCCGTCTCCGCCGACGGGCAGAAGGCGGCGCTGTGGACCGCCAAGACCGGGGACGGCTGGCAGGTGGTGAACATCGCCACCGGCGACGACGAGTTCCGCTACGCCCGCCTGGGCGCGGAGAAACTGCCCGGCGGGACCGTGTTCCGCGAGCCGCAGATCGATGCCTGGTACGTGGCCCGCGGGGACAGGGTGCTGCCGCTGGACGAGGACGCGGCGCGGGCCGTGGGGGACCGGGGGGTGACGCTGGCCGGATACCGGGCCCGGGTGACGGGGCTGTACGGGGACAAGCTGCCGGGGTCCGCGTACGCCGAGGGGGGCCGGGCCGGCGGCTTCGAGACCGCCGGCGGGGCCGGGGGCTCCGGCGGGCTGCCGGTGGCCGTCGCGGCCGGCGGGGCCGGGGCGCTGGCGCTGGGCGCGGGCGGGGCGCTCGTCCTGCTCCGGCGGCGCCGGTCCCTCGGGGGGTAGCCCCGGGCCCTTGCCCTGGCCGGGCGGTAGGGGGGGAGTCGGAGCCGGCGCCCGGCCGGGCGGGGTTCCGACTCCGGCCGTTGCCCGGCCGGGCGGGGTTCCGACTCCGGCCGTTGCCCGGCCGGGCGGGGTTCCGGCTCCGGCCGTTGCCCGGCCGGGCGGTGCGGGGGCCTTGCCCGTGCCGGTGGGCCGGTGCGGGTGGGCTGCCGCTGCGCGGGCTGCTCCCCGCCCCGCCCTTCGCCCGTTCCCCGGGCTGCGCCCGGACCCCTTCTGGGGGCTCCGCCCCCAGACCCTCCCCCAGCTACCGCTGGGAGGTGCCCCCAGCGCCTCGAACGCCGGCGGGGCCGGATCCTGCCGGAGCCGGATGGTGCCGGCGGGGCCGAATCGTGCCCCTGCCGGAGGCAAAAGGCTGCGGGGGGTTGTCCGTGCCCGCCAGTAGGGTGGGCGGCATGGCCGACCCTTCCAGCTACCGTCCCGAGCCCGGGCAGATTCCCGACTCCCCGGGGGTCTACAAGTTCCGCGACGACCACCGCCGGGTGATCTACGTCGGGAAGGCCAAGAGCCTGCGCCAGCGCCTGGCGAACTACTTCCAGGACATCGCCGGCCTGCACCCCCGCACCGCCACCATGGTCACCACGGCCGCCTCCGTCGAGTGGACCGTCGTGTCCACCGAAGTCGAGGCGCTCCAGCTCGAATACTCCTGGATCAAGGAGTTCGACCCCCGGTTCAACGTCAAGTACCGGGACGACAAGAGCTACCCCTCCCTCGCCGTGACGATGAACGAGGAGTACCCCCGCGTCCAGGTCATGCGCGGGCCCAAGAAGAAGGGCGTGCGCTACTTCGGCCCCTACGGGCACGCCTGGGCGATCCGCGAGACCGTCGACCTGATGCTGCGCGTCTTCCCCGTGCGCACCTGCTCCGCCGGGGTGTTCAAGCGGTCCGCGCAGATCGGACGCCCCTGCCTGCTCGGCTACATCGGCAAGTGCTCCGCCCCCTGCGTCGGCCGGGTCACCCCCGAGGAGCACCGGGAACTCGCCGAGGACTTCTGCGACTTCATGGCGGGCCGCACCGGCACCTACCTCTCCCGGCTGGAGAAGCAGATGCACGAGGCCGCCGAGGAGATGGAGTACGAGAAGGCCGCCCGGCTGCGCGACGACATAGGCGCCCTGCGCCGCGCCATGGAGAAGAACGCCGTCGTCCTCGCCGACGCCACCGACGCCGACCTCATCGCGGTCGCCGAGGACGAGCTGGAGGCGGCCGTGCAGATCTTCCACGTCCGCGGCGGGCGGGTGCGCGGCCAGCGCGGCTGGGTCACCGACAAGGTCGAGGCCGTGGACACCGCCGGGCTCGTCGAGCACGCCCTCCAGCAGCTCTACGGGGAGGAGAAGGGCGAGGCCGTCCCCAAGGAGGTGCTGGTACCGGCCCTGCCGGAGGACGCGCCCGCCCTCGGCCAGTGGCTCGCCGAGCGGCGCGGGTCCGGCGTCAGCCTGCGCATCCCGCAGCGCGGGGACAAGAAGGCGCTGATGGAGACCGTCCACCGGAACGCCCAGCAGTCCCTCGCCCTGCACAAGACCAAGCGCGCCGGCGACCTCACCACCCGCTCCCGGGCCCTGGAGGAGATCGCCGAGGCCCTGGAGCTGGACGGCGCGCCCCTGCGCATCGAGTGCTTCGACATCTCCCACCTCCAGGGCGACGACGTCGTCGCGTCGATGGTCGTCTTCGAGGACGGCCTCGCCCGCAAGAGCGAGTACCGCCGCTTCCAGATCAAGGGTCGTGTCGGAGACACTCAGGTCTGGCACGGCGAGGGGCAGGACGACGTCCGCTCCATGCACGAGGTCGTCTCCCGGCGCTTCCGCCGCTACCTCCAGGAGAAGCTCAAGACGGGCGAGTGGGACGCGGAGGACGGGGAGGCCCCCGAGGACGACGGCCGTCCCAAGCGGTTCGCGTACCCGCCGCAGCTCGTCGTCGTCGACGGCGGGCAGCCCCAGGTGGCGGCCGCCAAGCGGGCCCTGGACGAGCTGGGGATCGACGACGTGGCGGTGTGCGGGCTCGCCAAGCGGCTGGAGGAGGTCTGGCTGCCCGGCGAGGACGACCCCGTCGTGCTGCCCCGCACCAGCGAGGGCCTCTACCTGCTCCAGCGGGTACGTGACGAAGCCCACCGCTTCGCCATCCAGTACCAGCGCAGCAAGCGCGGGAAGCGTCTGAAGGCGGGCCCCCTGGACGAGGTCCCGGGCCTCGGCGAAAGCCGCAAGGTGGCCCTGCTGAAGCACTTCGGTTCGGTGAAGAAGCTGAGACAGGCGACAATCGACCAGATCTGCGAGGTCCCGGGCATAGGCCGCAAGACCGCGGAGACCGTGGCCGCCGCGCTCGCCGGGGCGGTTCCCGCAGGTCCTGCCGTCAACACGGCGACAGGAGAGATCATTGAGGACGAGGCCTCCGCACCTGCGGAGACATCGTCCGAACGGGGGACCGCGCCATGACCGAGCACGCGACCGCACCGACCGCACAGACGACCGACAACACGACCGAGCACACGAACGAGCACGACCGAGACGGAGCACAGGTGAGTACGGGCACGACCGTGGAGCCCGGCGACAACGCCGAGGCGGCCATCCCCGAGCTGGTGATCATCTCCGGGATGTCCGGAGCCGGCCGCAGTACGGCGGCCAAGTGTCTGGAGGACCTCGGCTGGTTCGTCGTCGACAACCTCCCGCCCGCGCTGATCCCCACCATGGTGGAGCTCGGCGCCCGCTCCCAGGGCAACGTGGCGCGGATCGCCGTCGTCGTCGACGTCCGCGGCCGCCAGTTCTTCGACGCCCTGCGCGAGTCCCTCTCCGACCTGGAGGCCCGCGGGGTCACCCGGCGCATCGTCTTCCTGGAGTCCTCCGACGACGCGCTGGTCCGCCGCTTCGAGTCGGTCCGCCGCCCGCACCCCCTCCAGGGCGACGGCCGCATCGTCGACGGCATCGCCGCCGAGCGCGACCTGCTGCGCGAGCTGCGCGGCGACGCCGACCTGGTCATCGACACCTCCAGCCTGAACGTGCACGAGCTGCGCGCCAAGATGGACGCCCAGTTCGCGGGCGACGAGGAGCCCGAGCTGCGGGCCACCGTCATGTCCTTCGGCTTCAAGTACGGCCTGCCCGTCGACGCCGACCTCGTCGTCGACTGCCGCTTCATCCCCAACCCGCACTGGGTCCCCGAGCTGCGCCCCTTCACCGGGCTCAACGAGGAGGTGTCGGGCTACGTCTTCAGCCAGCCCGGCGCCAAGGAGTTCCTCGACCGCTACACCGAGCTGCTCCAGCTCATCGCCGCCGGCTACCGCCGCGAGGGCAAGCGGTACGTGACCATCGCCGTCGGCTGCACCGGCGGCAAGCACCGCAGCGTGGCCATGTCCGAGAAGCTCGCCGCCCGCCTCGCCTCCGAGGGAGTCGAGACCGTCGTCGTCCACCGGGACATGGGGCGCGAGTGACCGGACGCACCCTGCGGCTGCGCCGTCTGCGCCGCCTCACCCCCGGACGGGGTGAGGAGGGCGCGGGCCGCGCCGGCCGCCGCGCGGCGTCGAAGGTGGCCGCGCCCAAGGTCGTCGCCCTGGGCGGCGGCATGGGCCTGTCGGCCTCCCTCGCCGCGCTGCGCCGGATCACCGGCGAGCTCACCGCCGTGGTCACCGTCGCCGACGACGGGGGCTCCAGCGGACGGCTCCGCGAGGAGCTGAGCGTGCTGCCGCCGGGCGACCTGCGCAAGGCGCTGGCCGCGCTGTGCGGCGACGACGACTGGGGCCAGACCTGGGCCCGGGTCATCCAGCACCGCTTCCAGACCGAGGGCGACCTGCACGGGCACGCGGTCGGCAACCTGCTGATCGTCGCCCTGTGGGAGCAGCTCGGCGACCCCGTCCAGGCCCTCGACCTGGTCGGGAAGCTGCTGGGCGCGCAGGGCCGGGTGCTGCCGATGTCCGCGGTGCCGCTGGAGCTCCAGGCCCTGGTCAAGGGGCACGACCCGGCGCGCCCGGACGAGGTCGACACCGTCCGGGGGCAGGCCACCGTGGCCCTCACCCCCGGCGAGGTGCTCTCCGTCCAGGTGGTGCCGGCGGACCCGCCGGCCGTCCCGGAGGCCGTCGCTGCCGTGCTCGACGCCGACTGGGTGGTGCTGGGCCCGGGGTCCTGGTTCTCCTCCGTGATCCCGCACCTGCTGGTGCCGGAGCTGCTGGACGCGCTGGTGCAGACCAAGGCCCGGCGGGTCCTGTCGCTGAACCTGGCCCCGCAGCCCGGTGAAACCGAGGGCTTCTCTCCGCAGCGTCATTTGGAGGTTTTGGCCCGACACGCCCCTAAACTCGCCCTGGACGTGGTGCTGGCCGACGAGGCCGCCGTGCCCGACCGCGAGTCCCTCGCCGATGCCGCGAAACGGTTCGGTGCCGCGGTCGAGCTGGCGCCCGTGGCCAGGCAGGACGGCTCTCCGAAGCACGACCCGGAGCTGCTGGCCGCCGCGTACGACCGTATTTTTCGGATGCATGGAAGGATCGGCCCATGGCGATGACGCCCGCGGTGAAGGATGAGATCTCACGCCTCCCCGTCACCCGGACCTGCTGCAGGAAGGCGGAGGTCTCGGCGATCCTGCGGTTCGCGGGCGGCCTGCACCTGGTGAGCGGCCGCATCGTCATCGAGGCGGAGCTGGACACCGGGATCGCCGCCCGGCGGCTGCGCAAGGACATCCTGGAGATCTTCGGACACTCCTCGGACCTGGTGGTCATGGCCCCGGGCGGACTGCGCCGCGGCAGCCGCTTCGTCGTGCGCGTCGTGGCGGGCGGGGACCAGCTGGCACGCCAGACGGGCCTCGTGGACGGCCGCGGCCGCCCCATCCGGGGTCTTCCCCCGCAGGTGGTCTCCGGCGCCACCTGTGACGCCGAGGCGGCCTGGCGCGGTGCCTTCCTGGCCCACGGCTCCCTCACCGAACCGGGCCGTTCCTCCTCCCTGGAGGTCACCTGCCCCGGCCCGGAGGCCGCCCTGGCCCTGGTGGGCGCCGCCCGCAGGCTCTCCATCGCCGCCAAGGCGCGCGAGGTGCGCGGCGTGGACCGGGTCGTGGTCCGCGACGGCGACGCGATCGGCGCCCTGCTGACCCGCCTCGGCGCCCACGAGTCGGTGCTGGCCTGGGAGGAGCGGCGGATGCGGCGCGAGGTCCGCGCCACCGCCAACCGCCTCGCCAACTTCGACGACGCCAACCTGCGCCGCTCGGCACGGGCCGCGGTGGCGGCCGGCGCCCGGGTCCAGCGCGCGCTGGAGATCCTCGGCGAGGAGGTCCCCGAGCACCTCGCCGCGGCCGGCCGGCTGCGCATGGAGCACAAGCAGGCCTCCCTGGAGGAGCTGGGCGCGCTCGCCGACCCGCCGCTGACCAAGGACGCGGTCGCCGGCCGGATCCGCCGCCTGCTGGCGATGGCCGACAAGCGCGCCCAGGACCTCGGCATCCCGGGCACCGAGTCCAACCTGGACCTCAGCGAGGAGCTGGCCGACAACATGGCCGGCTGACCCGCACCCGCGCGGCACGCGCCCCGACGGGCCCGCACGCCCACCGCGTGCGGGCCCGTTGCGTTCCCGTTTGTCCCGTTGACATGAGCATCTCCGGATCGTGAGCCTTGCGTCCGAAGCTTTCGTGGCAGACGACGCCCAGGGGGGCACATGAGGCACCGCGCGAGTTCGATCCTTGCCGCAAGCGCACTCGTCTTCGGAACCACACTGGCCGCGGTGCCCGTCGCGGCCCAGGCCCGGCCCGCTCCCGGCACGGCACCCGCCGCCGACGAGGTACGGGTCTACGACGCCGACATCACCCGCGAACAGGTCCCGCTCGTCCTCGCCGCCGGCCAGGACGCCCACGAGCTCTCCGAACGCGCCCCGGAGACGGGGACCGCCCGCGTCGAGCTCTTCCTCACCGGGGAGCAGGCCGGACGGCTCACCGCCCAGGGCGTCAGGCTCGCCGAGCGCAAGGTCCCCGCCCAGGGGCTGGCCCGCGCCAAGGCCGCCGGGGACGGGGTCTTCCGCCCGTACAGCGGCAAGGGGGGCCTCCAGGAGGAGGTCCTGCGGACGGCGCAGCAGAACCCGGGGCTCACCAAGGTCGTCTCGATCGGCAAGAGCCTCCAGGGCAAGGACATCCTCGCCCTCAAGGTCACCAAGGACGCGAAACGGACCAAGGACGGCGACAAGCCGTCCGTGCTCTACATGTCCAACCAGCACGCCCGGGAGTGGATCACCCCCGAGATGACCCGGCGGCTGATGCACCACACCCTCGACAACTACGGCAAGGACCCGCGGATCACCAAGCTGGTGGACTCCACCGAGCTGTGGTTCCTGCTCTCCGCCAATCCCGACGGCTACGACTACACGTTCACCTCCGACAGCACCCGGCTGTGGCGCAAGAACCTCCGCGACAACGACGGGGACGGCAAGATCACCGCGGTGGACGGGGTCGACCTCAACCGCAACTTCGCCCACAAGTGGGGCTACGACAACGAGGGTTCCTCGCCGAGCCCCTCCAGCGAGACCTTCCGCGGCCCCAAGGCCCAGTCCGAGCCCGAGACCACCGCCCTCGACGCCTTCGAGAAGCGCATCGGCTTCGAGTACGCGATCAACTACCACTCGGCGGCCGAACTGATCCTGTACGGCGTGGGCTGGCAGGTCGCCACGCCGACCCCCGACGACGTCGCCTACAAGGCACTCGCGGGCACCCCCGAGAACCCGGCCGTCCCCGGCTACCACCCGCAGGTCTCGTCCGAGCTGTACACGACGAACGGCGAGGCCGACGGCCACGCGGCCAACGTCAACGGCGTCATGATGTTCACGCCGGAGATGACCACCTGCCAGACGGCCTCCGCGATCGACCCGAACGACGCCTGGAAGCCCGAGGACTGCGCCTCCGGATTCAACTTCCCGGACGACGAGAAGCTGATCCAGCAGGAGTTCGCCAAGAACGTCCCCTTCGCGCTGAGCGTCGGCGAGAGCGCGGCGCACCCCGACCGGCCCTCCTCCTCGGTCGGCCTGAGCGCCGCCGACTTCACCCTCGACCCCTTCACCACCTCCTACGCGGCCCGGGGCGAGGACCAGACGGTCGCCGTCACGGCCCGCAAGGCGCTGAAGGACAAGCAGCTCAATTACCGCATCAACGGCGGCCGCACGCACGACGAGGGGCTCAAGGCCTGGAAGGGCGGCGAGGTCTACGGCGGCGAGGACAACAACTGGTTCGACGAGTACCGCGGCGAGGTCGACGGTGCGAAGCCCGGCGACAAGGTCGAGGTCTGGTTCACCGGCCGCGACCGCTCCGGCGGGAAGGTCTCCAGCGAGCACTTCACGTACACCGTGGCCGAGCGCCCGCGCGCGGACGTCCTGGTGATCGCCGAGGAGGGCGCCAAGGCGCAGCACGCCCAGGGGTACGTGGACGCGCTGCGGGCCAACGGGAAGTCGGCCGCCGTGTGGGACGTGTCCGCCCAGGGTGCCCCGCACCACCTCGGCGTGCTCTCCCACTTCCGCACGGCCGTCCACTACACCGGCGCCGCCGCCCCCGGCGGCCCCACCCAGCTGGCGGTCCGCGACTACCTCAACGAGGGCGGCAAGCTCGTCGAGGCCGGTGAACTGGCCGGCGGCCGGACCCAGGTCGGGCCCGCGCTGACCGACGACTTCAGCCAGTACTACCTCGGCGCCTACGGCCGGGCCTCGGTCAAGGGCCCGACCGGCTTCGCCGGCGCGGGCTCCCTCGTCGGCGCCAAGGGCGCCCTCGGCGACGCGGCCGGCAACCCGCTGAACGCCCCCGGCGCCTACACCGTCACCTCCGACACGCTCCCGGCGGCGCAGTTCCCGCAGTTCAAGAGCGCGCAGGCGGGCCAGTACACCGGAGTGACGAACCCGTACGCGCCCTACGCGGGCACCGGGATGGCGTCGGCGACCCACACCGACGACGACTGGAAGCGCCTCACGCGCACCATCGACCTCACCAAGGTGACGGCCGCCGACCAGCCGAAGCTGAAGACGGCCCTCAACTGGAACACCGAGGAGGGCTACGACCACGCCGTCCTGGAGGCCCGTACGGCCGGCGGGGACGACTGGACCACACTCCCGGACGCGGGCGGGCTGAGCTCCGCCACAGTCCCGGCGGAGTGCGAGGCCGGCTTCTTCCTCAACGGCCACCCGTTCCTGCGCCGCTACCTCACCCTCGCCGCCGGCGGCTGCACCGCGGCCGGCAGTAGCGGAGCGTGGAACAGCTTCACCGGCTCCTCCGGCGGCTGGAAGCAGGTCACCTTCGACCTGAGCGCCTACGCCGGGAAGACGGTCGAGGTCTCCCTCGCGTACATCACCGACCCCGCCTCGGGCGGCCGGGGGGTCTTCGCCGACGAGGCGCGGCTCTCCGTCGGCGGCGCGGACCAGCCCGCCGAGGGCTTCGAGAGCTCCCTCGGGACGTGGACCGCACAGCCGGCGCCCGCCGGAAGTCCCGATGTTCCGGGAGATTGGTCCAGGACCGGGGAGCTGTTCAAGTCCTACGCCTCGGTCACTACGCGTGACACGGTCCTGCTCGGATTCGGGCTGGAGCACGTGACGGCCCCGGCGGACCGCGCCGCAGTGCTCGGCAAGGCGCTCAGGTCCCTGGGCCACTGACCCGCGCCCCGGCTCCCGTTCACTCTCGGTGACCGGGACCAAAGTCCCCGAGGTCCCGTGCCAGGGCCACTGGTACAGGGCCTCGGGCATGTCCCCCGCGCAGAGCGGGGAGTGTCAGGCTCCGACCGATGTCACTCAGAAGCTCACAGAGAGGTAGGGTCGTAAGCGGTCGGGGACATCCCATACAGCTCGCCGGCGGGACAGGCCGGCGCACCAACGAGGAGATCGGTTCGTGACGATCCGCGTAGGCATCAATGGTTTTGGCCGAATTGGCCGTAACTACTTCCGGGCTCTTCTCGAGCAGGGAGCGGACATCGAGATCGTCGGTGTCAACGACCTGACGGACAACGCCACCCTGGTGCACCTGCTCAAGTACGACACCATTCTGGGCCGCCTCAAGGCCGAGGTCTCCCACACCGACGACACCATCACCGTCGGGGACAACACCTTCAAGACCTTCGCCGAGCGCGACCCCGCGAACCTCCCCTGGGGCGAGCTGGGTGCCGACATCGTCATCGAGTCCACCGGCATCTTCACGAAGAAGGCCGACGCCGCCAAGCACATCACGGCCGGCGCGAAGAAGGTCCTCATCTCGGCCCCGGCCAAGGACGAGGACATCACCATCGTGATGGGCGTCAACCAGGACAAGTACGACGCGGCCAACCATCACGTCATCTCCAACGCCTCCTGCACCACCAACTGCGTGGCGCCGATGGCCAAGGTCCTCGACGAGAACTTCGGCATCGTCAAGGGCATGATGACGACGGTCCACGCCTACACGAACGACCAGCGCATCCTGGACTTCCCGCACTCGGACCTGCGCCGCGCCCGCGCCGCCGCCGAGAACATCATCCCGACCTCCACCGGTGCCGCCAAGGCCACCGCGCTGGTCCTGCCGCAGCTCAAGGGCAAGCTCGACGGCATCGCCATGCGCGTCCCGGTCCCGACCGGCTCGGTCACCGACCTCGTCCTGGAGCTCGACCGCGAGGTCACCAAGGACGAGATCAACGCCGCCTTCCAGAAGGCCGCGGAGGGCCAGCTCAAGGGCATCCTCGACTACACCGAGGACGCGATCGTCTCCTCCGACATCGTGAACTGGCCGGCCTCCTGCACCTTCGACTCCTCCCTGACCATGGTCCAGGGCAAGCAGGTCAAGGTCGTCGGCTGGTACGACAACGAGTGGGGCTACTCCAACCGACTCGTCGACCTCACCGTCTTCGTCGGCGGTCAGCTCTAAGAACGTAGGGCAAGGCAACACGATGTGAAGCACAGGGTCCGTTCGGCGCGATGAGGCGCCGCCCGGGCCCTGTTGCTTGCCCGGCCCTCCCGTCCTCGCCCGCAGGGGCGAAGGTCTCCCAAGGAGTAGGAAACACATGAAGACGATCGACGAACTGCTTGCCGAGGGCGTCGCCGGCCGGCGGGTCTTCGTCCGCGCGGACCTCAACGTTCCGCTGGCGAACGGTGACATCACCGACGACGGCCGCATCCGCGCCGTCCTGCCGACCATCGCCAAGCTCGCCGAGGCGGGCGCCCGCGTGGTCGTCGCCTCGCACCTGGGCCGCCCCAAGGGCGCCCCGGACCCGGCGTTCTCGCTGGCCCCGGCCGCCGCGCGGCTCGGCGAGCTGCTCGGCGCGGAGGTGGCCTTCGCCACCGACACCGTCGGCGCCTCCGCCAAGGAGACCGTCGCGGCCCTCGCCGACGGCCGGGTCGCCGTCCTTGAGAACCTGCGCTTCAACGCCGGCGAGACCTCGAAGGACGACGCCGAGCGCGGCGCCTTCGCCGACCAGCTCGCCGAGCTGGCCGACGTCTACGTCGGCGACGGCTTCGGCGCCGTCCACCGCAAGCACGCCTCGGTCTTCGACCTGCCCGCGCGCCTCCCGCACGCGGCCGGCTACCTCATCGCGACCGAGGTCGGCGTCCTGAAGAAGCTGACCGCCGACGTCAAGCGCCCCTACGTCGTCGTCCTCGGCGGCGCCAAGGTCTCCGACAAGCTCGCCGTCATCGACGAGCTGCTCGGCAAGGCCGACCGCATCCTCATCGGCGGCGGCATGGCCTACACCTTCCTCTACGCCAAGGGCCACGAGGTCGGCATCTCCCTGCTCCAGAAGGACCAGGTGGACGTGGTCAAGGAGTACATGGAGCGCGCCGCCAAGACCGGCGTGGAGCTCGTCCTCCCCGTCGACGTCCTGGTCTCCGCCGAGTTCCCGGACCTGAAGGGCAAGACCCCGGCCGTCTTCGAGACGGTCGACGCGGACGGGATCCCCGCGGACAAGGAGGGCCTGGACATCGGCCCCAAGACCCGCGAGCTGTACGCTTCGAAGATCGCCGACGCCGAGACGGTCTTCTGGAACGGCCCGGTGGGCGTCTTCGAGCACCCCGACTACGCGGGCGGTACCACCGCCGTCGCGCAGGCCCTCGTCGACAGCCGGGCCTTCACCGTGGTCGGCGGTGGCGACAGCGCCGCCGCGGTCCGCACCCTGGGCTTCGACGAGAACGCCTTCGGTCACATTTCCACCGGTGGTGGCGCCAGCCTCGAATACCTCGAGGGCAAGACGCTCCCCGGCCTCGCCGCCCTGGAGGGCTGAACCCCTATGACTGTCAACGGCCGCACCCCGCTGATGGCGGGCAACTGGAAGATGAACCTCAACCACCTCGAGGCCATCGCCCACGTCCAGAAGCTCGCCTTCGCCCTCGCCGACAAGGACTACGACGCCGTCGAGGTCGCGGTGCTCCCGCCCTTCACCGACCTGCGCTCGGTGCAGACCCTGGTCGACGGCGACAAGCTGAAGATCAAGTACGGCGCCCAGGACATCTCGGCGCAGGACTCCGGCGCCTTCACCGGCGAGATCTCCGGCCCGATGCTGTCCAAGCTGAGCTGCACCTTCGTCGCCGTCGGCCACAGCGAGCGCCGCCAGTACCACGGCGAGTCCGACGAGGTCTGCAACGCCAAGGTCAAGGCCGCCTTCCGCAACGGGATCACCCCGATCCTGTGCGTCGGCGAGGGCCTCGACGTCCGCAAGGCCGGCAACCAGGTCGCGCACACCCTGGCCCAGGTCGACGGCGGCCTGGAGGGCGTCCCGGCCGAGCAGGTCGAGTCCATCGTGATCGCGTACGAGCCGGTCTGGGCGATCGGCACCGGCGAGGTCGCCACCCCCGAGGACGCGCAGGAGGTCTGCGGCGCGATCCGCGGCCGTCTCGCGGAGCTGTACTCCCAGGAGCTGGCCGACAAGGTCCGCATCCAGTACGGCGGCTCGGTCAAGTCCGGCAACATCGCCGCGATCATGGCCCAGCCCGATGTGGACGGCGCCCTGATCGGCGGCGCGGCGCTGGACGTGGACGAGTTCGTCAAGATCGTCCGCTTCCGCGACCAGTGAGTATGCGGTAGGGCCGATCCGTCGTACCCTTGCGGGGGCCGGAGGCCGCGTACGCGCGGCCTGCCGGCCCCCGCTTCCTCCCAGCAAGCCCAGAAAGTAGGAATCAGCCGTGGTTATGGGGTTCTCGATCGCCCTGATCGTCTTCAGCGCTCTGCTGATGCTGCTCGTGCTGATGCACAAGGGCAAGGGTGGCGGCCTTTCCGACATGTTCGGCGGCGGCATGCAGTCCTCGGTCGGCGGTTCCTCCGTGGCCGAGCGCAACCTCGACCGCATCACGGTCGTCGTCGGCCTGCTGTGGTTCGCCTGCATCGTCGCGCTGGGCCTGCTCATGAAGTCCAGCACCTCCTGACGGTTCTGGCCATTCGGGCCGTCCCGGCGGTGGTGCCCGGCCTATCATGAGGTCCTGCGTCCGCGGCTGGAGCGAGTAACTCCGGTTGCTGGACGTGCGTTGGGCCTTACGTAGACTGGGGCGCCCGCAGCGGACATCCCGCACGCTCCGCGGCACCATCACGCAGGGAGTTACGACCGTGGCAAGTGGCAACGCGATTCGTGGAAGTCGGGTCGGAGCCGGGCCGATGGGCGAGGCCGAGCGCGGTGAATCCGCGCCCCGCCTGCGCATCTCCTTCTGGTGCTCGAACGGGCACGAGACGCAGCCGAGCTTCGCCAGCGACGCGCAGGTGCCGGACACCTGGGACTGCCCGCGCTGCGGGTTCCCGGCCGGCCAGGACCGGGACAACCCGCCCGCACCGCCGCGCACGGAGCCGTACAAGACGCACCTCGCGTACGTCCGCGAGCGCCGCACGGACGCCGACGGCGAGGCGATCCTCGCCGAGGCCCTCGCCAAACTCCGCGGCGAGATCTGAGCCGGCCCGTCCGTCCGCGGCGGGGCCGCGCTCAAGAGCGACTCAGGGCCCGGCCCGTGGGAGTGTCATTCCCGCGGGCCGGGCCCCTTTGTGTGCGTTGTCCCCCTTCGGATCCCTTAGGTTGGACGGTGGCGGGGCACAACAGGACGGAAGAAGTGGGTTGATGTCCGAGATGAACGCAGACAGCCGTACGAGGCTCAACCGGACGCCCGAGTGGAACGCACTCGGCAAGCACCGGGAAGAGCTGGGGCAGACGCATCTGCGGGAGCTGTTCCAGGCGGACCCGGACCGGGGCACCGGCTACACGCTGCGGGTCGGCGACCTGCACATCGACTACTCGAAGCACCTCGTGACCGACGAGACGCTCGGGCTGCTGCGCGAACTGGCGTCCGCCACCGGCGTGGCGGAGCTGCGGGACGCGATGTTCCGCGGTGACAAGATCAACGTGACGGAGGACCGCGCGGTCCTGCACACCGCGCTGCGCGCCCCCCGCGGGGCCGTCGTCGAGGTGGACGGCGAGAACGTCGTGCCCGGCGTCCACGAGGTCCTCGACAAGATGGCCGCCTTCTCCGACCGGATCAGGTCGGGGGAGTGGACCGGGTTCACCGGCAAGCGCATCAAGAACGTGGTCAACATCGGCATCGGCGGCTCCGACCTGGGCCCCGCCATGGCGTACGAGGCGCTGCGCGCCTTCACCGACCGGGGCCTGACCCTGAAGTTCGTCTCCAACGTGGACGGCGCCGACCTCCACGAGGCCGTGCGCGAGCTCGACCCGGCCGAGACGCTGTTCATCATCGCCTCGAAGACCTTCACCACCATCGAGACCATCACCAACGCCACCTCGGCGCGGGAATGGCTGCTCGCGGGGCTCGGCGGTGACCAGGCCGCCGTGGCACGGCACTTCGTGGCCCTGTCCACCAACGCCGAGAAGGTCACCGAGTTCGGCATCGACCCGGCCAACATGTTCGGGTTCTGGGACTGGGTCGGCGGCCGCTACTCCTTCGACTCCGCCATCGGCCTGTCCCTGATGATCGCCATCGGCCCGGACGCCTTCCGCGAGCTCCTCGGCGGCTTCCACGCCATGGACGAGCACTTCCGCACCGCGCCGATGGAGAGCAACGCCCCCTTCCTGATGGGCCTGTTGGGCATCTGGTACGGGGCCTTCTTCGACGCGCAGTCGCACGCCGTGCTCCCGTACAGCCACTACCTCTCCCGGTTCACCGCCTACTTGCAGCAGCTGGACATGGAGTCCAACGGCAAGTCCGTGGACCGGGACGGCAATCCGGTGGACTGGCAGACCGGCCCGGTGGTGTGGGGCACGCCCGGCACCAACGGACAGCACGCCTACTACCAGCTGATCCACCAGGGCACCAAGCTGATCCCGGCGGACTTCATCGGCTTCGCCCGCCCGGTGGCGGAGCTGTCGCCGGCCCTGGAGGCCCAGCACGACCTGCTGATGGCGAACTTCTTCGCCCAGACCCAGGCCCTGGCCTTCGGCAAGACGGCCGAGGAGGTCCGCGCGGAGGGCGTCGCCGAGGCCCTCGTCCCGCACAAGACCTTCCAGGGCAACCACCCGACGACGACCGTCCTCGCCACCGAGCTGACCCCGTCGGTGCTGGGGCAGCTCATCGCGCTGTACGAGCACAAGGTGTTCGTCCAGGGCGCGGTGTGGAACATCGACTCCTTCGACCAGTGGGGCGTCGAGCTCGGCAAGGTCCTCGCCAAGCGCGTGGAGCCGGCGCTGACCGGGGGCTCCCACGTGGAGAGCCTCGACCCCTCGACGCGGGCGCTGGTGGCCACGTACCGCGAGCTGCGCGGTCGCTGACGGACCGACGGCACAAGGGCCCCGCACCGGTCACGACCGGTGCGGGGCCCTTCCGCACGCCCTCGTCCGGGCGGTCAGGCGGAGGCCGGGGGGTACAGCCCGACGGGCAGCTTGGCCGCCGCCGCGCGGTCCAGCAGCCACAGGGTGCGGCTGCGTCCGTGGGCGGCCGCGGCCGGGGCCTGGACCTCCCCGGCGCCGCCGAGGGCGATGGCCACCGCCCCGGCCTTGTCCTCCCCGGCCGCCAGCAGCCAGACCTCGCGGGCCGCGCGGATCGCCGGAAGGGTGAGCGAGACGCGGGTCGGCGGCGGCTTCGGCGCGCCGTGGACGCCGACGACCGTGCGCTCGGTCTCACGGGCCGCCGGGTGCTCGGGGAACAGGGACGCCACGTGCGTGTCCGGGCCCACGCCCAGCATCAGCACGTCGAAGGTCGGCACCGGGCCGTGGTCCTCGGGCCCCGCGGCCCGCGCCAGCTCGGCGGCGTACGCGGCCGCCGCGGCGTCCACGTCCTCGCCGTACGGGCCGTCGGAGGCCGGCATCACGTGCACGCGCGCCGGGTCCACGGGGACGGCGTCCAGCAGCGCCTCGCGGGCCTGGACGTGGTTGCGCTCGGGGTCGTCGGCGGGGACGTAGCGCTCGTCGCCCCACCACAGGTCGATCCGCGACCAGTCGACCGCGTCCCGCGCGGGGGCGGCGGCGAGGGCCGCGAGCAGGCCGTTGCCGTTGCGGCCGCCGGTCAGGACGACCGAGGCGGTGCCCCGGGCTGCCTGCGCGTCCACGATCTTCGTGATGAGCCGGGCGGCCGCGGCCTGGGCCATCAGCTCCTTGTCCCGGTGGACGACGACCTGGGGAGTCGTCATACCCATGTGCTGCCGCCTTATCGGTAGTTCGGGGGGTGGTGGGTGCGCGGGGCCGAACCCGGGCCGCCCCGGACCCCGCCCGTGGGGGCGCGGGGTCCGGGGCGGCCCGGGGGTACTACTTGGCCGCCGCCCGCTTGGACGGCTTGGCCGCCGGCTTCGCCGGGGCACCGTCCTCGGCGGCGGTCTCCGCCGGAGCCCCGGCACCGGCGTCGGCCTTGCTCCCGGCCGCGGACCCGGCCTCGGCCGCCGGCTTCGCCGGAGCGGTCGCCGCCGCCAGACGGGTGACGCCGAACTTCAGCGACGCCTCGTAGGTGTTGTCCGGGTCCAGCCGGCGCAGCTCCTCCGCCAGCAGCTCCGCCGTGTCGCGGCGCTTGAGGGCCACCGCGCGGTCGGGCTGCCCCGGCATGCACAGCGTCGCCAGCGCGCCGTCCGCCCGGTCCAGGACGATCACGCCGTCCTTGCTCTCCAGGCGTACGGCGGTCAGGCCCGGCCCGTCCGACAGGGTCCGCTTGACCGGGACCCCGAGGCGGTCCGCCAGCCACATGGCCAGCAGCTCGCAGCTCGGGTTCTCGTCCTCGCCCTCGACGGTCGCGGAGACCACCGAGACCGTCTGCTGGTCGAGCGCGGCGGCCAGCATGGAGCGCCACGGGGTGATCCGGGTCCACGACAGGTCCGTGTCACCCGGCGCGTACGCCTCCGCCCGTACCCCCAGGGCCCCGATGGGGTCCTCCGAGGAGTACGTGTCCGTGATCCGGCGCTGCCCCAGCGCGCCCAGCGGGTCGCCCGCCAGGTCCGCGGGAGCACCTTCCGGCCACCAGACGACCACGGGGGCGTCCGGCAGGAGCAGGGGCAGCACGACCGACTGGGCGTGGTTGACCAGTTCCCCGTGCAGTCGCAGGATGACCGTCTCCCCGGTGCCGGAGTCCGCGCCGACGCGGAGCTCCGCGTCGAGACGGGCGTCGCGGCGGCTGCGCGGGGAACGGCTGACCCGCTTGACCACGACGACGATCCGCGAGGGGTGTTCGTGGGACGCGTCGTTCGCCGACTTGAGCGCGTCGTACGCGTTCTCTTCGTCGGTCACGATCACCAGCGTGAGGACCATGCCGATGGCCGGCGTGCCGATGTCCCGGCGCGCCTGCACCAACGCGGCGTTGATCTTGCTGGAGGTGGTCTCCGTGAGGTCGATCTTCATGGCCGGCGCCAGCTCCGTCCGTCTCGTGCGAGCATCTCGTCCGCCTCGACCGGCCCCCACGTGCCCGCCGCGTACTGCGCGGGCTTGCCGTGCTTGTCCCAGTACTCCTCGATCGGGTCGAGGATGTTCCAGGACAGCTCGACTTCCTGGTGGCGCGGGAAGAGGTTCGCGTCGCCGAGGAGGACGTCGAGGATGAGCCGCTCGTAGGCCTCGGGGCTGGACTCCGTGAAGGACTCGCCGTAGGCGAAGTCCATCGTGACGTCCCGGACCTCCATGGAGGTGCCCGGCACCTTCGAGCCGAAGCGGACCGTCACGCCCTCGTCCGGCTGGACCCGGATGACCAGGGCGTTCTGCCCCAGCTCCTCGGTCGCGCCCGACTCGAAGGGCAGGTACGGGGCCCGCTTGAAGACCACCGCGATCTCGGTCACCCGGCGGCCCAGGCGCTTGCCCGTCCGCAGGTAGAACGGGACGCCCGCCCAGCGGCGGTTGTTGATCTCCAGTCGGATGGCCGCGTAGGTGTCGGTCTTCGACTTGGGGTCGATGCCGTCCTCTTCGAGGTACCCGACGACCTTCTCGCCACCCTGCCAGGCGGCCGAGTACTGGCCGCGCACGGTGTGCTTGCCCAGGTCCTCGGGGATCTCGACGGCGCTGAGCACCTTCAGCTTCTCCGCCACGAGGGCCTTGGGGTGGAAGGAGCCGGGCTCCTCCATCGCCGTCAGGGCCAGCAGCTGGAGCAGGTGGTTCTGGATGACGTCGCGGGCCGCGCCGATGCCGTCGTAGTAGCCGGCCCGGCCGCCGATGCCGATGTCCTCGGCCATGGTGATCTGGACGTGGTCGACGTACGACCGGTTCCAGATCGGCTCGAACATCGTGTTGGCGAAGCGGAGCGCCAGGATGTTCTGGACGGTCTCCTTGCCGAGGTAGTGGTCGATCCGGAAGACCTCGTCACGGGGGAAGACCTCGTGGACGACCTGGTTGAGCTCTTCCGCGCTCTTCAGGTCGTGGCCGAAGGGCTTCTCGATGACTGCACGCCGCCAGGAGCCCTCCTTCTGCGCCAGCCCGTGGTTCTTGAGCTGCTGGACCACCTTGGGGAAGAACTTCGGCGGCACCGACAGGTAGAAGGCGAAGTTGCCGCCCGTGCCCTGGGCCTTGTCGAGTTCTTCTATGGTCGCCTTGAGGGTTTCGAAGGCCGCGTCGTCGTCGAACTCGCCCTGGACGAACCGGCATCCCTGCACGAGCTGCTGCCAGACCTCCTCACGGAAGGGGGTGCGCGAGTGCTCCTTGACGGCCTCGTACACCTCCTGGGCGAAGTCCTCGTCCTGCCACTCGCGGCGGGCGAAGCCGATCAGCGAGAAGCCCGGGGGCAGCAGGCCGCGGTTCGCGAGGTCGTAGACGGCGGGCATGAGCTTCTTGCGCGACAGGTCACCCGTAACGCCGAAAATGACCAGGCCGGACGGCCCCGCGATGCGCGGGAGCCGCCGGTCCTGTGCGTCACGAAGCGGGTTCGCTCCGTTTACCGACAAAATACTCAGTCCTCCGCGGGGGCGAGGCGCTTCAGCTCCGCCTCGGTCGACTTCAGCAGGTCGTTCCACGACGCCTCGAACTTCTCGACGCCTTCGTCTTCGAGCAGCTGCACCACATCGTCGTACGAGATGCCCAGCTTCGCGACCGCGTCCAGCTCGGCGCGCGACTGCTCGTAGGTGCCGCGGATGGTGTCGCCGGAGACCTCGCCGTGGTCGGCGGTGGCCTCCAGGGTGGCCTCGGGCATGGTGTTCACGGTGCCGGGCGCGACCAGGTCCACCACGTACAGGGTGTCCTTGTACGCCGGGTCCTTGACGCCGGTCGAGGCCCACAGCGGGCGCTGCTTGTTGGCGTGCGCCCGGTCCAGGGCCGCCCAGCGCTCGGAGGAGAAGACCTCCTCGTACGCCTCGTAGGCCAGACGGGCGTTGGCGAGGGCCGCCTTGCCCTTCAGGGCCTTGGCCTCGTCGGTGCCCACGCCGTCGAGGCGCTTGTCGATCTCGCTGTCCACGCGGGACACGAAGAAGGAGGCGACCGAGTGGATCTCGGAGAGGTCCAGGCCGGCGGCCTTCGCCTTCTCCAGGCCCGCCAGGTACGCGTCCATGACCGCGCGGTAGCGCTCCAGCGAGAAGATCAGCGTGACGTTGACGCTGATGCCCCTGCCGATGACCTCGGTGATCGCCGGCAGGCCGGCCTCGGTCGCCGGGATCTTGATGAGCGTGTTCGGGCGGTCCACCAGCCAGGCGAGCTGCTTGGCCTCGGCGATGGTCGCCGTGGTGTTGTGCGCCAGGCGCGGGTCGACCTCGATCGACACGCGGCCGTCCTGGCCGTCGGTGGAGTCGAAGACCGGGCGCAGGATGTCGGCGGCGTCCCTGACATCCGCCGTCGTGATCATGCGGATGGCCTCGTCGACGGTGACCTTGCGGGCGGCGAGGTCGGCGAGCTGCTGCTCGTAGCCGTCGCCGCTGCTGATGGCCTTCTGGAAGATCGACGGGTTGGTGGTGACACCGACCACGTGCTGCTGGTCGATGAGCTCGGCGAGGTTGCCGGACGTGATGCGCTTGCGGGACAGGTCGTCCAGCCAGATCGCCACGCCCTCGTCGGAGAGGCGCTTGAGTGCGTCTGCCATGGGAATTACATCTCCTACTGGTTCAGGTGCCGGTCTTCAGCGCGCGGCGGCGGTGAGGGAGTCCTTGGCGGCTGCGGTCACGGCTTCGGCGGTGAGGCCGAACTCGCGGAACAGGACGGCGCCGTCGGCCGAGGCACCGAAGTGCTCCAGCGAGACGATCCGGCCCGCGTCCCCGACGTAACGGTGCCAGGTCAGGCCGATGCCGGCCTCGACCGCGACTCGCGCCTTCACCGAGGGCGGCAGGACGCTGTCCTTGTACTCCTGGGTCTGCTCCTCGAACCACTCGACGGAGGGCATCGAGACCACGCGCGCCGGGACGCCCTCGGCCTGCAGCGCCTCGCGGGCGGCGACGGCGAGCTGCACCTCGGAGCCGGTGCCGATGAGGACGACCTGGGCGGGACCGCCCTCGGCCTCGAACAGCACGTAGCCGCCCTTGGCCGCGTCCTCGTTGCGCTCGTAGGTGGGAACGCCCTGGCGGGTGAGGGCCAGGCCGTGCGGGGCGCCCTTGCCGTACACCTTCGTGTGGCGCTTGAGGATCTCGCGCCAGGCGACGGCGGTCTCGTTCGCGTCGGCCGGACGGACGACGTTCAGACCCGGGATGGCGCGCAGCGAGGCGACGTGCTCGACCGGCTGGTGCGTCGGGCCGTCCTCGCCGAGGCCGATGGAGTCGTGCGTCCACACGTACGTCACCGGCAGGTGCATCAGCGCGGACAGGCGGACGGCGTTGCGCATGTAGTCGGAGAACACCAGGAAGGTGCCGCCGTAGATGCGGGTGTGGCCGTGCAGGGTGATGCCGTTCATCACGGCGGCCATCGCGTGCTCGCGGATGCCGTAGTGGATGGTGCGGCCGTACGGGTCGGCCTCCGGCAGCGGGTTGCCCACCGGCAGGAACGAGGAGTTCTTGTCGATGGTCGTGTTGTTGGAGCCGGCCAGGTCGGCCGAGCCGCCCCACAGCTCCGGGATGACCGCGCCGAGGGCTTCGAGGACCTTGCCGGAGGCGGCGCGGGTGGCGACGCCCTTGCCGGTCTCGAAGGCGGGGAGCTTGTCCTCCCAGCCCTCGGGCAGCTCGTTGGCCTGGATGCGGTCGAAGGAGGCGGCGCGCTCGGGGTTGGCGGAGCGCCAGGCGGAGAACTCCTTCTCCCAGGCGGCGCGGGCGTCGCGGCCCCGGTCGACCAGACCGCGGGTGTGGCCGAGGACCGCGTCGGAGACCTCGAAGGTCTGCTCCGGGTCGAAGCCGAGCACGCGCTTGGTCGCGGCGACCTCGTCGTTGCCGAGGGCCGAGCCGTGGGAGGCCTCGGTGCCCTGGGCGTGCGGGGCGGGCCAGGCGATGATCGAGCGGGCCGCGATGAAGGACGGGCGGCCGGTCTCGGCCTTGGCGGCCTGGAGGGCGGCGAACAGGGCCTTCGGGTCGAGGTCGCCGTTCTCCTGCTGCTGGACGCGCTGGACGTGCCAGCCGTACGCCTCGTAGCGCTTCAGGGTGTCCTCGGAGACGGCCGTCTCCGTGTCACCCTCGATGGAGATGTGGTTGTCGTCCCACAGCAGCACCAGGTTGCCGAGCTTCTGGTGGCCGGCCAGGGCGGACGCCTCGTGGGAGATGCCCTCCTGGAGGCAGCCGTCGCCCGCGATCGCGTAGACCATGTGGTCGAACGGGGAGGCGCCCTCGGCGGCCTCCGGGTCGAACAGGCCGCGCTCGTAGCGGGCGGCCATGGCCATGCCCACCGCGTTGGCGATGCCCTGGCCCAGCGGGCCGGTGGTGGTCTCCACGGCGGCCGTGTGGCCGTACTCCGGGTGGCCGGGGGTCTTGGAGCCCCAGGTGCGGAAGGCCTTGAGGTCGTCCAGCTCGAGACCGAACCCGCCCAGGTAGAGCTGGGTGTAAAGAGTCAGGGACGAGTGCCCCGCGGAGAGCACGAAACGGTCACGCCCGACCCACTCCGGGTCCGAGGGGTCGTGCCGCATGACCTTCTGGAAAAGCGTGTACGCGGCGGGGGCCAGGCTCATCGCCGTACCGGGGTGTCCGTTCCCGACCTTCTGGACCGCGTCGGCGGCCAGGATGCGGGCGGTGTCGACGGCCCGCTGGTCCAGTTCGGTCCACTCGAGCTCTGGGGTGGTCGGCTTGGTGCTCACCGTTGGTCAGGGCTCCTCTCCACATGTTGTTTTGCCGGTGACGAACGGTGACACCGGCGCGATTCCGAGCCTACCCCCGCCAGGGCGTGCGGCTATTCGAGTGCACGCAGTGCGTCGCCGTCCCGGTGTCCGCCGTTCACCTGGGATGCGCCGTCGGTGATCTTGTGATCGGTCCGATCGGCTCAACACGAGGCGACCCCCGCGCGGGGCGAGGGAAGAGCTACGTCTACAGTGGCGTGGTACGCGCAAGCCTTTACCGAGCCTTCATTTACCGGAGGCATCGCTTCGGAAGCTTGCTGGATTCTCTCTCAGGGGTGTGCGTGACGGCCGTCGAATCCCGTCCAGCGGCGGTGCTCGGGACGAGCCCCGGTCACCGGCCGTTCGGGGCCCGGGTCATGGCTTTCGTGGCTTTGACCAAGCCGCGGATCATCGAACTTCTGCTGATCACCACAGTGCCGGTGATGTTCCTGGCGGAACAGGGCGTGCCGTCGCTGTGGCTGGTGCTCGCCACCTGCTTCGGCGGCTACCTGTCCGCGGGCGGCGCCAACGCGCTGAACATGTACATCGACCGCGACATCGACGCGCTGATGGACCGCACGTCGCAGCGTCCGCTGGTGACCGGCATGGTGAGCCCGCGCGAGTGCCTGGTCTTCGGCATCTCGCTCGGCGTCGTCTCGACGCTGTTCTTCGGCCTGCTGATCAACTGGCTGTCGGCCGCCCTCGCGCTCGGCGCGCTCCTCTTCTACGTGGTCGTCTACACGATGCTGCTGAAGCGGCGCACCGCGCAGAACATCGTCTGGGGCGGGATCGCCGGCTGCATGCCGGTGCTCATCGGCTGGTCGGCGGTGAAGAACGAGGTCTCCTGGGCCGCCGTCATCCTCTTCCTCGTCATCTTCTTCTGGACGCCGCCGCATTACTGGCCGCTGTCCATGAAGGTGAAGGACGACTACGCGCGGGTCGGCGTGCCGATGCTGCCGGTGGTGGCGGGCAACAAGGCCGTGGCGCGCCAGATCGTCCTCTACAGCTGGGTGATGGTGGCGGTCTCGCTGCTGCTGACCCCGCTGGGGTACACGGGCTGGTTCTACACCTCGGTCGCGCTGCTGGCCGGCGGCTGGTGGCTGTGGGAGGCGCACGCGCTGAGCGCCCGGGCCAAGGCCGGGGTGACGGGCGCGAAGCTCAAGGAGATGCGGCTGTTCCACTGGTCGATCACCTACGTGTCGCTCCTCTTCGTCGCCGTCGCCGTGGATCCCTTCCTCCGCTGATTACTCGCCGGTAGCATTCCGTCCATGGCAGAGACCGCAGACACCGCAGACACCTCCGGGGCCGCAGCGCCCGCGGACAAGAAGCAGAGCCGCACGGCCGCGAAGCTGGCCCGGCAGATCGGCGCGTTCGCCAAGCAGCACGGCGGCGCCGAGGGCCACCTCGCGCACATCGGCCAGGCCGGCACCCGGATCGTGCTCGTGGGCACCGACGGCGGCTGGGGCGACCTGGTGGCCCCGACGTACGCCGTGGCCCAGCTCGCCGTCGAACAGGCCGGGCTGACCCTCCACGAGGAGTTCGACGGGGAGTTCGCCGCCCGGGTCAGGACCGGCCCGTACGAGTGGACGCGGATGGCCGGCATCCAGATCGGCGGCCCCGCCAACCCGGCGGCCTGAGGCCCCGGCGACGGAATCCCCGGCCGCCCGGATCCTCGAACGCGCGTGTCGGTCAGGGGTCGGTCAACAGAGCGGGCAATACTTCACACCCCGCTCACCCGTTAGGACGTGTGGAAGCCGCTTCCCCACGTCCGCAACGGGATGACCGGATGATCGAAACGCCGCCCCTGGTGGACCAGCACTGCCGCGGAGTGCTCCGCACGGAGCTGGGCATCGCCACCTTCGAGGCCCAGCTGCACCGCTCGGCCGGCCCGCCCGCCCCGGGTACCACCTCCTTCGACACCCAGACCGGCTTCGCCGTGCGCCGCTGGTGTCCGCCCCTGCTCGGGCTGGAGCCGCACTGCCCGCCCGCCCGCTACCTGGCCCGGCGGCGCGAACTCGGCACCGCCGAGAGCACCAGACGGCTGCTGCGGGGCTCGGGGACGGGCGCGTACCTCGTCGACACCGGAGCCCCCGGAGACCTCACCGGGCCCAAGGAACTGGCCCTCGCCGGTGCCGCCGAGGCCTACGAGGTGGTCCGGCTGGAGTTACTGGCCGAGCAGGCCGCCGACACCTCCGGGACCGTCCCCGCGTTCCTCGCCAACCTCGCCGGAGCCGTCCACCACGCCGCCGCCGGAGCCGTCGGCTTCGCCTGCGGGGCCCGTACCGGATCCGCGGCCGCCCTGGCGGCAGACCCGCAGCCGCCCGGTCCCGGGGAGGTCCGGGCGGCCGCCGGGCGCTGGCTGGCCGGGCGGACCAGGGGAGGGGAGCTGCGGGACCCCGTGCTCCTGAGGCACCTCGTGTGGAGCGCGGTGGCCTCCGGACTGCCGCTCCAGCTGCACACCGGCGGGACCGACCCCGGGCCGCTGGACGGGTTCGTACGCGCCACCGCGGGCCTGGGCGCGCGGCTGGTGCTGAGCGGCGGGTACCCGTACCACCGGCAGACGGCCCGCCTGGCGGCGGAGCACCCGCACGTCCACGCCGACCTCGGCCCGGCCCTCGCCCGCACGGGGGCGCGGGCCGCCGCCGTACTGGCGGAACTGCTGGAACTCGCGCCCTTCGGCAAGCTGCTCTACTCCAGCGGCGGGCGGAACCTGCCGGAGCTGCACGCGGTGGGCGCCCTGGTGTTCCGCGAGGCGCTCGGCCGGGTCCTGGGGGGCTGGGTCACCGAGGGAGCCTGGTCCTGGCAGGACGCGCAGCGCGTCGCGGGGATGCTCGCGGCCGGCAACGCCCGGCGCGTCTACCGGCTCGACGAGCGCGGCTGACGGCACCGGCGCTGCCGGCGGGGCGGCGTCAGACCGCCGAGAGCTGCTCCTCGTCCCGGGCCGGGGCCTCGACCGGGTCGGCCGAGCGCTCGCGCAGGCTCAGGGCCACGCGCAGCACCGCGATCCACACCAGGCAGGAGCCCAGCATGTGCGCGGCGACCAGCACCTCGGGCAGCTTCGTGAAGAACTGCACGTAGCCGATCGCGCCCTGGGCGAGCAGGACGACCAGCAGGTCGCGGGCGCGCGCCCGGGTGTCGACGGGGGCGTCCACCACGCGCAGCACCAGCCACATCGCGACGGCGAGCGCGCAGACCAGCCAGGCGGCGATGGCGTGCACGTGGGCGGTGGCCGCCCAGTCGAACGGCATGCGCTTGATCTCGCTCTTGTCACCGGCGTGCGGACCGGAGCCCGTCACGACGGTGCCCGCCGCGATCAGCACGAGGGTGGTGGCGATCAGCGCCCACGACAGCTTGCGCACGGGCCCGGGCACGCGCGGCCGGGGGGCGCCGTCACCCTCGCGGGTGCGCTGCCAGGAGACGGTGGTGACCGCGATCAGGCCGGTCGCGAGCAGGAAGTGCCCGGCGACGCTGTACGGGTTGAGCCCGGTCAGGACGGTGATGCCGCCCAGGACCGCGTTGGACATCACCAGGGCGAACTGGGTCCAGCCGAGCCTGGTCAGCGAGTGCCGCCACGGCTTGGCCGCGCGTGCCGCGAGGATGAACCAGCCGACGGCCGCGCTCAGCACGTACGTCAGCATCCGGTTGCCGAACTCGATGAGTCCGTGGAAGCCCTGGGCCTGGGTGACGACGAGGCTGTCGTCGGTGCACTTGGGCCAGGTGTCGCAGCCGAGACCGGATCCGGTCAGCCGCACCGCGCCGCCGGTGACGATGATGGCCACGCTCATCAGGAGCGCGGCGGACGCGGCCCGCCGGACGGTCCGGGGTGACGGCGTCCAGCGGTCGGCGATGTATGCGAATGGGTTCAACACGGCGCCTATCGTATGCGGCGCCTTGTGCAAAGTTTCACGAGGGGGTACCGGCGGGAGCGTCGGGCCCGAGCATCGAGCGGAACCGGGCCCCTGCCGGGTCCCCCTCCTCGTGCCACCACACGAGCACCCGCCACAGACCGCCCTCGCCGGGGTGCAGCGGGGAGGCCGCGAACCCCCGCACCAGGTCGGTCCCCACCTCCTCGGCGGTCAGCCCCCGGACCTGCGCCGCACCCCGCCACGGCTCCGGCTGTACGCTCCACAGCCCGTCGGCGCCCCGCACCTCGACCCGCCACACCGCGAGCCAGGGGGTCACCTCCAGGATCGTGGCCACCTGATCGGCGTCCAGCCCCAGCCGGCCCCCGATCACCGCCTCGGGCACGCCCTGGATCAGGGCGGCCGCCACCGCCTGCGGCAGCAGCCGCTCGGGCAGCAGCCCGTCGGCCCGGAGCCCGGCCAGCGCGTCGAAGTCGAGGAAGCGCAGCCGCAGCTCCAGCTGGCGGCCGACGTGGTCCAGGGCCTCCTCGGCCTCCTGGGCGGCCTCCGGCCCGGGGTCCGCGAGCAGCAGCCGGCGGAACCCGGCCTCGGCGTCCACCGCCCAGGCGACCGCCTGCGCCGCCGCCCCCAGCTCCGCGAGCCGGTCCGCGAGGAACACCTTGGCCTGCGCGAGCCCCCGCCGGTTGACCGGGTCCTCCTGGTCCAGCCCGGCCCACACCTCGACGGCGGCCCGCGTCACGTCACGGGCCCGCTCGCCGGCCGCCCGCTCCATCGCCCCCGGGCCGCTCTCGCCGCCCGCGCCCAGCGGGTGCCGGGGGAGCCGGGCGCCGTCGCTCAGCGGCCACGCCAGCCAGACCCCCTGGTTGATCAGGGCCCGGGCGTACCAGCGGGCGTACTCCGGCGCGTGCGGCGCGGCCCGGCGCGCGTGGCCGAGCCCCTCCTCCACCGCGGCCAGCGCCCCGGCCCGGTCACCGCCCCCGAACCGGCGTGCCGCGAGGTCGCCCAGGCGCAGCCCGAGCCGGGCGGCGCACTCCGGGTCGGTCTGCGCGGGTTCGCGCAGCGCGGCGATCAGCTCCCGCAGCAGCCGCTCGCTCTCGGCGGGCCCGGCGTCCTCGTCCCCCGACCGGATCCGCGCCCACTGTCCGTCCAGCCGCAGAGCGGCCTCCCGCTGAGCCATGCCACGTCCCCCGGCGTTCCGATGTGTGGAGGCTGGTCACCCTCCCGCGGAACCAACGATCCCGGGCGCCGATTCACTCCCGGTGGAGCGGGCCGCACGGGGTGGCCCGGCTCACTCCCAGCGGAACCACTTCGCGGCGGCGCCCAGCCCCAGGACCGCCCAGACGCCCAGCACGGCCGCGTCGGCCCAGGGCAGCGCGGCCCCGTTGCGGAGCACCTCGCGCAGCCCGTCGGACAGCGCCGAGATCGGCAGCAGGCCGAGCACGGACTGCACGGCGCCGGGGAACTTCTCCAGCGGCACGATCACCCCGCCGCCGACCAGCAGCAGCAGGAACACCAGGTTCGCCGCGGCCAGCGTCACCTCGGCCTTGAGGGTGCCCGCCATCAGCAGCCCGAGCCCGGAGAACGCGGCCGTGCCGAGCAGCAGCAGCACGGCGACCGACAGCGGGTTCCCGTGCGGCGACCAGCCCAGCGCGAGCGCGATCACCGTCAGCAGGGCCACCTGGAGCACCTCGGTGACCAGCACCGACAGGGTCTTGGCGGTCATCAGCGCCCAGCGCGGCAGCGGGGAGGCCCCGAGCCGCTTGAGCACCCCGTAGCGGCGGTCGAAGCCGGTGGCGATGGCCTGGCCGGTGAAGGCGGTGGACATCACGGCGAGCGCGAGGACGCCCGGGGCCAGGAAGTCGACGGCCTTCCCCTCGCCCGTGTCGACGATGTCGACGGCGGAGAAGAGGGTCAGGAGCAGGGCCGGGATGATCACGGTCAGCAGCAGCTGCTCGCCGTTGCGCAGCAGCATCCGGGTCTCCAGCGCGGTCTGCGCCCAGATCATCCGGGACACCGGCGCGGCCCCCGGCCGGGGGGTGAACGTACCGACGCTCATGCGCGCAGCTCCTTACCGGTCAGCTCCAGGAAAACGTCCTCGAGGGTGTGCCGCTCCACGGAGAGGCTGTCGGGCATGACCCCGTGCTGGGCGCACCAGGAGGCGACGGTGGCCAGCAGCTGCGGGTCCACGTCGCCGGTGACGCGGTAGGCGCCCGGGGTGAGCTCGGCGGCCTGGGTGCCGTCGGGCAGGGCCTTCAGCAGGGAAGCGAGGTCGAGGGAGGGGCGGCCGGTGAAGCGCAGGGTGTTCTCGGCGCCGCCCCGGCACAGCTGTTCGGGGCTGCCGTGGGCGATGACCCGGCCGGCGTCCACGATGGCGACCTCGTCGGAGAGCTGTTCGGCCTCGTCCATGTGGTGGGTGGTGAGGACGACGGTGACGCCGTCCGTACGCAGTTCGCGCACCAGTTCCCAGGTGGCGCGGCGGGCCTGCGGGTCGAGGCCGGCCGTGGGCTCGTCCAGGAAGACCAGCTCGGGGCGGCCGACGACGGCCATGGCCAGGGCGAGCCGCTGCTGCTGGCCGCCGGAGAGCCGGCGGTACGTGGTGCGGCCGCAGCCGCCGAGGCCGAGGCGTTCCACGAGGGTGTCGACGTCGAGGGGGTCGGCGTACAGCTTCGCCACGTGGCGCAGCATCTCCACGGCGTGGGCGCCGGAGTAGACCCCGCCGGACTGGAGCATCACGCCGATGCGCGGGCGCAGCCGCTCGGCCTGGGCGACGGAGTCGAGGCCGAGGACGCGGACGGTGCCGGCGTCGGGGCGGTGGTAGCCCTCGCAGGTCTCCACGGTGGTGGTCTTGCCCGCGCCGTTGGGGCCGAGGACCGCGGTGACGGAGCCGCGCGGGACGGTGAGGTCCAGGCCGTCCACCGCCGTTTTGGGGCCGTACCGCTTCACCAGTCCGCGGATCTCCACGGCGGGGTCGTTGCTCATGGTGACTGAGTCTACGGAGCCCGGGAAGGGGGCCTTGGTCCTGGGGTGGGCGGGGTGAGGGGCCCGCGGGTTCGTGACCTTTTCGGGGCGTTCCGGGAGGTGCGGGGCCCTAGCGTCTGAGGGGTGGACAGCATCGCGCAGAACGTCGAGGCCACCTCCGGGCAGGCCGTGCACAAGGCCCGTGACCTGGGCCACCCCTCGCGGTACTTCGTCTCGGCGGTCCTCGCGGGCGCCTACATCGGGGTGGGCGAGGTGCTCCTGCTCGTGGCGGTCTCGCCCTTCGTGGCCCAGGGGTCGGCGGCGGTGAAGCTGCTGGAGGGGGCGCTCTTCCCGGTGGCGCTCACGATCGTGATGTTCGCCGGGGCGCAGCTCTTCACCAGCAACGTGATGGTGATGCTGGTCGGGGCGCTGTCCGGGCGGACCGGGCCCCGGGACCTGTGCGCGTCCTGGGCGCTGTCGCTGGCCGGGAACCTGGCCGGGGCGATGGCCTTCGCGGCGATGGTGCACGCCTCGGGGGTGACGTCGGCGCCGTCGGCCCGGGCGATGCTCGCGGAGCTGGTGCACGGTAAGACGGGGCTCGGCGGGGGGCAGCTGTTCTGGCGGGCGGTCCTGTGCAACATGCTGGTCTGCCTGGCCGTGTGGATGTTCACCCGGGCCAGGGGCGACGCGGCCAAGATCTTCGTGCTCTGGCTGCCGGTGGCGGTATTCGTCGCCGTCGGTTTCGAACACTGCGTCGCCAACATGGCTCTTTTCAGCCTCGCGGTCCTGGACGGGGCGGCGTCATTCGGTGATCTTTTCCGGAACCTGATGTTCACCGTGCCGGGGAACGTCGTGGGCGGAGGTCTGCTGGTGGGAGCCGTCTACTGGTTCACCGGAGGGGCTTACCGCGGAAACGGAATTCCATCTACCGATTAACTCTCCGTAGATAAATAAGGTAACCCTTAGTGATGGACGCCACCGGGCGTGGCGTCCGTCACGGCTTGTCGGGGCTCACTTAATTACGCAACAATGGCGTTGTGAAAAACGGCGAACGGATGAGCGAGGCCCCCCAGGGGGAACTCGCGACCGGGGAGCGGTCAACCCGCAACCGGGTCGCGAGGTCCATCCTGGACCACGGCCCCTCCACCGTCGCCGACCTCGCGCAGCGCCTCGGCCTCACCCAGGCCGCCGTCCGCCGCCACCTCGACACGCTCGTCGCCGACGACGTGGTCGCACCCCGTGAGCAGCGTGTGTACGGCACGCGCACCCGGGGCCGGCCCGCCAAGGTCTTCGCGCTGACCGACTGTGGCCGTGACGCCTTCGACCAGTCCTACGACACCCTCGCGGCGGACGCCCTGCGCTGGATCGCGCAGTCCGTCGGCGGGGGCGACGAGGGCGAGGCGGCCGTCGCCGCCTTCGCGAGGGCGCGGATGGAGACACAGGCGCGGACCTACCGGGAAGCCGTGGAGGCGGCCGCCCCCGCGGCCCGCACCGAGGCCCTGGCCAAGGCGTTGACCGCGGACGGGTACGCTGCTACGGCGAAGAGCGCTCCCGGTCCGCACAGCGGTGAACAGCTCTGTCAGCACCACTGCCCGGTCGCGCACGTCGCCGAGCAGTTCCCGCAGCTCTGCGAGGCGGAGACCGAGGTCTTCTCCCGCCTGCTCGGGACGCATGTGCAGCGCCTGGCCACGATCGCCCACGGCGATGGGGTGTGCACCACGTTCATCCCGCGAAGCGCGACACAGACCGACACATCAGCATCTGCAAGTACGGCCGGGAGGAACCCCGCATGACCACGGAGACTGCTCACCCTGAGCTCGAGGGTCTGGGCAACTACGAGTACGGCTGGGCCGACTCCGACGCGGCCGGTGCCGCTGCCAAGCGGGGTCTGTCCGAGGACGTCGTCCGCGACATCTCGGCGAAGAAGTCCGAGCCGGAGTGGATGCTGAACCTCCGGCTCAAGGGCCTCAGGCTCTTCGACAAGAAGCCCATGCCGCTCTGGGGTTCCGACCTCTCCGGCATCGACTTCGACAACATCAAGTACTTCGTGCGCTCCACCGAGAAGCAGGCCGCTTCCTGGGAGGACCTGCCCGAGGACATCAAGAACACGTACGACAAGCTCGGCATCCCGGAGGCGGAGAAGCAGCGCCTCGTCGCCGGTGTCGCCGCCCAGTACGAGTCCGAGGTCGTCTACCACCAGATCCGCGAGGACCTGGAGGAGCAGGGCGTGATCTTCCTCGACACGGACACCGCGCTCAAGGAGCACCCGGAGCTCTTCCAGGAGTACTTCGGCACGGTCATCCCGGTCGGCGACAACAAGTTCGCGTCGCTGAACACCGCCGTGTGGTCGGGCGGCTCCTTCATCTACGTCCCCAAGGGTGTCCACGTGGACATCCCGCTCCAGGCCTACTTCCGCATCAACACGGAGAACATGGGCCAGTTCGAGCGGACGCTGATCATCGTCGACGAGGACGCCTACGTCCACTACGTCGAGGGCTGCACCGCCCCGATCTACTCCTCGGACTCGCTGCACAGCGCCGTGGTGGAGATCATCGTGAAGAAGGGCGGCCGCTGCCGCTACACGACGATCCAGAACTGGTCGAACAACGTCTACAACCTGGTCACCAAGCGCGCCGTGGCGTACGAGGGCGCGACCATGGAGTGGATCGACGGCAACATCGGTTCCAAGGTCACCATGAAGTACCCGGCCGTCTACCTGATGGGCGAGCACGCCAAGGGCGAGACCCTGTCCATCGCCTTCGCGGGCGAGGGCCAGCACCAGGACGCCGGTTCCAAGATGGTCCACATGGCGCCGAACACCTCCTCCAACATCGTCTCCAAGTCGGTGGCGCGAGGCGGCGGCCGCACCTCCTACCGCGGCCTGGTCGAGATCGGCGAGGGCGCCGCGGGCTCCAAGTCCAACGTGCTGTGCGACGCGCTCCTCGTCGACACCATCTCCCGCTCGGACACCTACCCCTACGTGGACGTCCGCGAGGACGACGTGACGATGGGCCACGAGGCCACCGTCTCCAAGGTCTCCGACGACCAGCTCTTCTACCTGATGCAGCGCGGCCTCACCGAGTTCGAGGCCATGGCCATGATCGTGCGCGGCTTCGTCGAGCCGATCGCGAAGGAGCTGCCGATGGAGTACGCGCTGGAGCTCAACCGGCTCATCGAGCTGCAGATGGAGGGCTCGGTCGGCTAACCCCGACGGCGGCCGGCTCACCCCGGCCGCCCCCGTCCCGCAGCACATTCGTCACACGTATGGAAGAGAGCAAGACGACAGCCATGGCTGAGGCTCAGAACATTCCGGCGGGCTCCACCACCGCCGGCGCGATCGCGGTGGCCGCCGAGTCCACCGTCGCCACCCGGATGAGCGCGCCCCCGTCCTTCGACGTGGCCGACTTCCCCGTTCCGCACGGCCGCGAGGAGGAGTGGCGGTTCACCCCGCTCGCCCGCCTCAAGGGCCTGCACGACGGCACCGCGGTCGCCAACGGCACCATGAAGGCCCAGATCGACGCCCCCGAGGGCGTGACGGTCGAGTCCGTCGAGCGCGGCGACGAGCGGATCGGCAAGGCCGGCACCCCCGTCGACCGCGTCGCGGCGCAGGCCTTCTCCTCGTTCGCCAAGGCCACGGTCGTCACCGTGCCCAAGGAGACCGTGCTCGCCGAGCCCATCCGGGTCGCGCTCCACGGCGAGGGCGGCACGACCTTCGGGCACACCGTCTTCGACATCAAGCCCTTCGCCGAGGCGATCATCGTGATCGACCACACCGGTGACGGCGTCCGCGCCGCCAACGTCGACATCCTCGTCGGCGACGGCGCCAAGGTGACCTTCGTGTCCGTCCAGGACTGGGACGACACCGCGGTCCACACCTCGCAGCACAACGCCCTCATCGGCCGCGACGCCAGCTTCAAGTCCGTCGTCGTGACCTTCGGCGGCGACCTGGTCCGCCTGCACCCGCGCGTCAGCTACGCGGGCCCCGGCGGCGAGGCCGAGATGCTCGGCGTGTACTTCACGGACGCCGGCCAGCACCAGGAGCACCGCCTCCTGGTCACCCACGACGCCCCGCACTGCAAGTCCAACGTGGTCTACAAGGGCGCGCTCCAGGGCCAGGAGGCCCACGCCGTCTGGATCGGTGACGTGCTCATCGAGAAGACCGCCGAGGGCACCGACACCTACGAGATGAACCGCAACCTCGTCCTGACGGACGGCGCGCGCGTCGACTCGGTGCCGAACCTGGAGATCGAGACCGGCGAGATCGTCGGCGCCGGCCACGCCTCCGCGACCGGCCGCTTCGACGACGAGCAGCTCTTCTACCTCCAGGCCCGCGGCATCCCGGCCGACGAGGCCCGCCGCCTGGTCGTGCGCGGCTTCTTCGCCGAGCTCGTCCAGCAGATCGGTGTCGCCGACATCGAGGAGCGCCTCATCGCCAAGATCGAGGCCGAGCTGGCGGCGGCCGTCTGATGACGTACGTCAAGGCCTGTGCGCTGAGCGAGCTGGAGGAGGACACCCCCAAGCGGGTGGAACTCGACGGCACGCCGGTGTCCATCGTCTCCACCGAGGGGGAGGTGTTCGCGATCAACGACATCTGCTCGCACGCGAACGTCTCGCTCTCGGAGGGTGAGGTCGAGGACTGCATGATCGAGTGCTGGCTGCACGGGTCGGCCTTCGACCTGCGCACCGGCAAGCCCTCCGGTCTGCCCGCGACGCGCCCCGTCCCCGTTTACCCCGTCAAGATCGAAGGGGACGACGTGCTCGTCTCCCTCACCCAGGAGTCCTGAGGTACCCATGGCTACGCTTGAAATCCACGACCTGCACGTCTCCGTCGAGGCCGAGAACGGCGCCCGCGAGATCCTCAAGGGTGTCGACCTGACGGTCAAGCAGGGTGAGACGCACGCCATCATGGGCCCCAACGGCTCCGGCAAGTCCACCCTGGCGTACTCCCTCGCCGGTCACCCGAAGTACACCATCACCGGTGGCACCGTGACCCTCGACGGCGAAGACGTCCTGGAGATGTCCGTCGACGAGCGCGCCCGCGCCGGCGTCTTCCTCGCCATGCAGTACCCGGTCGAGGTCCCCGGCGTCTCGGTCTCCAACTTCCTGCGCACCTCCGCCACCGCCATCCGCGGCGAGGCCCCCAAGCTGCGCACCTGGGTGAAGGAGGTCAAGTCCGCGATGGAGCAGCTCCAGATGGACCCGGCCTTCGCCGAGCGCAACGTCAACGAGGGCTTCTCCGGCGGTGAGAAGAAGCGCCACGAGATCCTCCAGCTGGAGCTCCTGCAGCCGAAGATCGCGATCCTCGACGAGACGGACTCCGGTCTGGACGTCGACGCCCTGCGCATCGTCTCCGAGGGCGTCAACCGCGTCCGCGAGACCGGTGAGGTCGGCACCCTGCTGATCACCCACTACACGCGCATCCTGCGCTACATCAAGCCCGACTTCGTGCACGTGTTCGCGAACGGCCGCATCGCCGAGTCCGGCGGCGCCGAGCTCGCCGACCAGCTCGAGAACGAGGGCTACGACAAGTACGTGAAGGGTGGCGCGACCGCGTGACACAGCTGCCTGGCCTCCTCGACATCGAGGCGATCCGCAAGGACTTCCCCCTGCTGGATCGTGTGGTCCACGACGGGAAGAAGATCGTTTACCTGGACAACGCGGCGACCTCGCAGAAGCCGCGCCAGGTGCTCGACGCGCTGAACGCGTACTACGAGCGGCACAACGCCAACGTCCACCGCGGCGTGCACGTGCTCGCCGAGGAGGCCACGGCACTGTACGAGGGCGCCCGCGACAAGGTCGCCGCCTTCATCAACGCCCCGAGCCGCGACGAGGTGATCTTCACCAAGAACGCCTCGGAGTCGCTCAACCTGGTCGCGAACATGCTCGGCTGGGCGGACGAGCCCTACCGGGTCGACCGCGAGACCGAGATCGCCATCACGGAGATGGAGCACCACTCCAACATCGTCCCGTGGCAGCTGCTCGCGCAGCGCACCGGCGCGAAGCTGAAGTGGTTCGGCCTCACCGACGACGGCCGGCTCGACCTGTCCAACATCGAAGAGGTCATCACGGAGAAGACGAAGATCGTCTCCTTCACGCTGGTCTCCAACATCCTGGGCACGGTCAACCCGGTCGAGGCGATCGTGCGCCGCGCCCAGGAGGTCGGGGCGCTCGTCCTGATCGACGCCTCGCAGGCCGCTCCGCACATGCCCCTGGACGTCCAGGCCCTCGGCGCCGACTTCGTGGCCTTCACGGGCCACAAGATGTGCGGCCCGACCGGCATCGGCGTCCTGTGGGGCCGCCAGGAGCTCCTGGAGGACCTGCCCCCGTTCCTCGGTGGCGGCGAGATGATCGAGACCGTCTCGATGCACTCCTCCACGTACGCCCCGGCGCCCCACAAGTTCGAGGCCGGCACGCCCCCGATCGCCCAGGCCGTCGGCCTCGGCGCGGCCGTGGACTACCTGACCTCGATCGGCATGGAGAACATCGCCGCGCACGAGCACGCGATCACCGAGTACGCGGTGAAGCGCCTGCTGGAGGTCCCCGACCTGCGGATCATCGGCCCGACCACGGCCGAGGACCGCGGTGCCGCGATCTCCTTCACGCTCGGTGACATCCACCCGCACGACGTCGGCCAGGTGCTGGACGAGCAGGGCATCGCGGTCCGCGTGGGACACCACTGCGCCCGCCCCGTGTGCCTGCGGTACGGAATTCCGGCGACCACGCGAGCGTCTTTCTACCTGTACTCCTCTCCCGCCGAGGTCGACGCGCTGATCGACGGGCTGGAGCACGTACGGAACTTCTTCGGCTGACGAAGGCGACGAGGACGAGGCTGTGAAGCTGGATTCGATGTACCAGGAACTGATCCTGGACCACTACAAGCACCCGCACGGGCGTGGCCTGCGCGAGGGTGACGCCGAGGTGCACCACGTCAACCCGACGTGCGGCGACGAGATCACGCTGCGCGTGAAGTACGACGGGCAGACGCTCACCGACGTCTCCTACGAGGGCCAGGGCTGCTCCATCAGCCAGGCCAGCGCGTCCGTGCTGAACGAGCTGCTGGTCGGCAAGGAGCTCGCCGAGGCGCAGAAGATCCAGGGCGTGTTCCTGGAGCTGATGCAGTCCAAGGGCAAGCTGGAGCCGGACGAGGAGATGGAGGAGGTGCTGGAGGACGCGGTCGCGTTCGCCGGTGTCTCCAAGTATCCGGCGCGCGTGAAGTGTGCTCTGCTGAGCTGGATGGCGTGGAAGGACGCGACCGCCCAGGTGCTGGGCGACGCGGAGAGGAAGACGGCATGACCGAGAACGCGACGCCCGAGGCGTCGATCAAGCCGGCCACCGAGGAAGAGGTCCGCGAGGCCCTCTACGACGTGGTCGACCCCGAGCTGGGCATCGACGTCGTCAACCTGGGCCTGATCTACGGCATCCACATCGACGACGCGAACATCGCCACCCTCGACATGACCCTGACCTCGGCGGCCTGCCCGCTGACGGACGTCATCGAGGACCAGGCGAAGTCGGCGACCGAGGGCATCGTCAACGAGCTCCGCATCAACTGGGTCTGGATGCCCCCGTGGGGCCCGGACAAGATCACGGACGACGGCCGTGAGCAGCTGCGCGCGCTCGGCTTCAACGTCTGAGCGACGCGTTCGCGTGAGGGCCCCCGGCACGGTCGTGCCGGGGGCCCTCCCTGTTCTCCGGGCCGTCGTGTGACGTGCACCGGGAGTTGGCCGCGGTGGCCGAATCTTCTCGACGGCCGTCACAGCGTGACGCCGTGAAGGAGAGGACGTCACCTTGAAGAAGCAGCTCGGCATCGCGGGCGCCGCGGGCACCGCCGCACTGATCGTCGCCGCGACGGTCATGCCCGCGCACGCGGTCACCTACGGGACCCCGACCATCTCGCTGTCCGCCGGCTACCTGTCCGGCTCCGTGAACGGGGTCGGCGACCAGACCGTCGACGTCACCGTCGGGCAGAGCGGCGCCGACGCCTCCGCCCTGACCGTCAGCGCCTCGGCCTCCAGCAAGGCCTCCGTCGCCGGCACCGGGGACGTCACCGTCACCGGCACCGGGGCCGTGCGGCAGCTGGCCGTCACCGCGCACGCCCGCGGCTACACCAACCTGACGATCAAGGTCACCGGGCTCGGCGGCAAGACCGCCGTCAAGACCCTCTCCTACGCCGCCTCCGCCGCCGTCCAGAACCCGGCCGACGCCCGCTACTTCAGCGGTGCCTCCGACACCTCGGCCGCCGTCGACGTCGGCGGCGGGTACACCGTGGTCGCCGACGACGAGAACAACGTGCTGCGCCTGTACGACCGTTCCCGTTCCGCCGCCCCCGTGCGCACCTGGGACTTCAGCTCCCAGCTCGGCGTCACCAAGGAGGTGGACATCGAGGGCGCCACCCGGGTCGGCAACACCATCTACTGGACCGGCTCCCTCGGCAACAACAAGGACGGCGAGTACAAGGCGCCCCGCAACACGGTGTTCACCACCACCGTCAGCGGCTCCGGCGCGGGCACGCAGCTCGCGTACGGGCGCTCGTACAAGAAGCTCCGCGACGACCTGGTCGCCTGGGACAAGGCGAACGGCAACCGGTACGGCTTCGCGGCGGGCACCGCCGCCGGGGAGGCGCCGAAGCAGATCGACGGGTTCAACGTGGAGGGACTGGAGTTCGCCCCCGGTTCCACTACCACCGCCTACCTGGGCTTCCGCGCCCCGCTGGCGCCGGCCGTGCCCGGCGGCAAGGCCCTGCTGGTGCCGGTCACCAACTTCGACCAGGTGCTGTCCAGCGGTGCCAAGGCCGTCTTCGGCGCGGGCGTCGAACTCGACCTCGGCGGACTGTCGGTGCGGGACCTGAAGAAGAACGCCGCCGGCCAGTACCTGATCCTGGCCGGCTCCTGGGCGGCCGACGACAACTCCGACCCGTACGCCCTCTACCAGTGGGACGGCGTCCCGGGCCACGCCCCCGTCAAGCGGGCCGACCTGCCCACCACCGACCCCGGCGGCTGGGAGGCCGTCGTGGAGGTGCCGGACCTGAACGCCCCCGGTGCCCGCGTGCAGGTGGTCACCGACAGCGGCTCCGCCGACCTGTACGGCGACGGCACCGAGGCCAAGGACCTGACGCACCCGGAGTGGAAGAAGGCCCGCGCGGCCTGGTTCACCCTGAACTGACCCCGGGTCCGGCCGGCCCCGGGTCCGCCGCGAGCGCCTCGGCGAGGTGTTCGCGGCGGATCCGCCGGTCCACGTAGAGCAGCCCGGCGGGCAGTTGCGGGAAGGCCGGCAGCAGCACCAGCGCCGACAGTGCCCCGGCCAGGCCGAACCAGGCCTGGAGCGCGCACCCGGCCGCGCAGGTGAACGCCACCGCCGGGGCCGTGACCCCGAAGGCCCGCCACCACGCGCCCCGCACCAGGAGCGCCGAGCGCCGCAGCGCCGCGACCGGCCCGAGCCCCTCGTACCCGGCGGCGGTGGGCGCCAGGGCGAACAGCACCCCGAGCCACAGGGCCACCGGGACCAGCGGCAGCAGCGCGAGCACCGGCAGCCCGGCGGCCCCGGCCGCCACGACCGGGGCCGCCGCGGCCAGCAGCGCCAGCAGCTGGGTGCCGAGGACGGCCGGGGTCCGGGCCAGCGCCGCCCGCAGCAGCCCCGGCACGGTCACCGCGCGGCCGAGCACCGCCGGGCGCAGCAGCGCCGCGATCAGGGCGGCGGCCAGGGCGCAGGTGAACAGCAGGAACAGGGCGGCCGCCGGGAACAGGGTCCAGACGAAGACCCGGCTGCCGGAGCGGCGGCTGAGGGAGGCCAGGGTCGCCGCCCCGGCCGCCGCGGCGACCAGCAGGGCCCCCGCGAGCTGGCCGAGGAGCAGCGCCCCGCAGAGGGTCCCGCCGTAGCGGCGCAGGGTGGCGGCAGCACCCCCGAGGATGTCCCCGGGCCCCAGGGGCCGCAGGGGCACCACACCGGGACGGGGCCGCTGCGGGGGCAGCCAGCCGCCGCCCGCGTGGGTCCAATGCTGCGCCATGAGCGGCCCCCCGTCCCCTGAGGGGGACACCGTAGCCCCGTTGCGCGCGGGTGTGACCGGACGTGCGTGTGTACATGTGTACGCATCGATGTGTACTGTCGTACACATGCCCTACGTACTGCTCGCCATGGCCATAGCCGCGGAGGTCGCCGGGACCACCGCCATGAAGTACAGCGACGGCTTCACCCGGCTGTGGCCCTCGCTGGGCACCCTGGTGGGCTACGCCATCGCCTTCACCCTGCTCGCCCAGACGCTCAAGTCCATGTCGGTGGGCACCGCGTACGCGATCTGGGCCGGGGTCGGCACCGCCGTCATCGCCGCGATAGGGATGGTGTTCCTGGGGGAGGCCGCCACCGCCGCGAAGATCGCCGGGATCGCGCTGGTCATCGGCGGCGTCGTGCTGCTCAACCTGGGCGGGGCGTCCCACTGATGGCCGCCGGAGCGCGCCGCCACGACCCCGACCGCCGGCAGCGGATCATCGACGCCGCGATCCGGGTGGTGGGGGCCAAGGGGATCGCGGGGCTCAGCCACCGCAGCGTGGCGGCGGAGGCGGACGTCCCGCTGGGCTCGACCACCTACCACTTCAAGACCCTGGACGACCTGCTGGTGGCCGCCCTGCGACAGGCCAACGAGGAGTGCGCGCCCGCGCTGGCGGTGCGGGAGGGCGAGGACCTCGCCGGTGCGCTGGCGCGGCTGCTGGGGGAGATCCTGGACGCGGACCGGGGCCGGGCGGAGCTGGAGTACGAGCTCTACCTGGCCGCCCTGCGCCGCCCTGCACTGCGGCCGGTCGCCGCCGAATGGTGCGAGGCGGTGTCCACCGCCCTGGCGGAGCACACCGACCCGGTCACGGCGCGGGCGCTGGTGGCGGTGATGGACGGCATCAGCCTCCAGGTCCTGCTGACGGGCACCCCGTACGAGGAGCCCTACGCCCGCGAGATCCTGACCCGGGTCCTCGCCTAGCCCCGGCGAGGGTCCAGGGGGGGCTTGCCCCTCCCCGCCCGGTGCGCTCAAACTCCCCCAGCGCGGGCTGGATCTATGCCAGCCTCGCCGGCGTTTGAGGCGCGGGGGTCTGGGGGCGGAGCCCCCAGGGAACGGGCGAAGGGCGGGTAGGGGACCCGGCCCCGCGCAGCGGCCACCCGCGCCGGACCGCGCCCGCGCCGCCCCGGGCCCGCTAGCCCGCGGAGCGCCCGGCAGAGCGTACGGCCGCCAGCGCCGCCGCCACACCGGCCTCGATGTCCCTCACCGGGTAGAACACCTCCCGCACCACCCGCTCCCGGTCCACGACCAGCGTCAGCCGCTTGATCCGGCTCACCCCCGCCGCGCGGAACGTCGGCAGCCGCAGCGCCGTCACCAGGTCCAGTCCGGCGTCCGACAGCAGCGGGAAGCGCAGCCGTTCCTGCTCGGCGAACTCCCGCTGCTCGTCCGGCCGCTGGGTGGAGATCCCGTGCACGGTGGCGCCGGCCGCGGCGAACTCCGCCAGCTGGTCGCGGAACGTGCACGATTCGAGCGTGCAGCCCTTCGCGCCGGGGATCCCGGCCCAGCCGGGCGGGTAGGACTCGGCCCGGGCGTAGGCGCCGGGGAAGCAGTACAGGATGGTGAACGGGGTGTCCGCGACCGGGTCGCGGAGCTCGCCGAAACGGTCCGGCAGCAGCAGCTCGGGCAGCCGGGTGCCGCGCAGCGCGTGGACGCGTCCGGCCTCCTTCGAGGACTCCTCGGTCGTCGCCGTCATCTCTCCCTCTCCCAGGACCCAGGTGTCTCCCCAGTCCTGGAGGGCCACCAGGACCGGCAGCAGCCCCCGCCCGCGCGGGGTCAGCCGGTACTCGTGCCGCACCGGGCGCTCCTGGTACGGCTCGCGCGTCAGCACTCCGGCCTCGACCAGCAGCTTCAGCCGCTCGGCGAGCACCTTCCGGGACATCCCCAGCTCGCGCTGGAGCTCGTCGAAGCGGTGCAGGCCGCGCGCGGCGTCCCGCACGATCAGCAGCGTCCACCAGTCGCCCACGACGTCGAGGGCCTGGGCGATGGAGCAGTCCGCGTCGCCGAGGTGCGTGCGCTGGGCCATGGGAACTCCTTTGTCCGTTGACCCAAGGCTGTCATGCTGACATAGTCCGTTCCCAAAAGGAACTGACCAGGACCTGGCCAGGGACCGACACGGGGGACACGGGTGTGCTGCAGGGGTTCAAGGACGTACCGAGGGTCGTGTGGCTGCTGGCTGCGGGGGTCTTCGTCAATGCCGTCGTCAGCTTCACCTTCGTCTTCGTCTTCCTCTGGCTGACCGGCCCGCGCGGCCTCGGCGCCGCCGGGGCGGGCCTGGCCACCGGCATCGGCGGCATCGGACTCGTCGCCGGCAACTTCACCGGCGGCTGGTACGGCGACCGCTTCGGCCACCGCCGCGTGCTGCTCGCCGCCTCCGCCCTCGGCGGACTCGCCCTGATGTCCTTCCCGCTGCTGCCCACCCCGCTGCTGTACGCCGCCCTGCCGCTCGCCCAGTACGCCTCGGGCGTCGTCCGGGCGGCCAACTCCGCCCTGGTGGCCGTCACCGTGCCCGAGGGGGCCCGCCGCCAGGCCTTCGCCGTCGTCCGCTGCGTCTCCAACGGCGGCTTCACCCTCGGCCCGCCGCTCGGGGCCCTGATCGCCGCCGGGCTCTCGTACGACTGGCTCTTCCTCGCCGACGGCCTCGGCACTCTCTTCTTCGCCTGCTGGACCGCCCGCGTCGTCCCGGCGCGCGGCGCCACCCGCACCCCGGCCGCGGCCCCGGACGGGGGTCTGGGCCGCGGCGGGGTGTGGGCGGCACTGCGGGCGCGCCCCGCCGTCCTGGTGCTGCTCGGCGCGATCCTGGTCACGGACGTGGTCTACCGCCAGCAGTACTCCGTCTTCCCCGTCTTCCTCGCCGACCACGGCCTCGACGTACGGGCCTTCGGGCTGATCGTCGCGGTCAACGGCGCCGTCATCCTGTTGCTGGAACTGCCCGCCGCCGTCGCCCTGCGGGACCGGCCGCCACTGGCGGTCATCGGCAGCGGGCTGGTGCTGGTCGGCGCCGGGTACGCGGCGCTGCTCCTCGGGGCCGGGATGGCGACCGCCGTCGCGATGATGGTGCTGCTCAGCCTCGGCGAGATCCTCTACAAGACCACCGCCACCGCCTACGTCGCCGACCAGGCCCCCGAGCACGCCGTGGGCCGCTTCCAGAGCCTGTACGCCGGGGTCTCGGTCAGCGGCACCGTCCTCGCCCCGCCCGCCGGCGGTGCCCTCTACGCTGCCGCCCCCGGCCTGCTGTGGCCGCTGTGCGCGGCCCTGGCCGCGGGCGCCGGAGCGGTCGTCCTGGCCCGGCACCGCACCGAGGCGAGCGCCGTCCGGCGGCGCGCGGAGCGACACGCCGCGCGCCCGGCACATGAGACCGGTTCGCGACCGCGGCCCGTCGCCGGTTAGGTTTCGGGCATGACTGCTACGCGTACCACCGGCGCCGTCGCCGCCGGACTTGCCACCATCACCGCCGACGGCACCGTCCTCGACACCTGGTTCCCCGCCCCCGAGCTGGCCGACGCGCCCGGCCCGGCCGGCACCGAGCGCCTCACCGCCGAGCAGGCCGTGGAGCTCCTCGGCGCGGCCGCGGCCAAGGCCGTCCGCTCGGACGCGGTCCGCGGGGTCGAGGTCGTAGCCGTCCGCACCGTCATCGCCTCCCTGGAGGACAAGCCGCTGGACGCGCACGACGCGTACCTGCGCCTGCACCTGCTGAGCCACCGCCTGGTCAAGCCGCACGGCCAGAACCTGGACGGCGTCTTCGGCCTGCTGACCAACGTCGCCTGGACCTCGCTCGGCCCCGTCGCCGTCGACCAGGTCGAGACCGTCCGCCTCAACGCGCGCGCCGAGGGCCTGCACCTCCAGGTCACCTCGATCGACAAGTTCCCGCGCATGACCGACTACGTCGCCCCCAAGGGCGTGCGCATCGCCGACGCCGACCGCGTCCGCCTCGGCGCGCACCTCGCCGAGGGCACCACCGTCATGCACGAGGGCTTCGTCAACTTCAACGCCGGCACCCTGGGCACCTCCATGGTCGAGGGCCGCATCTCGGCGGGCGTCGTGGTCGGCGACGGCTCCGACATCGGCGGCGGCGCCTCCACCATGGGCACCCTCTCGGGCGGCGGCAAGCAGATCATCTCCATCGGCGAGCGCACCCTGGTCGGCGCCGAGGCGGGCATCGGCATCGCCCTCGGCAGCGAGTGCGTCGTCGAGGCCGGCCTCTACGTCACCGCGGGCACCCGGGTGACCCTGCCGGACGGCCAGATCGTCAAGGCCCTGGAGCTCTCCGGCGCCGACAACATCCTCTTCCGCCGCAACTCGGTCACCGGCGCCGTCGAGGCCCGCCCGTACAAGGCGAACTGGGGCGGCCTCAACGAGGTCCTGCACAGCAACGACTGACGCCGCGCGGGCAGCGCCCGCCGCACGTCGCCACCGAGTGCCCTCCCGCCGGACGCGGGAGGGCACTCGGCCGTTCGGTACGGCGGGGGCCGCTCAGCCCACCAGCCGCAGGAACCAGCGGCGCGAGGGGTGGGTGTCGCAGTCGACTGGACGAGCGGGTGGTTGTGGGGAGGGGGAGCGCCCCGGGGCTCTTTCCGTCGCGGCCCGCCGGTCATCCGTCCGCGGCGCGCGCGACCGGCCCCGCAACCGAGGGCACCGCCGCCGCCCGGACGTGCCGGAACGCCCCTCGCACCGTGGGGGCGAGGGGCGTTCCGGGAGTTCCGGCGGCGGTGGCCGCCGGTCAGTTCAGGGCGATCGTGCGGATCAGGCCCGCGAAGGCCCGCTCCTCCGCCTCGGTCAGCTCCACCGATTCCATCGGGTGCGTGTCCGCGGCGCGCTGGGCCGGGATCACCGGCAGGCCCTCGTAGGCGCCTGGCTCCGGGTGGTGGAAGCGGCTGTCCCACAGCATGTGGCCGAGGCCGACGACCCAGACGAGGGCGGCCACGACGAGGACGGCGAGGCCGATTTCCTGGGCGAGGGACATGGACGGGAACACGCGGTCCTCCCGGGAGTGCGGGGGTACAAGGAGGGCAAGTTCGGGCGTGGGGCCACTCAACACCACAACCGGAAGATTTTGGCCGCTGTGTGTCCAGCGTCACGCCAGGGCCGAAAGTCCCGACCTGCCCTCCCCGCGGTCCCGGGTCACGGACGGAAGCGCAGCACCTGCGGGTCGTGGTCGCTGTTCTGCGCGGCGAACTCGGCGTTGATGTGCACGCTGTCGTACGTGAAGTTCTTGATCGACGGGCTGGTCAGGATCTGGTCCAGCACCTGCGCGTTGCCCTGGTAGACGTACGAGTAACGTTCCGCCTTCGGCAGCGACTTGATCGCCGAGTACAGCGCGCCGCCGTCCTCCAGCGCCTGCGTCGTCCCGGAGAACTCGAAGTCGTTGATGTCGCCGACCGCGAGCACGGCGGCGTTCTTGTCGACCGCCAGCAGCTGCTTCACGAACCCGTTGACGGCCTGCGCCTGCAGGAGCCGCTTCTCCTCCGACTTGCGCGCCGGCGGCTGGTGGTGCGAGGTCAGGCCCTCGTCGCCGCCCTTGGAGCCGAAGTGGTTGGCGATCACGAAGACCGTGCGGCCGCGGAAGAGGAACTCGCCGGCCAGCGGCTTGCGGCTGTCGGCCCACGCCGGGTTCGCCGGGTCGATCCGGCCGGGGGAGTGGGTCAGGGCGGCCTTGCCCTTCTCCGTCGTCACGCCGGTCGCCGTGACCGCGTCGCCCGCGGCGCGGTCGGTGAAGGAGACCCGCTCCGGGTTGAACAGGAACACCTGGCGGATGTTGCCGCCGGGCTCGCCGCCGTCCTTGTTGTTCTCGGGGGCGATGGAGCGCCACTGGTAGGCCGGGCCGCCCGCCGCCTTGATCGCCTCGGTGAACTTCGTCAGCGTCTGCTCGGCGGAGACGGTGCCGTCGTTCTTGGCGCCGTTGTCGTCCTGGATCTCCTCCAGGGCCACGATGTCGGGCGAGGCCAGGTTGGTCACGACCGCCTTGGCGAGGTTGTCGAACTTCTCCTGGGGGTCGGTCGGGTCGAGGTTCTCCACGTTGTACGTGGCCACCGCGAGCTCGCCGGGCGACTGGGCCTTGGTCTTCTCCGGGGCGATGGTGCCCGCCTTGACCGTGCCGAGGGTCCGCGCCACCAGCGTGTAGCCGCCGAACTGGTTGAAGTCCAGCGGGCCCTCGGTGGTGCCGGTCAGCTTGTCGCCGACGTTGGCCACCGGGAAGGGCTGCTGCGCGAGCGGCGCGAGCTGCTGGACCTGGAGGCGGCCGGTGTTCTGGGACTCGTACGAGCCGTAGATCGTGCCGCCGCGCTTGGCGGCGTTCTCCCAGCCCTTGACCGTCACCCACAGCTCGCCGTACGCGTCGGTGGCGCCGACGACGCGCGAGGTGCCGATCTTGACGTTCATGCCCTCGAGGGACTCGTAGAAGTCCAGGGCGTAGCGGGAGGGCTCCAGGGCCAGGCCGTTGATGCTGCCGCCGGCCGCCGGGTCGCCCGCGGGGGCGTACTCCGCGGGGACGGAGTACTCGTTGACCGCGGTGGCCGCGGGCAGGGCGTTGCCGGAGGAGAGCACCGTCACCGCGGGCTTGGATATCTGGGTGACGGACTGGTTGCCGGAGTTCACGCCGCCCGGGACGTACTCGCCGACCGTGCCGGAGACCTTCACGGCGTCGCCGACGGCGACGGTCGGGACGGAGCTGGTGAAGACGAAGACGCCCTCACTTGTGGCCGGGTTGTCGTCGGCGTCGGGGTCCTGGATCCAGAAGCCGCGCGAGCCGTAGGTGCGCACCCCCGTGACGATGCCCTGGACGTCGGCGACCTGCTTGCCGTTCAGGGGGGAGATGCGGGTCGTGCCCTGGATGTCGTGGATGCGTATCGGATCGGCGGACACGGCGCCTTCGGCCGCGTCGGCGCTGCCCGTGAGCAGGCCGGTGGCCAGGGCGGTGGCGACGAGGGCCGCGACGGCGGCGGAACGGGGATGCGAGGAGCGCATGGGCGGGAACTCCGGTGTGTGGAGGAGAAAGTGCGGGCTCTTGACGGCCCGTATACATCTACGCGCGTCAATTTCCTGTGCGACCAGGGAAGTTGTCAAGGCCTCCAGGGGATACGGAGGCTGACTGTGGGATGAACCAAAGGTGATGGCCGCCGGGCCTGCCCCGATTGCGTCTACGCTGGGTCGCCGCAACGGGCCTGACGGCCCGTCCGCGTGTGTTTTCGGCCACACGGCCGGACGGCACCCCGCCGCCCGGACGCCGCCGGCCCGCTCGCCCACCGCTCAGCCGCCCCGCGCGTCCCGGCTCAGCCGCCCCGCGCGTCCCGTCCGAGGAGAACCACCCCATGTCCGCAGAGCCGCACCCCACGCTGCCGCCGGTACGGCTGCACTCCGATGCGGAGCTGGCCCGCGACGCCCTCGTCGCCCCGCTGTTCGCCCGCGCCGTACGCCTCGCCCGCTGGTCCGGCCCCGACACCCGGGTGGACGTCGGGGGCGAGCTCGCCCCCGACCAGCTCCCCGAGGCCGTCGCCGTCCTGGGCCTGGACGCCGCCGACGAGGACTCGCCCGTGTACGCGAGCCAGGCCTGGCGGGTCGCCGTGGACACCGGCCTCGTCGACGTCACCGAGCCGGAGGAGGACGGCGGCGACGGCGCCGACGCGGGCGAGCCCGAGTACGGCACCGCCACCCCCGGCGAGGACCTCGCCCTGCTGGCCGGCGGCGCGCCCGGCGACGTGCTCGACCTGTGGCTCGCCGCCCTGGACACCGTCCTCGCGGACGCGGCCGTGCCCGACCTGGACGACCTCGTCGACGCCCTCGACGCGGGCGGCGAGATCGACTTCGACCGCCTCGACTGGAACCCCCAGCGGGAAGCGGACTTCCTCGACGGGGTCCTCGCCAACCTCTACCTGCTCACCGTCTCCGAGGGCGGCGCCGGCGAGGGCCCGGTGCCGCTGCCGGTCCTCGCCGCCTCGATGATCGTGCCCGACGAGATGGGCGACCCCACCGACGCCGTCCTCGAACAGGTCTCGGACGCGATGATGCGCCTCGACGACCAGTTCCGGCAGCTGGAGCCCATCGGCCTGGTCGAGTACCGCCCCGTGGATGAGGCGCTGCTCGCCGAGGCGGACGAGCCCGACGACGCCTCCGGGACGGCGGCCGCGGGGACGGTGCCGGAGGACGACGAGGACGTGTCCCGGTACGGGATGGTGCGGCTGACCCCGCTCGGCCTGTACGGCGTCCGCGCCCGGATGCTCGAAGCCGGGGTCGAGGCCCCCGCCGTCGGCGAGCTGGCCGACAAGGGCGCCGACGCGCTGCTCGACGCCGTCTCCTTCTACCCGGAGGACGCCGCCCAGGCCGAGATCGAGCAGTGGCTGGCCGGGCGCGAACTGCCGGACGCGGTGGCCGAGCTGCTGGCCGCCGCCCGCGGTGACGACGAGGGCGCCCCGCTGCGCCGGCTGCGCTGCCAGCAGGCCCTCGCCCCGGCCGGGGCCGAGGCCGAGCCGGCCGTCCGCGCCGTGCTGGACGACCCGGAGCTCGGCGGGCTCGCCCGGGTCTGGCTGGCCGAGCACGGGGTGGCCGACGTACCGGTGCCGGACGAGGCGATGGTGTTCTGGCTGACGGTGGACACGATCGCCGCGCAGCTCGCGGCGGACGGGGAGACCGAGGAGCTGCCGCTGCTGATGCGGAGCCTGACGGAGCACCACACCGGGTTCTTCGAGCAGGCGTGGCGGGTGGAGCACCCCGCCACCGCGTACGTCCTGGAGGCCATGGGCCGGCTGCACCCGGACAAGAAGGCCTCGAAGGAGGCGCGGAAGGCCGCGTTCAAGGCCCGCTCCCGCCGGCCCTGACCCGTACGCCGGCCCGTGGCCCGGTGGTGCGTCGGCCCCGCCCGCCCGCCCGCCCGTCCGTCCGTCCGCGGGCGGCGGGCGGCGGACGGCGGGCGCCCGGACGGGTGTTCCGGCGGGGGGTCGCGGGGGAGCGGAGGGGAGTGCGGGGAGGATGCGGCCAGGGTGCACAACAGGCCGATTCCATGGCCGGAGTTCGCCATTCCCGCGACCGGCAAGGACTCGGCCCGCATTTGCGGGTAGTTCAGCCGCCGTTCACGTACGGGCGGGAGCGTGTGCGCCTGCGACCGTACGTCAGGCGCACCACCTCCCCACCCCTGGAGACCCGATGCCCCTCAGCCGCAGAGACTTCACCGCCCGCACCGTCATCGCCGGTGCGGGCGTCGCACTGACCGGGACGGTCGGCGCCCTCGCCACCGCCCCCGGGGCACTTGCCGCGGACGACCCCCGGCCCGAGACGCTCGACGCCCAGGGCCGCCCGCACGCCCCCGGCTACGGGCCGCTCTTCGCCGACCCCGCCGGACTGCTGGCCCTGCCCGCCGGGTTCACCTACCGCGTGATCACCCGCAGTGGTGTCACCACCCTCGAATCCGGCGAGAGCACCCCGTCCAACCACGACGGGACCGCCGCCTTCGAGGGGCACCACGGAGTCACCCTCCTCGTCAACAACCACGAGCTGAAGGGCCCCCGCAGCGGCTGGGCGCACCCCGTGCCGCTCACCGAGGGCCTCGTCTACGACCCGGCCGCGTCCGGCGGCTGCACCGTCGTGGAGGTCCGGCGCGGCGGCGGGGTCGCCGAATGGGTGGGCATCGCCGGCACGTCGACCAACTGCGCGGGCGGGGCCACCCCCTGGGGCACCTGGCTGACCTGCGAGGAGACCGAGGACCTGGCCGGCAAGAACGGCATGACCAAGGACCACGGCTACGTCTTCGAGGTCGACCCGCACGACCGCCGGGCCAACCGCGACCCGCGGCCGGTCAAGGCGTTCGGGCGGTACGCCCACGAGGCCGTGGTCATCGACCCGCGCCAGGGCCACGCCTACCTGACCGAGGACGCCTCCGGCCCGAACGGGCTGCTCTACCGCTGGACCCCGCCGCACGGCTTCCGGCACGGGCGCGGCCGGCTGCGCACCCTCGCCGACGACGCCGGGGTGCTCGCGGCCGCCAAGTGCTTCGACAGCCAGGGCCGTTTCGTGGACGACCTCTCGCGGGCCACGAAGACCGGCACCGTGTACGGGGTCGACTGGGTGGAGGTCACCGACCGCGACGCGCGCAGCCTCTCGGTGCGCAAGCAGTTCGCGGCCGGTGCGGTGACCCGGGGGCGCAAGCTGGAGGGCATGTGGTGGGCCGACGGGGGCGCCTACTTCGTCTCCTCCTACGCGCGCGAGGAGAGCCCGGGCGCCGCGCACGACGGCCAGGTCTGGTTCTACGACCCCAAGCGGCGCACGATCCGGCTCGTCGTCCTGATCGGCGTCAACCGGGACCCGGGCGCCGACGGCGGCTACGACGGCCCCGACAACATCACCGTGTCGCCGTACGGCGGGCTGGTCATCGCCGAGGACGGCGAGGGCCTGCAACACCTCTTCGGCGCAACGGAGTCGGGCCGTGTCTACCCGCTGGCGCGCAACGAGCTGAACATCGGCACGGCCGAGGAGCCGGAGTACTCGGAGTTCACCGGGGTCTGCTTCTCCCCGGACGGGCGCACCCTGTACGCCAACATCCAGGACCCGGGCATCATGCTGGCCATCACCGGCCCCTGGCGGCGCTCCCCGCGCTGACGCGGGCGCCGGGGCGGCGGTCCCGGGGCACCCCTGTGCCCCGGGGACGCCGGCTACTGGACGGCGGCCAGTTCCTCGGCGCGGGAGGCCGCTGCCCACTCTTCGAGCAGGAACTCGTACGCCTCCGAGGGCCACTCCCCGTCCCAGGTCTCGACGAGGTGCCGTATCGCCTCGTTCGCCTCGGCGGCGGACGGGCGCGCGGGACCCGCGGGCTGGAGTGTGTTCTGCATGGAGTCAAGGCTACGGGCGGGCACTGACAGCCACCTCCGGATTACGCGTGGCATCCATCACCCGGATGGCCGCCCGCCCGCACCGCGGTGTCGGCATATGCCCGCCCACCTGCTCAGAGTGCCTGGGCCGCGGGCTTGACCATGCCGCGCACTGTGCGGGACTTCACAAACTCGCCCATGGCCGTCATCTCCCATTCGCCCGAGAACTGCCTGATGAGCTTGGCCATCATGACCCCGGTCTGCGGCTCGGCGCCGGTCAGGTCGAAGCGGACCAGCTCCTCCCCGCTCGCCGCGTCGATCAGCCGGCAGTAGGCCTTGGCGACCTCGGTGAACTTCTGGCCGGAGAAGGAGTTCACCGTGAAGACCAGCCCGGTGGCCTCGGCGGGCATCCGGCCCAGGTCGACGACGATCACCTCGTCGTCCCCGGCACCGTCACCGGTGAGGTTGTCGCCCGAGTGCTTGATCGCGCCGCCCAGGATGGACAGCTTGCCGAAGTAGCAGCTGTCGATGAAGTTGCGCTGCGGGCCGTAGGCGATGACGGACGCGTCGAGGTCGATGTCGCGGCCGCCGTACGCCGGCTCCCAGCCCAGGCCCATCTTGACCTGGGAGAGCAGCGGGCGGCCGCCCTTGACCAGGGAAACGGTCTGGTTCTTCTGGAGGCTGACCCGGCCCTTGTCGAGGTTGATCTTCCCGCCGCCGGCGGCGGGCGGAGCGGCGGGGGCGGGCGGTGCGGCGGGCGCCGGCGGTGCGACCGGAGCCGCGGCGACCGGTGCGGCGGGCGCGGCCGCAGCGGGCGGGGCCGGCTCCTCCTCCACGGAGACCCCGAAGTCGGTGGCGATGCCCGCGAGGCCGTTGGCGTACCCCTGGCCGACCGCGCGCACCTTCCAGACGTCGTTGCGCCGGTAGATCTCCACGACCACCAGGGCGGTCTCCGCGCCGAGCTGCGGCGGCGTGAAGGTGGCGATCACCGCGCCGCCGGCCGCGTCCCGCACGGTGGCGGTGGGCTCGATGCCCTGGAAGGTCTGCCCGGCCGCGTCCGGACTGGCCGTGACCACGATCCGCTCGATGCCGGGCGGCAGCGCGCCGGTGTCCACCGTGATGGAGTCCGGCGCCGAACCTCCGCCGGACCGGTAGCTGACACCGGGCCCGGAGGGCTGGTTGTAGAAGATGAAGTCGGCGTCGGAGCGCACCTTGCCGTCCGCCGCGAGCAGGAGCCCCGACACGTCGAGACGCACCGGGGCAGCCACGTCCACCGTCACGCGGACGGTGTCGAGCGGCAGGTTGGAACCAGGGGTCATAGCGGTCATGCCAGGAGAACGACCGGAGCCGCTTTGCCGTTCCCTTACCTTCGGCCCTTCGGCCGAATCTTTCAGCGCCGGTTACGGGGGTGGTCGCGGGCGGTGCGCTCGTTGCCGAACTTGTAGGAGCCGGTCCAGCGGGCCATCACCAGCTGCGCGTCACCGGACTCGACCTCGGCCAGGAACTTGTCGGCCCGGGCACCCCGCAGGGTGCCCGCGGCGCGGCCCCGGTGCGTGATGCGGACGGTGCGGTCGCTGTGCACCTCGTACGTGAACCCCTGCGGCTTCGGCATGGAGCGCAGCCTGCCCCGCCGGGAGCGGGGCGGCAACGCAATTACGCGGGGCCGGTCACGCGGCGCGGCAGGCCCAGCGGGTTGGCCTCGCGCAGCTCGGGCGGGAGCAGCGCCTCCGGCACCGACTGGTAGGCCACCGGGCGCAGCCACCGCTCGATCGCGGTACCCCCGACGGAGGTGGAGTGCGAGGTGGCCGCCGGGTACGGGCCGCCGTGGTGCTGGGCCGGGGCCACGGCGACGCCGGTCGGCCAGCCGTTCACCACGATCCGCCCCGCCAGCCCCGTGACCTGCGTGATCAGCGCGGAAGCCGGTCCGGGCGCGCCCTCGGTCTCGGCCCGCGACAGCTGGAGGGTGGCGCTCAGGTTCCCGTCGAGCCGGGCCAGCACTCCGGCGGCCTCGTCCTGGGCGGCGTACCGCACCACGACGGTCACCGGGCCGAAGCACTCCTCCAGCAGCACCTCGTGGTCGCCGTCCGACAGCAGGGCGCCCGCCGGGACGCTCAGGAAGCCGGCGCCGACGGTGTGCCCGTCGCCCGGACCCGGGGTGACGGGTGCGGTGACACCGGGGAGGGCGGCCCGCTCCCGGACGCCGGCCAGGAAGTTCTCCCGCATCCGGTGGTCGAGCAGGACCCCGGGGCCGCTCTCGCCGAGGGCCTTGGCGAGGGCGCCGGCGAGCCGGTCGCCGTCGGCGCCCTCGGGGACCAGCACCAGCCCGGGCTTGACGCAGAACTGGCCGACGCCGAGGGTGACCGAGCCCGCGAGCCCCGAGCCGATCTCCTCGGCCCGCTCGGCGGCGGCCGCCGGGGTGACCACGACGGGGTTGAGGGAGCCGAGCTCACCGTGGAAGGGGATCGGCACCGGCCGTGCGGCGGCCGCGTCGAACAGCGCCCGGCCGCCCCGGACCGAACCGGTGAACCCGGCGGCGGCCACCAGGGGGTGGCGGACCAGTTCCAGCCCGGCGTCGAAGCCGTGGAGCACGGTCACCAGTTCCTCCGGCAGCCCGCACGCCACCGCGGCCCGGCGCAGCAGCGAGGCGCACAGCTCGGAGGTGGCCGGGTGGTCGGGGTGCGCCTTGACCACCACCGGGCAGCCGGCGGCCAGCGCGCTCGCGGTGTCGCCGCCCGGCACGGAGAAGGCCAGCGGGAAGTTGGAGGCGGCGTAGACGGCGACCACGCCCAGCGGCACCTTGTAGCGGCGGAGTTCGGGGCGGGGCGGAGTGAGGGAGGGGTCGGCCCGGTCGATCCGGATGTCGAGGTGGGAGCCCTCCTCGACCAGGTCGGCGAAGGCGCGCAGCTGGCCGGTGGTGCGGGCCAGCTCGCCGGTCAGGCGGGCGGTGCCCAGCGCGGTCTCCGCGTCGGCCGCCTCCACCACGGCCGGCCCGGCCCCGTCGAGGAGCTCGGCGGCGGTGCGCAGGAAGCGGGCCCGCAGGGGCGCGTCCGCCAGGGCGCCGCGGGCCGCGTGGGCCGCCCGTACTGCCCCGTCCACGTCCCCGGGTGTGGCCTCCACCGCAACCTGTCCGTGCTGCTTCCCGGTGCGGGGGTCCACACTCCAGACTGGTGTCCCTGCCATGGCCCGCTACCTCCTGGACCGTTCAGTATTCTGAACGCCGTTCCGGTGGATGAATGATCAGTTCTGCTGCGGACTCTATTTCCGCGTCCACCGGGTGACAAGAGGCGATCAGAGCCGACCAGAGGGGAAGAGGCGTATGACGACAGCCGAGACGGCCGGCCCGGCCGAGCCGGGGGACCCCGTGACGGCGCCGCCGGTGAAGTCCGCGGTGCGCACCGTCCTGCTGCTGGAGCACTTCGCGGCACGGCCCGGCCTGCACAGCCTCGCCGACATCCAGAACGACCTCTCCCTGCCCAAGTCCAGCCTCTACATGCTGCTGCGCACGCTGGTGAACCTGGGCTGGGTGGAGACCGACGCCACCGGCACGCGGTACGGCATCGGCGTACGGGCCCTGCTGGTCGGGAGCTCGTACATCGACGGCGACGAGGTGGTGGCGGCTGCCCGGCCCACGCTGGACCGGCTCTCCGACGACACCACCGAGACCATCCACCTGGCCCGGCTGGACGGGACGAACGTGGTCTACCTCGCCACCCGCCAGTCCCAGCACTACCTGCGGCCCTTCACCCGGGTGGGGCGCAGGCTCCCGGTGCACTCCACCGCCCTCGGCAAGGCGCTGCTCGCCTCGCACACCGACGAGGAGGTGCGCGCGCTGCTGCCGAAGCGGCTGGAGGCGGTCACCGAGCACACCATCACCGACCGGGAGCAGTTGGTGGAGGAGCTCGCGCTGGTGCGGGAGCAGGGGTACGCGGTGGACCGGGAGGAGAACACGCTCGGCCTGCGCTGCTTCGGCGTGGCGATCCCGTACCGGACGCCGGCCCGCGACGCGGTGAGCTGCTCGGTGCCGGTGGCGCGGCTGACGGACGAGCACGAGCGGGCCATCAAGGCGGCGTTGTTCGAGGCGCGGGACCGGCTGTCGGTCGTGACCCGGCGCATGTGACGGCCCGTCGGCGGACCGCCTCCCCCGTGCGGGGGAGGCGGTTCACCTTCGCGGGGGAGGTGGCGGGGGGCCGGCACGGGCGACCGTGGGGGCATGACGACGACACGGGCAGTCCACGCGAACCGGCCGACCGACACCACCGGCACTACCGGCACCCCCTCCCCGCGCCCCGGGGCCGGGCGGCGGGTCCTGCGGGCGGTGGCGATCACCGCCACCGTGCCCTACCTGAGCCTCAAGGCCGCCTGGCTGGCCGGGAGCCACATCGGGATACCGGACGGCAGCATCCTGCTGGAGGGCGGCCCGTTCCTCGCCGTGGCCAACGCGGTGACGGTGGCCATGGACGCGAGCGTCATCGTGCTCGTCCTGGCGCTCACCAGGCCCTGGGGGAGACGGGTCCCGGGATGGCTCCTGACGGTGCCCGCCTACGTCGCCACCGGGCTGCTCACCCCGATCGTCCTGGGCTTCCCGGCCCAGGCCCTCGTCAAGGCCCTGGGCCTGGGCACCGCGGCAGCCGCGCAGGCGGGCCGGCAACCCTTCCTCGACTCCTGGGTGTTCGTCGTCGTCTACACCGGCTTCATCATCCAGGGCATCGCCCTGGCCGGACTGTTCGTGTCCTATGCGCGGGAGCGCTGGGGCGGACGCCGGCTGGGCGCGGCCGGGCAGCGGCTCCCGTCTCCCACGGGGGTGGTGGCAGGAGCCGCTGCGCTGGCGGGCCTCGTGGCGGGCGCCGCACAGCTGTACTGGGCCTTCGGCGGCAGCGCCGGGCTGCCCGCCCGGCAGGTGGAGTCCTACTCGGTGGAGACGGCCGTGGTGTTCGGGGCCCACGCGATATGCGCGTTCGCCTCGGGGGCGGGGGCGCTGCTCCTGGCCCGGGGCGGTGCGCGGCCGGCGCGGTGGCCGCTGGCCCTCACCTGGACCGGCTCGGCGGCCACGCTGAGCTGGGGGGCGTGGATGCTGGCCGCCTCCGCCGGAGCGAACTTCGGGACGGACGAACGGGCCACCGCCGTCACCGGCCTGACCTACGCTGGCCAGATGATCACCGGCCTGCTCGCGGCGGCTGTCCTCGTCCGCCACATCCACTCCCGCCGGGAGGACTGACGCGGGCCACGGGGGCACAGGGGCCACGGGGCCACGGAGACGAACGGGGGCGGGACATGAGCGGGACGGGGGCGGTGCGCCGGCTGGGCGGGGCCGCACTGGGGGCACGGGCCCGGCTGCGCTGGGTGCACCTGATACTCGGCGGCGCCCTGCTGATGCCGTACTTCCTGCTCAGCCAGGTGTGCGTGGGCGTCGCGGCCGGCCGGGGCAACGTGTTCTCCTCCCTGCCGCTGACCCTCGCCGCCTACGCGGCCGCGCTGCCGCTGGCCGCCGTCACCGGGCTGCTCGGGCTGGTCCGGCCGCTGTCGGTGACGGCCGTGCGGGCCCTGTCCGGGGTGCCGGGGGAGCGGCTGGCCGACGGGCCCGCCCGCTCGTGGGGCTCACGGTGGCGGGCCTCCGCCTGGTGGACCCTGCACCTGGGCGTCGGGGCGGTGATCAGCGGGATGACCCTCGCGGCGACGCCCATGGCGCTGGTGCTGCTCCTGGTGCCGTTCTCCGCCACCCTGCGCCGGGCGTCCCTCGGGGAGGGCTGGCTCAGCAGCCACGCGAGCCCGTACGTCGCCCCGTTCCTCGGGGTGGGGCTGTTGGCCCTGGTCGTCGTGAGCTCCGCCGCTGCGGGGGCGCTGCTGGCCCGGCTCGCACCCGTGCTCCTCGGGCCGACCGCGGCGGACCGGCTGGCCGCCGCGGAGGAACGGGCCGCCGACCTCGCCGTCCGCAACCGGCTGGCCCGGGAGCTGCACGACGCCGTGGGCCACGCCCTGAGCGCCGTCACCCTCCAGGCGGTCGCGGCCCGGCGGGTCCTCGACCGCGACCCGGAGTTCGTGCGGGAGGCGCTCGCCGCGATCGAGGAGACCACCCGGCGCACGGTCGGCGAGCTCGACATGGTGCTCGGCCTGCTGCGCGACGGGGACCCCGCCCGGGCCGACGCCGCGCCCGCCCCGACCCTCGCCACCGACCTCGACGGGCTGCTGGCCCGGACCCGGGCCGGCGGCACCACCGTCACCGTGCAGCAGGATCCCGGCCCGGCCGGGGACTGGGCGCAGCTCCCGGCCATCGCCTCCCGCGAGGCCTACCGCATCGTCCAGGAGGGCCTGAGCAACGCCCTGCGCCACGGCCTGGGCCCCGTAGCCCTGCTGATCCGCGTCCACACACCCGACGGCCACCGCGAACTGGAGATCACCATGACCAACCCGCCCGCCCGGCCCCCGTCGGACCCCGAGGGCGAGGGGCGGCGCACCACGGGGGGCCGCGGACTGCGCGGCACCGCCGAGCGGGCCGCCCTGCTCGGCGGCCGCGTCGAGGCCGGCCCGCACGAGGGCCGCTGGCGGCTGCGCGCGGTCCTGCCCCTCGGCCCCGCCACCGCGACCGCCGCCGTCACCGCCGACGGAGGCGGGCGATGAGCCGTCCGCCGCTGCGCATCGTCGTCGCCGACGACGAGCGGATGGTCCGCACCGCCCTGCGGGTCATCCTCGACGCGGAACCCGACATGGAGGTGGTCGGCGAGGCGGCCACGGGCGCCGAGGCCGTCCCGCTGGTCCGCTCCCTGGCCCCCGACGTGGTGCTGATGGACGTCCGCATGCCGGAGATCGACGGCATCCGGGCCACCGAGCAGATCCTGCGCACCCTGCCCGACCCGCCGCGGATCGTCGTCGTCACCACCTTCGAGAACGACTCCTACGTCTACGACGCGCTGCGCGCCGGTGCCTCGGGGTTCCTCCTCAAGCGGGCCGACCCCGACGAGCTGATCGGCGCGGTCCGCCTCGTCGCCCGGGGGGACTCGCTGCTGTTCCCGGCGGCGGTCCGCGCCCTGGCCGCCGCCCACACGGCGGCCGCCCCGCCCGCGGCCCCCGCCTGGGCGGCCCGGCTCACCGACCGGGAGGCCGACGTCCTGCGCCTGATGGCCACCGGACTGTCCAACCAGGAGGTGAGCGAGCACCTCGGCGTGGGCCCGCAGACGGTCAAGACCCACGTGGCCGCGGTCCTCGCCAAAACCGGCTCCCGGGACCGCACCCAGGCCGTCATAGCCGCCTACGAGGGAGGCTTCCTCATGAAGAAAGCCTGAGAACCCCGCCACAATCGGGGCAGAGCGGAACGGCTGCGGCCGCTGGTACGTCCTTCTGGGGGATGAACAAGACGATCAGGCGTGCGTCGGTCTTCTGTCTGCTTCTGGTGCTGGCCCTCATGGTGCGGGTCACCTGGGTGCAGGCGTACCAAGGCCAGGCCCTCGCAGACGACAAGAACAACCGGCGCAACCTCATCGGGCAGTACGAGAACCCGTTGGGGAACATCATCGTGGGCGGTGAGGCGATCACCGGCTCCACGAAGACGGGCGGCAAGGACTTCGGGTACAAGCGGACCTACGTGGACGGCCCGCTGTACGCCCCCATCACCGGCTACAGCTCCCAGGCCTACGGCACGACGCTGCTGGAGGGCGTCTACAAGAACGTCCTCAACGGCTCGGACACCCGGCTGAAGACGGTGATGGACATGCTCACCAACAAGCGTGCCGACCCGGGCAACGTCCTCACCACCATCGACAAGGGCGTGCAGAAGGCCGCCTACGACGCCCTGAACGGCAAGCAGGGCGCGGCCGTGGCCATCGACCCGGCGACGGGCCAGATCCTCGCCGTGGTCAACAACCCGTCCTACGACCCCGGCCGGATCACCGGCGCCAACGACAAGGCCGCCTGGGACGAGCTGTCCGCCGACAAGGGCAAGGCCATGGAGAACGTGGCCCTGCGCAAGCCGCAGGCGCCCGGCTCCACCTTCAAGCTGGTCACCCTCGCCGCCGCCATCGAGAACGGCCTCGTGACCAGCATCGACACGCCGACGGGCGTGCAGGGCGCGTACACGATCCCCGGGACCCGCACCAAGCTGCCCAGCGAGGCGGGCGACGAGGCCTGCAACAACGTCTCGGCCCGCACCGCCCTCAAGCTGTCCTGCAACAACGTCTTCGCGGACCTCGCCTCCAAGCTCGGCCAGGACAAGATGCGGGCGATGGCGGAGAAGCTCGGCTTCAACACGCAGATCGACACCCCGGTCCGCACCAACCCACCGAGCAAGTACCCCACGAAGAAGCTGTCGGTCGACCAGGTCGCACAGACGGGTATCGGCCAGTTCGACGTGCAGGCCACCCCGCTCCAGATGGCCATGGTGACCGCCGCGATCGAGAACGGCGGCAAGCTCGTCGCTCCGCACATGGTCTCCACGGTCACCGACGCCGACGGCAACGTCCTGGAGGACTTCAAGGACCCGAAGACGGAGCAGGTGATCAGCCCGAAGACGGCCTCGATGCTCCAGGACGCCATGCGCACGGTGGCCACCGAGGGCGGCGGCAAGCCCGCCCAGGTCGCGGGCGCCGAGGTGGGCGGCAAGACCGGTACGGCCCAGCGCGGCGTCAACAACAACATCCCGCCGCTGGCCTGGTTCACCTCGTACGCCAAGGCGGGCGGCAAGCAGATCGCCGTCGCCGTGATGATCGAGAACTCGGACACCGACCGTTCCGAGATCGGCGGCGGCAAGCTGGCCGCGCCGATCGCCCAGAAGATGATGGCGGCGTGGCTGAAGAAGTAGCCGCCGTACGTCCGGGGCCCACGCGCCGGGAACCGACCCGGTTCCCGGCGCGTTCCCCTTCCCATGATCCGGACCGCGCGCACCAGCGACCTCGACGCCATCGCCGCCCTGCACACCCGGGCCAGGGCCACCTACTACCGTGGCCGCGTCCCCGAGGAGGCCTACGCGGGTGAGACCGAGTCGGCGCGCGCCCGCGAGGGCTGGTCGCGGGCGGTGGCCCGCCCGGCGGCGCAGGGACAGGTGCTGTGCGCCGAACGGGACGGCCGGGTCACCGGAGTGGCGGCCTTCCACACCGCCGACGGCGTGACCACCCTCACCCAGCTCCACGTGGACCCCGACCACTGGCGCCGGGGCACCGGAGCCGCCCTGCACGCGGCGTGCCTCGACGCCTGGCGGCGGGCCGGCGTCGAGCGGGTCCGCCTGGAGGTGTACGAGCACAACCTGCGCGCCCAGGCCTTCTACGCCTCCCACGGCTGGCGCCCCGACCCGGCCGGTACCCCCGCGGGTTCCCACCGCACGCTCTGGCTGGAGGTCGGTCCGGCGTCCGGGGAATGAGACCGTACCTCCGGATGGTTGAACCGGAAACCGTTCAGTCGTACCCGGAGAGAAGAAGGAACATGCGCGTCGAAATTTGGTCCGATATCGCCTGCCCCTGGTGCTATATCGGAAAGGCCCGGTTCGCCAAGGGTCTGGCCGGGTTCGCGCACCGCGACGAGGTGGAGGTCGTCTTCCGGTCCTTCGAGCTGGACCCGAACGGCGCCAAGGGCGTCACCGCCCCCGTCCTGGAGATGCTCGCCCGCAAGTACGGCCGCACCCTCGACGAGGCCCGCGCGATGGAGGAGCACGTCGCCGCCAGCGCCCGCGCCGAGGGGCTGGAGTACCGCACCGACGGCCGCGACCACGGCAACACCTTCGACATCCACCGCCTGCTGCACCTGGCCGCCGCCCGCGGCCGGCAGGAGCAGCTCCTCGACCTCGCCTTCCGGGCCAACTTCGCCGAGGAGCGGTCCGTCTTCGACCCCGAGGTGCTGCTCGCCCTGGCCGTCGAGGCCGGACTGGACGAGACGGAGGCCCGCGAGGTCCTCGCCGACGAGTCCGCCTACGCGGACCGGGTCCGGGCCGACGAGCGCGAGGCGGCCGAACTGGGCGCCAACGCCGTACCGTTCTTCGTCCTCGACCGCCGCTACGGCATCTCCGGCGGCCAGCCCGCCGAGGTGTTCACCCAGGCCCTGGAGCAGGCCTGGGCCGGGCGCGAGACCGTGGAGACGGCCCCCGGCGCCGAGGCCTGCGAGCCCGACGGCGCCTGCGCCGTCCCGGGTGCCTGAGCCCCCCGTCCTCCGCCCCGGGCGCCCGCGTACCTCCGGTACCGGGCGCCCCGGCACGCCCCGGCGGCACCCCCGTGCCGCTCGGCGCGCCCGCCCCGCGGCACCGCCGTAGGCTGGACGTACACGCGCACGGCGCCGGCCCCGGCATGCTCGCCGGAGGGCCCCCGGCGATGCCTGGGGGCGCGTCAGTTCGCTTCGGTTTCAACCAGCTCGGGGATCCGACTCCTTTGCGGAAGGAGACCCCGATGACCGCCACGAAGCGGGTGCCCGCCACTCCCCGGACCGCCACCCCGGCGGACGGGCAGGACAAGATCATCAGCTCGGCCAAGCAGTACATCCGCACCCACGGGTCCGGTTACCTCAAGGACCCGAACATCTCCTCGATCGGCATCGGCTACAAGGAGACGAAGGGCAGGCGCAGCAAGGAACTCACCCTCCAGTTCACCGTCGACAGCAAGGTGCAGCCGGAGGGCATGAGGGACCTGGGCACCGCGGAGATACCCCCGGCCATCGACATCGGCGGCGGCATCGTGCTGCCCACCGACGTGATCGAACGCAGCTACCAGCCGCACTTCCTCGTCGTACCCGAGGCGCAGACGCCGGACCGGCAGAAGCGCATGGACCCGGTCCGGCCGGGCGTCAGCGTCGGCAACGTCCACCTGCACGCCGGCACCCTCGGCTGCATCGTCTTCGACAAGAACGACGGCGCCCCCTGCCTGCTGAGCAACTGGCACGTGCTGAACGGCCGGAACGGCCGGATGGGCGACCAGGTCGTACAGCCGGGGACGGACGACGACAGCCGCACCGCCGCCAACCGCCTCGGCGCCCTGCGCCGCGCCCACCTCGGCACGGCGGGCGACTGCGCCGTGTCGACCATCACCGAGCGCGGTGTCGAGACGGAGATCCTCAGCCTCGGCGTCACCCCGAGGAAGCTGGGCGAGCCGCAGATCGACGACAAGGTCGTCAAGAGCGGCCGGACCACCGGCGTCACGCACGGGATGGTGACCCGCCCCTTCGCCAAGGTCCGCGTGGACTACGGCCGGGCCGTCGGGGTGAAGGAGATCGAGTGCTTCGAGATAGGCCCCGACCCCAGGCACCCCGCCCCCGGGCACGAGATCAGCAAGCCGGGCGACTCCGGGTCCGCCTGGATGTTCACTTCGCGCACGGGCAAGCCGACCGACGTGCTCGCCGGGCTGCACTTCGGCGGCGAGGGCGACGCCGACCCCGAGGACCGGGCCCTCGCCTGCTTCCCGCACGCGGTCTTCGAGCAGCTGAAGGTCACCCTGGACCGGCCCGCGACCGGCTCCCTGGAGGCACTGGCGGGCTACGATCCGGGCTTCCTGGCCGTGCCGATCGGCACCCCCGCCCTCAACCCATCGATCAAGGACGACGCCGTCCGGCTCGACGGCTCCGAGGTGGTCCCGTACACGCACTTCTCGCTGGCGATGAGCAGACAGCGGCGCTTCGCCTTCTGGGTGGCCTGGAACATAGACGGTGGCGCGATCAAGAAGATCAGCCGTGAGGGCATCGAGTTCGTCAAGGACCCCCGCCTTCCGGCCGACGCCCAGGTCAGCAACGAGCTCTACCGGGGCCGGAACAACCGGCTCGACCGGGGGCACATCGCCCGCCGCGCCGACCTCTGCTGGGGGCCGCTGGCCGAAGCGGAGAAGGCCAACCGGGACTCGTTCTTCTACACCAACATCACCCCGCAGATGGACGACTTCAACCAGAGCATGCGGGGCGGCATCTGGGGGAAGCTGGAGGACGCCGTGTTCGAGGACGTCGACGTCGACGACCTCAGGGTGAGCGTCTTCGGCGGACCCGTCTTCCAGGAGGACGACCGCCTCTTCAAGGGCGTCCGCATCCCCCGCGCGTTCTGGAAGGTCCTCGTCTACTCCGACGGCGGCACGCTCAAGTGCAAGGCCTTCCTGCTCACGCAGAACCTCAACCTCCCCGAGGCCCTCGAACTGGACGAGTTCCGCGTGTTCCAGGTCAAGGCCACCGAGATCCAGCGCCAGGCGCACCTGCGCTTCCCCGCCGCGATGACCGAGGCGGACACCCTGGTGGTCCCGGAGTCCCTGGAGGACCGGACCCCGCTGGAGAGCCTGGCCGACATCGACTGGAGCTGAGCCGCCCGGTCACCACTCCATAAGCGATGCTTTGATGATGTAAGTAAAAACAGGCAATGGACTTTTAGATCCTGTCCGCGCAGAGTGGACGGCATGGATCTTCCGCTCTCCCACGTGTCCCGCGTGTGCGCCGCCGAGTTCGCGCACTCCACCACCTACCTCAACACCGCGGGCGCCGGAGTGCTCCCGACGGCCTCCGTCGCCGCGGTGCGGGAGCTGGCCGAGGCGGCGGGCGCCGGACTGCCCGCGGGATCCGGCGACTTCGGCGTCGTCGAGCAGGTCCGGGCCACCTTCGCCCGCCTCGTGTCGGTCGACCCGCGGCGCGTCGCCGTCGGCTCGTCCGTCGCCGTCCACGTGGGCCTGATCGCGGCCTCCCTGCCCACCGGCGCCGAAGTCCTCGTGCCCGAGCGCGACTTCGCCTCCGTCATGAACCCCTTCGTGCTCCGCGGCGACCTCAAGGTCCGCTTCGCCCCGCTGGAATCCCTCGCCGAAGCCGTCCGCCCCGGCACCGCCCTCGTCGCCCTCAGCGCCGTCCAGTCCGCCGACGGCAGGACCGCGGACCTCGCCGCAGTCCGCACGGCGACCGCCGCGCACGGGGCGCGGATGCTCGTGGACGCCACCCAGGCCGCCGGCTGGCTGCCCTTCGACGCCTCGCCGTACGAGTACACCGTCACCGGCGGCTACAAGTGGCTGCTCGGCGGCCGCGGCGCCTCCTACCTGACGGTCTCCGAAGAGGCCCAGCCCGGACTGACCCCGCTGCACGCCGGCTGGGTGGCCGCCGAGTCCAAGTGGGACGCCGTCTACGGCCCCATGCGGCAACTCGCCGCGGACGCCCGCCGCTTCGACGAGTCCGCGGCCTTCCTCCCCTACCACGCCGCCGCGCCCTCACTGGCACTGCTGGAGCGGGTCGGCGTCGACGCCGTCCACGCCCACGACACCGCCCTCGCCGCCCGCTACCGCGAGGGGCTCGCCCGCCTCGGCCACGCGCCCGTCCCCGGCGACGCCGCGCTCGTCTCGGTACCGGGCCTGGCCCACCGGCAGCCCGACCTGGCCGCCGCCGGGATCCACACCTCCGCCCGCGACGGAGCCCTGCGGGCCTCCTTCCACCTCTACAACACCGAGGCGGACGTGGACCGGCTGCTGGACGTACTGGCCGGCTGACGCACTCCGCCCGGGGCCCGGCCGGCGGAACCGGGAGCTACGCCCAGGCCGCCGAAGCCGCGGCCAGGGCCGGCGCCGGATCGGCGCCCAGGGCTCGGGCCAGCGCCCCCAGCGCCGCCCCGACCGCCTCCGGCGACGCCGCCGCACCGTAGTGGTTGACCCGGACCATCTCCCCGGCCAGCGCCCCGCCGCCCGCCGCGAGCGGGGCCGCCGGATCCAGCGCCAGGGCCTTCGCCACCACCAGCGAGGCGTCCGCGACCCGCAGCGTCGTCGCCACTGGAGCGGCCTGCGCGGGGTCGCCGACCCACGGGGCGACACCCAGCGCCGCCGCGCCCGCCCGGGTGGCCCGGGCGGCCGCGGCGTGCCGCTCCAGCACACCCGGCAGACCCTCCGCCCCGATCCGCTCCAGGCAGGCCTCCAGCGCCAGCATCTCCAGCTGCGCGGGCGCGTGGAGCAGCGCCTTGCGGCCGCCGTCGATCCAGCGCTCCTTCCAGTCCAGCAGCGACAGGTACGAGCGGCGCGGCGCCGCCGGGTTCGCCGCGAACCGCTCCCAGGCCCGGTCGCTCACCGACACCGCCGAGACCCCCGCCGGACCGCCCATCGCCTTCTGCGCGCCGATCACGCACAGGTCCACGCCCCACGCGTCCGGCAGCAGCGGCTCCGCGCCCACCGACGCCACCGCGTCCAGCATGAACAGCGCCCCGTGCGCCCGCACCGCCTCGCCGATCTCCGCGACCGGATTGGTGTTCCCGGTGGCCGCCTCGGCGTGCACCAGCGACACGAAGTCGATCTCCGGGTGTTCCGCCAGCGCGCGGGCCACCTGCTCGCCGCCGACCGCCGTGTCGAACGGAACCGCCAGGTCCACCACGTTCGCCCCGGCGTCGCGCAGCCAGTTGCCGAACGTGGTCCCGTACGGCCCGGTGACGACGTTCAGCGCCGTCGAACCCGGCCGCGCCCCCGAGCGGATGCACCCCTCCAGCGGGAGCAGCGCCTCGCCCTGGGTGACCACCACGTCGTGCCGGGTGTCCAGCAGCCGCGCCACCCCCCGCTCGATCGACGCGAAGTGCTCGGCGGTCAGCGGCGGGAGGTCCAGCAGGGGGTGGGTCACGTCGGTGCTCTCTTCGTCCGGGGTTACCGGCCGAGCCTACCCAGCGCGCACGTACAGTGCGGACATGAGTGATCACAACGGTGTGCTCCATGTGAAGGGGCGCGTACTCGTCGGGCCCCACGAGGTGCGCGACGAACTGTGGGTCGTCGGCGGACGGATCTCCTACGAGCGGCCGACCGCCGCCCGCGAGGTCACCACGGTCACCGGATGGGCCCTGCCCGGCCTGGTCGACGCGCACTGCCACGTCGGCCTCGACGCCCACGGCCCGGTCGACGCCGGGACGGCCGAGGCGCAGGCCCTCACCGACCGGGACGCCGGCACCCTCCTCATCCGCGACGCCGGGTCCCCCTCCGACACCCGCTGGATCGACGACCGGGAAGACCTCCCGAAGATCGTCAGGGCGGGCCGGCACATCGCCCGGACCCGCCGCTACATCCGCAACTACGCCCACGAGATCGAGCCCCCGCAGCTCGTCGAGTACGTGGCCCGGGAGGCCCGGCGCGGCGACGGCTGGGTCAAGCTCGTCGGCGACTGGATCGACCGCGACGCCGGCGACCTGACGGCCTGCTGGCCGCGCGCCGAGGTGGAGGCCGCCATCGCCGAGGCCCACCGGCTGGGCGCCCGGGTCACCGCGCACTGCTTCGCGGAGGACTCGCTCCGGGACCTCGTCGAGGCGGGCATCGACTGCATCGAGCACGCCACCGGCCTCACCGAGGACACCATCCCGCTGTTCGCGGAACGCGGCGTGGCGATCGTCCCGACCCTCGTCAACATCTCGACCTTCCCGAAGCTGGCGGCGGGCGGCGAGGCCAAGTTCCCCCGCTGGTCGGCGCACATGCGCCGGCTGCACGAGCGGCGCTACGACACCGTCCGGGCGGCCTGGGACGCGGGCATCCAGGTGTACGTCGGCACGGACGCGGGCGGCTCCCTGCCGCACGGCCTGGTCGCCGCCGAGGTCGCGGAGCTGGTGAAGGCCGGGATCCCGCCGCTGGACGCCCTCTCGGCGACGGCCTGGGCGGCCCGCACCTGGCTCGGCCGCCCCGGCCTCACCGAGGGCGCCCCGGCCGACCTCGTCGTCTACGCCGCCGACCCGCGGACCGACGTACGCGTCCTGGCCCGGCCGGACCGGGTGATCGTGAACGGCGTGGTCCGGGCGTAGGCCGGCCGGTGGGCCGCGCCGTCGGACCTCGCGGTGGGTCGTGCGGTGGGTCGTGCGGGGACTCCCGGGAGGCGCACGGCCCCGCCGACCCCGGCCCGGCGGCTGTCCGGGCCGATGGACGGGGCGGCGTCATGCCGGGACGCCGAGCGGCGGGTGGTCGAGCACGCGGGGCTCGTACTCGACCAGCTGGATGCGGCCGTCGAAGGTGCGGTGCCCGATCATCTCCAGGGCGACGTCCGGGTAGCCGTCGTAGATGCGTTCCGCGCCCGTGGCCCCGGTGATCACGGGGAACATCACGACCCGGAAGCGGTCGACGAGTCCGGCCCGCAGCAGGGACCGGCACAGGCTGAGGCTGCCGATGGTGCTGAGGATCCCCGAGCCGCCCGACTTCATCGCGCGGACCGCCTCGACGGCGTCGCCGCGGACGAGCGTGGAGTTGGCCCACGTCAGGGGCTCCGTGAGCGAGGAGGAGAACACCACCTTGGACGCCCGTGTGAGCTCGTCGACGGACGCCTCCTCCTCGGGCCGGAACTCGTCCTGGCCGGCCGGGACCTCGCCCGCGGCGAAGCCCGACATGAGGCGGTAGGTGTTCGCTCCCATCAGGTAGGTGACCTCGGGCTGCTCGCCGAGCCACGCGAGGTACTCCGGACCCTCCAGGCCCCAGAAGCCGGGCCAGCCCTCTCCCGATGCACAGCCGTCGAGCGAGGTGATGAAGTCGACGAGAAGCTCCGACATGACGCGTCCTTTCCTAGGTGTCACGAGCTTGGACCGACCGGGAGCCGCAAACTCATCGGCCGCGCTGTGGAGCAACGGGAAACCCATGACTGCAGGTACTGCTGTGTCAGGTGTGGCGCGAAGAATCGAATAAATGAATGGATTCCACCCTTTGGAGTGAACTCACACCGGGTCGCTGACCATTCACCCTCCGTGCGTAAGGATTTCGAACGTCGAAGCCGTCGGCGTGCGCGATGTCCCCCATTGGCGCCCCACGGCGCCCATCTCCCCGGGGGTTCCACCATCTTGAACAGCAACACCTTCCGCATGCCCGCGGCCGTTCTGCTCGCCACGGGGGCGGTAGCCCTGCTCACCGCGCCGCCCGCCCTCGCCACGGGCGGCGGCGCCGGGAGCGAGGGAACGTCCGGAGCCGTCGTCCTGCGTGCCGGACTGGACGTGGGCCTGCTCAACAAGGCCGTGCACGTCCCGCTGAAGGCCACCCTGAACGAGGTCACCGCCCCCGCCACCGCCGAGAAGACGGCCCTCACCGTCACCCTCGACGGAGCCGAACAGGGCCGGCCCGTCAGCGTCCTGAAGGCCGACGTCGCCACCGCCAAGGCGACCGCCGACAAGAACGGCGCCCAGGCCGAATCGAACCTCGCCCACGCCAAGGTGCACGTCCCCGGCCTGCCCCTGCTCTCCCTCATCGAGGTCGAGAAGGTCACCTCCAAGGCCGTCTGCGCAGCGGGCAAGAAGCCCGTCGCCACCTCGAACGTCCTCGGCACCGTCACCGCCCTCGGCAAGAAGGTCACCCTCACCGCCGGCGGCCCCGCCACCAAGCTCGACGTCCCCGGCGTCGGATCCGTCTCCCTGGAGCTCTCCGGTACGCAGACCACCTCCACCACCGCCGCCGCGGCCGCGCTGCGCCTGAAGGTGTCGGTCAACCCCCTCGACCTGAACGTGGCCGAGGTCGACGGCGAGATCGTCCTCGCGGAAGCCCACTGCGAAGCCCCCAAGGAAGCCAAGCCGGAGGCCAAGCCCGACACCAAGCCCGCGGCCCAGCCCGACGTCAAGCCGCAGACCGCGGCCCAGGGCACCAAGACCACCCCGACCACCACCCAGGCCAACCTCGCCGAGACCGGCGCCGGCTCGGTCACCCCGTACGTCGCGGGCGGCGCACTCCTCCTGCTCGGCATCGGCGCGGGCGCCCTCGTCGTGACCCGCCGCGGCCGCACCCAGTGACGGTACGGACCCCTCAGCGGGTGGCGCGCTCCAGCCCCTGGCCGACGGCCCCGCGCGAAGTGACGGCCGCCGTGACCTCCTTGTCGACCTTGGCGTAGTCGGCACGGTCCGGCGTACAGGAGGCACAGACGACCCGGAACGGCGGCTTCATGTCCGAGAACTGCGTCAGGTACTCGGCCTTCACCACCTCCCAGCGGCCGCTGTTCTTCGCCAACGGGGCGAAGGTGAACCGGGGGATCGAGGACATGTTGCCCCGGGCCTTCTCCGGCTCGTAGAAGCTCGCGATCTGATCGCCCATCCCGAACACCACCCAGGTGCCGTTGATCTTCTCGTACGGCTGGGGCACGTGGTTGTGCGTACCGAGGACCAGATCGATGTCGGGGAGGCCGTCCGCCCCGCGCGAGGCGGTCAGCGCCTGCGCCAGGTCCTTCTGCTGCTGGTCGGGCGCCGTCTGCCACTCGGTGCCCCAGTGGACGCTGAGGAGGACGACGTTCGCGCCGGCCGCCCGCGCCGCGCGGGCGTCGGCGATGATCCGGGCCTGGTCGATCAGGTTGACGGACCAGGGCTTGCCCGCCGGGACCGGTATGCCGTTCGTCCCGTACGTGTAGTCCAACTGGGCGACCTTCGCGCCGCCGGCCGAGAGCAGCGCCGGAGCCTTGGCCTCCTCGGCGCTGCGCGCCGAGCCGACGTGCTTCAGACCGACCCGGTCGAGGTGGTCGAGCGTGCGGACGAGGCCGTCGTAGCCGTCGTCGAGGGTGTGGTTCGAAGCGGTGGAGCAGCTGTCGTACCCGGCGTCCTTGAGGGCGTCGGCCAGCTGGTGCGGAGCCTTGAAGGCGGGATATCCGGTGTAGGGGCCGCCGGGCCGGCCGTACGGTATCTCGTGGTGGCATATCGCCAGGTCGGCGGCGGACACGATGGGCTTGACGCCCGCGAGTATCTTCCGGAAGTCGTACTCGCCGGCCTTGCCGCCCGCGTCGTCCGCCGCGCGCTGGATGATCGACGGGTACGGGATGATGTCACCGGTCGCCACCAGCGTGAACGGCGTCCCGGCCGGCGCGGCCTTGCCGGTCCCCGGCTTCCCCGCGAGCCGCTGCTCGGCCGCGGCGTCCGCGCCGTCCCCCAGCAGCCGCGGCACGGCGTACACACCCCCGCCGACCAGCGCCACCACGGCCACCCCGACCCCTACCCGCGCCACTGTCCTCATGCCCCGCCCCCCGCTCGTCGTCAGCTGCGGCCATGGTAGGCGCGCGGCGAAGGCGGCGCGTACGGGGGTTCTGGGGGCTCCGGGCGGGGCCCGCTATCTCCCCCTCGACCCCCGCCGGTCGGTCGGCGCCTGCCCACCCGCCTCCCGGGGTGCGGGTGGGTCGGCTGGGGGCGGTAGCCCCTTGGACCGGATCAGAGCTGGTTGGGGGCTTCCCGTCAGTCCCATCGTCCTTCCGGTTCGTGCCGGCCTGTCAAGGGCGCTCCTTCGTCGCGTCGCTA